>JACEUQ010000002.1:132500-432500 GCA_024998815.1 Opitutus sp.
GAGCATCTGAGGGAAGTGCAGCTTCTTTGCCTCACCGGCTTTGGGTTGCCCCCAGCGAGCGACGTTACCGGCTTCGTGAGGTGCCCAAACCCACGTGCCGTCGACCGCCACCCATTGCAGTCCGCCGACGGTCCGGCGGGACTTGGCAATCAACTTTACCGCATGTTCGACCAGACGCTGCCACAGATCCCGCATGGCCGTCGGGAACTGTTTGGCAAACTTCTGCCGCGCCTCGACGAAGGTCGAGTCAGACGGAATGCACGGCAGCAGAAACGGTTCCACAAGCTCCGACATGAGCTTCTCCACCGAGGACATGCAAGGCTGTGATATCAGCGTGAGCATCCCCACCACCACCCTTTCAGGCGTCCATATCCTCCTGCGCTTAAAACGGATGTCGAGGGTCCGAAAGTGCTCCATCAAAACGGTAAGCAGGGCGTGTGTGTGTGTAGGAGACATACAATCGCCGACCGCCCCCCATGCATAGGGTTCACGACCATCGCATTGGCCATAAAAAATCAGGTCTTACGATGTGTTTCGGGGTTAACCGAGGGCCATTGCCCCCGGCGGATCCTCGGCGCAGCACCTCGCGGCTCAAGTTTTTGCCGGGTTGTGCCGATATACTCACTTTGACGCGCTCACCACGAAAGGTAACGCGTCGCACCTTCGTCCATTCCGCCCGTCATGCCCATGCCACCCTCCGACCCCACCTCGCTGTTAACGGTACTTTTGCAGAACGCCGCCGAGGCGATTTATTTCAAAGACCGCCAAAGCCGGTTTGTCTGCGTCAGCCGCACTCTGGTGCGTTACTTGGGGTGCAACGTGGTCGAGCAGGTGATCGGGCGTACCGATGCGGATTTCTTTGGCGACAAGCACGCCGCGCAGGCGCTGGCCGATGAACAGGAAATCATGCGCACGGGCGCACCGTTGCTCAACGCCGAGGAGCGGGAGGACTTCCCCGACGGCAGCGTACGCTGGGCACACACCTGCAAATACCCCTTTTTTAATTCGCGCGGTGAAATCGTCGGCACTTTCGGTGTGTCGCGTGACGTCACCGCTCTCCACGAGGCCAAGGAACGCCTGCAAAAAACCACCGATTTGCTGGCCAAGGCCGGCCGCATCGCCCGGCTGGGCCATTGGCAGGTCGATGCCTCCCGTGACTTCGTTTTTTGGTCGGACATCACTTACGAGCTACACGGGATCGAACCCGGCACACCGGTCACCTTCGACGCCAGTATCAATTTCTACCACCCCCTTGATCGCCAACGTATCCAGTCTGCTTTCGACCTAGCCATGAACCAAGGCGTGGCCTTCGACCAGGAGGCACGTTTACTCAGGGAGGATGGCGAATTTGTGTGGGTGCGCGTCAAGTGCGAGTCGCTCTACGACTGCTCCGGAGGCGCTCGGCGGGTAACGGGCATCTTGCTCGATATCGATGCCCTCAAACGCACCGAGGAGCTCCTCAAGGAACGCAATCAGGCCCTAGAACAGGCGACTAACCGAGCAGAACAACTGACGCGCGAGGCTCAAATGGCTGCGTTGGCCAAGGCCGAGTTCCTTGCCAGCATGAGCCACGAAATCCGCACCCCGCTCAATGCCATCATCGGCATGTCGGAACTCTTGCTCGATACGCCGCTGTCCCACCAACAACGCGATTTTGCCGCCACGGTGCGCACCAGCAGCGATGCCCTGCTGGGGCTGTTAAACGACATCCTGGATTTCTCCAAAATCGAGTCTGGGCAGATGGAACTGGAAAAGGCGCCCGTGCATTTGCGCGACTGCGTCGAGGGCGCACTCGACATCGCCGCACGTCCGGCGGGTAAAAAGGGCGTCGAATTGCTCTGCCGCGTCTCTCCCGACCTGCCCGACCTGTTGGTGGGCGATATCACCCGGCTACGGCAGATTTTTATTAACTTGGTCGGCAATGCAGTTAAGTTCACCGAGAAGGGCGAAGTCCTGGTGGCGTGCACCCCCCGGATCAACGCCACCGGCGCACTCTGCCTGCACGTGTCCGTGCGCGACACCGGCATCGGCATTTCCAGCGACGGCATCAACCGGCTCTTTAAATCCTACAGCCAGGCCGAGGCCTCCACGACGCGTAAATATGGCGGCACGGGCCTGGGGTTGGCCATCTGTCAGCGCCTGGTCGCCCTGATGGGCGGGCGCATTTGGGTGGATTCGGTCATCGGCCAGGGCTCGGATTTCCAGTTTGAAATCCCCCTGGAGCCGATCGGCAAAGCCACGGCCATGGCCAAACGCATCCCCAAACTGGAGGGGCGGCGTATCCTGATTGTGGAGGACAACGCCACCCACCGCCAAATCCTCGCCCAAGAGGTGCAAAACTGGGGCGTCATCCCCCTGCTGGCCGGTTCAGCGGCGGAGGCCCTGGCGCTGCTAGTGCTTACTTGCAATAATAAGTGATATTGTATCCGCTTTGTAGATGGGACGAAAAGCCGTGCGAATCACTTGTAGCGAGGGGGATCAGCAATCCCTAGAAAAACGGGCAACCAGCCGGATTGAGTCGAGGCAGCGAGTTGAGCGCGCCCGGATGATCCTTGGGTGCGTGAGTGGCGAGCAGGTGCAAGAGGTGGCGCGCCGCTGCAACACCAGGCCGAACACCGTAATAAAGTGGAGGGATCGCTTTGTGTGAGCGGCGAGCGGGAAAGCGTCTATTTCTGGCGGTTAGGAATGCACTTCTTCTTCGGTGGATCTTCTTCCCCTTAAAAAGAGTAATACTCTTCTTCCGTGGGTGGGTTTTCTTCCCTGTCCGGCTGGGGATATGAGGGGTGCGAATGGGTGGAGATTGAACCGGCGGGACGCTTGGCGGATGCACAGCGATGCATCCAACCGGTTCACGCAAGTGTTTGCACTGTGTCGATTTCTTTCTGCCCGACGCGCATAACCGCGAGCGTCAGCGCTACTGCGGGAAGCCGGGATGCCGACGGGCGAGCCGGGCGGCCAGTCAGGCCAAATGGTTGGCGAAGCCGGAGAACCTCGACCACTGGAAAGGCCCAGAAAATGTCCAACGGGTGCAGGAGTGGCGGAAGGCCAATCCGGGGTACTCAAGGCGGAGGGGGCCGCGACGGCGGGTGGCGTTACAAGACATCCCAACTACGCAATCCGTTGTGCACCAGCCTAAAGCCGAGCCGGTCGCCGAGGTGGCGTTACCGAATCCCTGCGTGCCGTTACAAGACAGATGGGAGTCGCAAAACCCTGTGCTCGTGGGGCTTATCGCGCAGTTCGCCGGAGTGACGTTACAAGAGGACCTCGAACCCATGCTGCGACACCTGCAATCCCGGGGGCGGGTGATCCTGGGCATCGACGTCCAGCCGCCCGATTATGCAAAAACAACCGATCGATCGCGAACAACTCCGGCGCACGCCGGCCCAGTTTAGCTGGCTGGACCACCGGCTGGTGCGGGGCAATTACCTGGGGCGGGCCAGTGCCCCCGCCTGGGGCCTCTATCTGGTCCTGGTCACCGTGGGCGACGCCGACGGGCTGAGTTACTACGCCACGCGCACCCTGGCCCGGCTGCTCACGCTCAGCGAGGACGGCCTGGTCGAGGCGCGCCGGCAGTTAATCGAGGCCGGGGTGATCGCCTACGCCGCGCCACTTTACCAGGTGCTCTCCTTGGACCGGGGCAGGCCAACGCACACGCTGGCGGCAACGCCGCCGCCGAGCCGGGAGGTGGGCGCGTGATCGATTACGAACTGTATTGCCGGATAAAACAGGCGGAGGCGGCCGGTCACAGTGCGCCGCAAATCGCCCGCTCGCTCCAGTTGCACGTGCAGACGGTGAGGCGCTGGCAGGCGCAGGAAAAGTACGTGCGCAGCCAGGCCGCGCAGGTGCCTAGGCCAAGCAAGCTCGACGTGCACAAGCCGGCGATCGCGCGCTGGCTGGAGGCCCATCCGTTCACCGCCATGCAGCTCTGGCAAAAGGTGCGCGAGCGGGGGTACACGGGCGGGTATTCAATTTTGAAAGACTACGTGCGGCGGGTGCGGCCGAGGAACCTGGAGGCGTTTCTTACCCTCAAGTTTGCCCCCGGCCAGACCGCGCAGGTGGACTGGGGCAGTTTTGGCGCGGTGGAGGTGGACGGCACCCGGCGGGCTTTAAGTTTTTTCGTCATGGTTTTGGGGTACAGCCGGTTCCTGCATGTGGAATTTACCCTCGGGCAGGGCCAGGAGTGGTGGCTGGGCTGTCACCGGCGCGCCTTTGAAAAACTCGGCGGGGTGCCGCGCGAGGTGATGGTGGACAACTGCAAGACGGCCGTCCTCTCGCATGTGCCCGGGACCGACCCGGTGTACAACGCCCAGTACCTGGACTTTGCCCGGCACTACGGGTTTACGATAAAAGCGTGCGGGCCGGGGCATCCGCAGTCCAAGGGCATGGTGGAAAACGCGGTGGGTTACGTGAAAAAAAGCTTCCTTGGCGGGCGGCAGATGAACGGGTTTACCGAGCTGGGGCCGGCCGCCAGCTTGTGGCTGGAAACGGTGGCCAACGTGCGCGTTCACGCTGAAACCCAGGGCCGGCCGGTGGACCGGCTGCCCGAGGAGCGCGCTGCGCTCCTGCCGCTTAACCCGGTGGCCAGTCCGGCGGTGCGCACCTTAAGCGTGCGGGCGTCGCGGCGGTGCCGGGTGAGTATCGAAACGAACCGCTACTCGGTGCCCACGAAGTTTGCCGGGGCGCTACTCACCGCGCAGATCGAGGGGGCGCAGGTGAGGTTTTATGCGGACCGCACCCTGGTGGCCGAGCATGCCCGCAGTTTTGCCCGCCGCGCCGATGTGGAAAACCCCGAGCATGTGCGCGAACTCGAGGAGCGCAAACGGCAGGGGGCGCGGCAGCGCCTGCGGCTACGGTTTTTGGAACTGAGCCCGGCGGCACCCGCCTACCAACGGGGGCTGGAGGAGCGCCGGCTCAACGCGGGACACCACCTGGCGACTATCGTGGGTTTGGTGGCCCTGTATGGAACGGAGGCAGTCGGCCGGGCGATCGAAAGCGCCCATGAACTCGGCGCCTACTCCAGCGATTACATCCTCAACTTGCTCGAACAACGCGCGCGGGCCTTGCCGCAAGCCGGGCCGATCCACCTCACCCGCGCCGACGCGTTGGCCGCACTGGAACTCGAACTGCGTCCCCCGGATTTAAGCCCCTATACCCAATGAAAACAGAACCCGAAAAAACCGATTTATTAAAAGATCAACTCAAGTACCTGAAACTCGGTTACCTGCTGCGCCACCACGGCGAACTCACGGCCGAGGCGGCCAAGGCGCGCTGTTCGCACGCCGAATTTTTACGCCGACTGGTGCAGGCCGAGACCCAGGACCGCCAGATCCGGGCGCTGGAGCGGCGCATCCAGGCAGCGCGCTTCCCGGTCAAGAAAACCGTCGACCAGTTCCAGTGGGACTGGCCCAAGGAGTTGAACGAAGCGCAGGTGCGGCACCTCTTCGAACTGGGCTTTGTCAAGGAGCGCACCAACGCGGTGTTTTGCGGTGGTGTGGGGCTTGGGAAGACACATCTCGCGAGCGCGTTGGGCTACGCGGCGTGCCAGGCGGGCTACACGGTGCTGTTTACGACGGCGGTGGACGCGATCAACGCCCTGGTCACCGCCCAGTCCCTGCACCGGTTGCAAGCCGAGTTGAAGCGTTACATGACCCCTGCGGTGCTCGTGCTCGATGAGGTCGGCTACCT
This sequence comes from Opitutus sp., assembly GCA_024998815.1. NCBI lineage: Bacteria > Pseudomonadati > Verrucomicrobiota > Opitutia > Opitutales > Opitutaceae > Opitutus > Opitutus sp. The sequence goes on from JACEUQ010000002.1 coordinate 138,186, forward strand.
GCCGCTCGACAAGTCGGGGGCCGACCTGCTCTTCCAGATCGTCAGCCAACGCTACGAACGCGGCTCGCTGATCGTCACCACCAACAAGGCCTACAAACACTGGGCAGGGATCTTTAACAACGACGCTGGCATCACCGCGGCGATCCTGGACCGCCTACTGCACCGGGCCCAGACCGTCGTCATCGAGGGCAAATCCTACCGCATGAAAGACCGCCTGGCCGACGAACCTGCAAGCTGACCGGGCCTGATGATCGGCCCCTGGCGGGGCCGGTCATCGGCTTTTACGACAGGTGATTTTGTAACCGCCAGAAATAGACGGTGTTCGCGCCGCCGCTCACACGCTTTGTGCTGCTTGGCATGAAGGGGCTGGATGATGCGGCACGGCCGGGCGCGAAGCGCACCTACGGTGAGGACTTTCGAGATCGGGTGCTGGCTTTATTGGAAGGGCCACCCCCTCCGGGGCAGGCGCGCTGGGATGGTCCAGCGGTGGCCCGTGTGCTCGGCGGCTCGGTGCACGCGGTCTGGCGAGTGCTGCGCAAGGAGGGCATTTGCCTGCAGCGCCAGCGCTCGTGGTGCGTGAGCACTGACAAGCAGTTCGCAGCCAAGGCAGCCGATATCGTCGGGCTCTACCTGAGCCCACCGGAAAAGGCATTGGTGATAAGTGTGGATGAAAAGCCTGGCATCCAAGCCCTAGAGCGCGCCACCGGTTACGTGGAGACCGACAATGGTAAAATCGTCCAGGGACTCAAAAGCACCTACAAGCGCCACGGTACACTCAACTTGTTCGCTGCCCTTGATGTGGCCACGGGCTTGATCAAGACGCAGAAAACCACCCTTAAGCGCCGGGAGGAGTTCCTGCTGTTCATGGACCAAGTGGTGGCGGATCACCCGCCCGAGAGAGAACTCCACGTGATTTTGGATAATTATTGCACCCACAAAAAGTGCGACGCTTGGCTCGCTCGGCACCCCAATGTCCACTTCCACTTTACCCCAACCTCGGCGAGTTGGCTCAATCAAGTTGAAATCTGGTTCGGCATACTAACAAGGAAGGCGCTACGGGGCGCGAACTTCAGAAGCGTCGCCGAACTTAGTCAGGCCATTGACGCTTTCGTCGCCGCCTACCTGCCCAATGCCAAGCCGTTCAAGTGGCGCAAGCGCGAGGTCAAGGGAAGCCAACTCAGAAATACTATCATTAATCTACGCAATTAAGCACTAGCGCAAGAAGCAACACCCGAGGCGGCGGTCATTGACCTCCAATTGAAAGGCATGGACGGGCGGGCCCTGATCACGGAACTGCGGCGCACGTTTACGGCCGCGAGCCTGCCCATCATCGCCCTGACGTTGCTGGGCCCGGGTGGCCAGTCCCCGGAATGCCTGGGCGTGACGCGGCTCATTTCCAAGCCGGTTAAACTCGGCGTGCTGCGCGATGCGTTGATCAACCTGTTTCTTCCGCAGGGCCAACCCGTCGTGGATGCGCCGCAGCAAACGGCCGTGGCGCAAGGCCAGACCTACCCGTTGCGAATCCTGCTAGCCGAGGATCTGGAGGTAAACCAACAAGTCGTGACGTTCATGCTCGAGCGCATCGGCTACACCTGCGACGTGGTGGCCGACGGTCGGGCGGCGGTGGCCGCAGTCCAGACCGGCCTCTACGACGTCGTGTTTATGGACATGCAAATGCCCATCATGGACGGCCTGGAGGCGACCACGCGCATTTGCGAACAACACGAAACGAGCCGGCGTCCGTGGATCATTGCGATGACGGCGAACGCGCTCAACGGGGACCGTGAATCGTGCCTGGCGGCGGGCATGGACGACTACCTGAGCAAGCCGGTCTCGATGCAACCGCTGGCGCAGTCGCTCGAGCAAGCGTGGGCGCACCTCAAGATCCGCCGCGGCAGCCCCGCGACGTAGCCGGCTGAACCGTTTAAGCCGAACGCCTGAGTTGGTCGGCGCGATCTGGTGCAACTTGCTGGGCATCTGACCGTTCATTCACCCACTCGAAGCGCTATTCAGTGCACCTCGGGGATTCACTCACGATCATCTGCTCCAGCATCTTGCGCCAACTCATCGCCGCCAACTCAGGAGTTCGGGTTTAACAGGTTGGACTCTCAATCGGAGTTTTAACCTGAACGGCTAACTCGCATTCGCATTCAAATTCAGCCTATCGCGAGTTTTGGCCGTCCCTGGCCAATTTGTCGAAACTCCCGCCCCCCCCTGGCCGTGACGGCCAACCCTGGTACATATCCCGATCCCGTACAGCGTTGGCCGGCCCTGGCCAATTCAACCAATCCTCAACGCGAATGGGGGTAAGACTTCCCTGATGAGACCGAGCAAGCTGTTGGCGCAGATAAATCCGAAACCAAGATGCTGGATTTTAAACGCAGCGAAGCCCTGAGGCGCACAGCAGCAGGAGCCAAACGGACCGAGGTATACATTGAGGAGCGTGGAGCTAAATGAGCGGGGATTCAGAAAAAAAACATTACAAGGTATCGCTTTTTTCCAAAAAAAGCGGATGACTCCGCGCCCGGGTTTCAGTCTAGTCACGGAACATTTCCGTGTTACGACCACCCCCAACAGGAAAGCGTAAAAACGACAGCTGCGGGCCTATAGCTCAATGGTTAGAGCAGGGGACTCATAATCCCTTGGTTCTGGGTTCAAATCCCAGTGGGCCCACCACTTTAAAAACCCGTTATCCAATAGTGATTAACAGGTTTTTTTCCCACCCGAAAACAGGACGGAAAAGTGAAGCTCTTTTTTGTGGTGTCCGGTTTGTGCCCCCCCCTTTTTCGACCTATCAACCCTGCGCACCTCGTCGCACGGCTTGGTTTTTCCCTTCGGGTTTCGGCGAAGCAAAGTGAAATGTAATTATAGAAATACCATGCCTCCCGCGGCTAGTCGCCTGCGTGGAGTGGCCGGGCGGCGGCGGGCTTTTTGCGTTTGTAGCGGGGGCGACGGGGCGCAAGGTGAGTTATTATTAGCACGTCCATGCGCATCGGCCCGCACACCCTTTCCTCGAATCTCTTCCTGTCTCCGCTCGCCGGTTACACCAACCTGCCCATGCGCCTCACCGTGCGTGAACTGGGCGGACTGGGCTGGGCCACCACCGATCTGGTCAACGCCCGCTCATTGCTCGAACGCAACAGCGTCGCCCTCCAGCTCGTAGCATCCTGCCCCGAAGACCGCCCGCTCGCCATCCAGCTCTTCGGCTCCGTCGCCGAGGAAATGCGCGACGCCGCCGTGCTCTGCCAGGAAATGGGAGCCCAGTCCGTCGACATCAACATGGGCTGCCCGGTAAAAAAGGTCGTCAAAATCGGCGGCGGCTCCGCCATGATGACCGAGCTCGATAAAACCGCCGCCCTGGTGCGCGGCATGATCGCCGCAGTCAAAATCCCGGTCACCGCCAAGATGCGCCTGGGCTGGGACGACGACAACCTCACCGCACCCGACCTAGCTCGGGTGCTCGAAGACGCCGGTGTGGCGGCGGTTTTCGTCCATGGCCGCACGCGCGCCCAGGGCTTTGCCGGCCAGGTCAACCTCGCCGGCATCCGCTCGGTGGTTCAAGCCGTAAAATCCATCCCCGTGATCGGCAACGGCGATGTCACCACGCCCGAGGCCGCCAAACACATGATCGACCAAACCGGTTGCCACGGCGTGTCGGTGGGGCGCGGCGCGTTTTACGACCCGTGGATTTTCCGGCGCACCGACCACTACCTGCGCACGGGCGAACTGTTACCCGAGCCCGACTTCGCGGAACGCGTGCGCGTCCTGTGCCGGCACTTCGAGCGGTACTGCGAATTTTACGGCGAGGAACAAGGGTCGAAACTGTTCCGAAAAGTCGCCCCGTGGTACGCGAAACGGTTTGGCCCGTCCAAGCCGTTCAAGGCGCGGATCATTAGCATCAAATCGCGGGCCGACTTTGAATCGGCGCTGGCCGAATTCCTGGAGTGGCGCCTGCCCTTCTGCGACGAGGCCGGCAACCTCCTGCCCAAATTCACGCCCGATCCCATGATTGCCTCCTTCATGCGGGCGGCGGACGACCCGGTGTTCGCGCGCGAATCCATCCCCGTCCCCAAGGGCCCGGTGGATACGTGGTGATTTGGGGTATCTACCGATAGCGAGCCGCCAAGCCGTTCAGTACGGCTTAGCAGCCACGAAGCCGGCGCGATTTTTGAACATCACGCACTTTTTCTCGGTGTCGACTGATTCGAACACGATGCCTTCGGTAGAATCGATCGTGTCACCGGGACGAACCAGGCGGCCGTTAATAATCACCCGCGGTACCGAGCCGGCACTTGCGGTAACACCATTGATGCGGACGCCTTCGAGCCAGAGCCGGAAAGCCGGAGTCATTACCGGAACGACGGGGGCTTTTGTGGGTTTAGCGGCGACTGCGGCTTCAGGCTTTGGACTGCCGGGGGCAGGAGGCAGCGGATCGAGTCCTGCCAAATCCGGAGTGGGCACAGGGGCCACGACCGCAGGCGTTGCAGGGGCGGGTTTCGGAACCGGCGCAACCGGGGCACGGCGGACCAAGGGTGGCGGCGGCGGGGGCTCTTCCTGCATTAAATAAAAGTAGGCACCCGCACCGCCGCTCACCAGTAGCAACACGAGACCGCCTAGGATCAAAGCGCGCGGCGAACGCGTAGCTGCCTTGGGCTTCACCGGTTTCACCACCAAGGGCGGTGAAGTGGGTAAGGGCGGCGGAGTAGCCCGTGCGACCGGGCTGGATACGGACGCCGCACTAGCCTCCGCAATAGGCTCCACCGCGGAATCCGCAGGAGCGGTTAAACTAGGAATGATCACCTGCTCCGCCTGATCGTCCGTGGAGGGAAGCCCCTCGATTTGCAGCGCATCGGGGGTCACAGCCGCAACGGCCTGGCCGATCCATGCAGAAGGGGTAACACGGGCATCCGGCATCGATTCAACGACCGGATCGCTTGGGGTAGAGGGGGCTACTTTGAGTTTGAGCCGGGGAACGCTAGCCGCGTCCTGGGCGGCGGCTAGCAGAGGGGATGAAGCGGGGGCGGGGGCCTCCGAAAGCGACCCCGCTTCATCTGCGCCTGGAGTTATTTTAGGCTTAAGACGAAAACGACCGGGCGCGGTTTCCGGACTGGAAACAACTGCGGGCGTAGCCAAAGTCTCAGTGCCTTGATCCATCGGCACAACAGGCGGAGTTGTCGGTGTTACCGGGGCATCTGCGGCGTCTCGATTACGAGGCCGCAGGCGTAAAGAGGGGGGGGGCAGCTCGTCACTCATGAGCGCAGGTTACACATGCGATCACGACGAGCGGAATATAAATCTTACTATCCGAGCTCCCCGGCGGAAATTTTTCCTGCCGGGGGGAGGGCCTAACGGGTGAGGCCTAGCGGCGACCACGCCCGCCACCGCCACCCGCACCACCACCACCGCCACCGCCGCCGCCGCCTGAGCGACCGCCGCCACCACCCTGGCGGCCACCGGACTGACGCTGCGCAGGTCGGCCGCCACCACCACCGCCTCCGCCACCGCCACCGCCGCGCTTCTGCTGGCCTTTTTTAGGGTAAGAAGGGTTCACCACAAAGGGCTGGTAGGGAAATCCCTCGAGGCGCAGCTCAGGGATCTTCGCGCCAATGAAGCGCTGGATGTCACGGATGTCGTCGGCGTTTTCCGGCGAAACCAGCGTGAAGGCATCACCCACAGCCATGGCGCGTCCAGTGCGACCGATACGGTGCACATAATCCTCGGGATTCTCCGGCACGTCGTAATTGATCACGTGGGTCACGCCCGCCACATCGATGCCGCGCGCGGCGATATCGGTGGCCACCATGACTTCGTACTTACCGCTCTTAAAGCCGGCCAGCGCCTCGATGCGCTGGTTCTGCGAACGGTTGGCGTGGAGAATCGCCACGGTGTGCTTGGCGGACTTGAGGCGCGCGGCAATCTTGTCGGCGCCATGCTTGGTGCGGCTGAAAATGAGCACGCTCTGGAAATCGGTTTTCTCAAGCAGGGCGACGAGCAGGTCGAATTTTTGAGCCCAGGCGACCGGGTAAAGCGCGTGGCTCACCGAGGTGTTGACGGAGCGGTTGATGCCGCATTCGACACGGTCGGGATTGCGCAAAGCAAACGCGGCAACCGCGGCGATTTCTGGCGGCACGGTGGCCGAGAAAAACAGGGTCTGGCGGCCCTTGGGGCAGCGCGCGATGATGTCTTTGACGACCGGCAGGAAGCCCATGTCGAGCATGCGGTCGACCTCGTCGAGGACGAGGATCTCGATGGTGTTGAGAGAAAGCTCCCCACCCTTGATGTAATCAACTAGGCGACCCGGGGTTGCGGAAATCACATCGACGCCGCGCTTGAGCTCGGCGCGTTGCGCGCCGTAGCCCACGCCGCCAAAAAGGGCGACCGTGCGCAAATCGGTGAAGCGGGCGAAATCGCGGAAGGCGGTTTCAACTTGGGCGGCCAGTTCGCGCGTGGGCTCTAGGATCAGCACGCGCGGGGCGCGCCCGTGGGAGGCCAGTTTAGATAAAATCGGCAGGGCAAAAGCCGCCGTCTTACCGGTACCGGTCTGCGCCGAGGCGATCAGGTCGCGTCCGGAAAGCACCACTGGAATGGCGCGAAGCTGAATGGGGGTCGGGTCGGTGTAACCGGCAGCGACGACACCGCGGAGCACGTCCGCGGATAGATTGAGATCTTTAAATGACATGGGAACGAATAACGGGCCGGACTGAATACAGGCGCATGGAAGCGCACAGCAGAGGACGCGCGACCCGCGCGCCCACGGACAAGCGGAAGTCGCCCGTCCTAAAAACCGCCTCAGCGGTGTGTAAAAATTGAAAAACAAAAAGGGCGAGACGCGGTAGGCGTCTCGCCCTTGGAAATTTCGGGATCAGCCATTTAGGCCGAAACAGGAATTAGTAACGGCGATCGCCGCCGCCGGAGCGGCCGCCACCACCGAAGCCGCCACGGCGTTCGCCGCCGCCGCCGCCACCACCGAAGCCACGGCCACCGCCGCCGCCGCCACCACCGAAGGAACGGCCAGCGCCTTCCTCTTTCGGACGGGCTTCGTTAACGGTGAGAGCGCGGCCGCCGAGATCGACGCCGTTCAGCTTCTCAGCAGCGATCTTCGCCTCTTCAGGGGAAGAGAAAGTGACAAACGCGAAACCGCGGGGGCGGCCGGTCATTTTGTCCATAGCGACATAAACGTCAGTGACGTTGCCGAACTGGCCGAAAGCGGAGCGGAGCTCGTCTTCGGAGGTTTTGAAGGACATGTTGCCAACGTAGAGCTTGGAACTCATAGTAATGATTCGTCGATCCCCGTCTGCTGCCAGTCCGTTCCCGACTATCGGGTTTCAAATCATCCCGGGTCCAATACCCACTGACGACTCACCAGTTCCTGTCATCTAACGCTTCTCTGACGATGAAGGCTCTAGAAATGATCAGGCATTTCCTAAGCGCAAGAAAAAACTCGATATATCGGCTTGGCTGCTTTTGCGAAATTGAGCCATGGCCTTTGCCTTCAGCTGCGGAGTGCGCTCTTTAAACGCCACATCCAACCCGCTTCCGTTCCTTTCAAGCCCGCACACCAACAATCAATTTATGTCCAGCCACACAGCCCACGATGATCCGGCCCCAGGCCAGGCCAACAGCTCCCCCTCACCGCTGCCCCGTGAACCCCGTAATCCGCGCGCTGAAAAATGGATCGCCGCTGGATGGATGCTGATTCTCGTCAAATGCGCCCTCATCTGGTGGGCCATCATTGCCTACGCCGTCCCCATCCACCCGCTCTGGCTGGTCGCCCCAACCATCGCCTTTGCCGCACTCGCAACAGCCCTCTATATCTGGCGCGATTAAGCCACCACAGCGCCGGACTGCGCGCCCGCCCCGATCCGCCCTACCCGCTCGCTGAGTTCCGGCAATCACCCCAAACGCAGACCTTTGGGCTTTTCGTCAAAAAACGTTGTGGCCTTCGGCCACCGTGGACTTGCTCAGCGCCCATGTCCCGAGGCAGCAAATCCAGAAAAAAAAGCTACACGGTTTATTTCGGCAGCGAGCTTTTCAGCCTAAAGCACCTCATCGGCAACGCCTACCTAGCCGAGGCGATTTTCGAAAAGTCTCATGGTAAATACCTGTGCGTTCTCCCGCAAAACCTCGAACAACGCCGAACGACCGCGCAAAGTATCCGCGACGCCGATATCCGCGCCCTGCTCTCCTGCGACTTGGCACTTTTTAACTATGACGGCACTGAACTCGACTCGGGCACCGTGGTTGAGTTCATGTTCGCCAAATTCGCCGATATTCCGGCGGTGATCCTGCGCAGTGACTTTCGCCACGGTGGTGACCAGGTCGGCGATCCGTGGAATCTGATGTCGAGCTTCTATCCGCGCACCGCCACCGTCGTACTCAACAGCATCGGTCTGTACAAAACCGCGCGGCAAACCCGCCTGAACACGGCGCCCCGCAAAAACAAGCGCGACGAAGTCGTGTGTCTTGCCGGCCAGCACAGCACCGCCGACGCCCAAACCATGTGCGAGGTCATCGCCGATGCCTGCGTACGCGCCCTCGACCGCAGCCTGGCGACCGCGCCCGTCATGCCCAAACACTTGCGCGAAGAGGTTTATCAATGGCTCGCACTCATGCCCAACCTCAAGGGAAAGCCTGCGGAACTGCGGCGTGAGTTTGAGTCCATGCTTGAACGCAAGGTCGAGCACGACCTGCTCTGAAACAGCGGCCAGGGCTGATTTGATCCCGACCGTTGTCGGCATGTAGTGCGGCGCTTCTGCCCGCAACTCGAGGCCTATGCTACCGGCGGGCTGAAGCACCGCACTACGTCAGCGGCCGGAATTTGTAGCCGCGCGGGTTACCGTAGCTTCCTAGGCCGCCAGCCCGGCGGCGAGGGCCAGGGCGCTTTTCGCCCGGTTCAGAATATAGAGGTGATAACCCGGTGCCCCGTGCGCGAGCAGATCGCGGATCTGGGTGAGCGCCCAATCGATCCCCATAATCTCAACCACGTCTGGATTAACCTCCGCGACCTCCAGACGACGAGCAAGCGCAGTAGGCAAGACCGAGCCCGAGAGCGTGGCGATGCGTTGAACCTGTTTCACCGAGAGCACCGGCATCAGGCCGGGCACAATCGGCACCGTAATCCCAGCGGCGCGGCACTTGTCCACAAACCGGTGATAGATTGCGTTGTCGAAAAACAACTGGGTGGTCACAAACGCGGCGCCGGCATCCGCCTTGCGCTTGAGGTGGTCGAGGTCGGCTTCGAGCGAAATCGCCTCCGGGTGCTTTTCTGGATATCCGCCCACACCGAGGCAAAAGTCGGGATGACGCGACTTCAGCAGCGCCACCAGTTCGCTGGCATAACGCAGGCCGTCGGGCGCGACGGTAAATTCGGTTGCACCCTTGGGCGGATCGCCGCGCAACGTCATGATGTTGCGAAAACCGCCGTCATAAATCTGGTCGGCGAGCGCGGTGAGCTCACTGCGACTGTGGCCGACACAGGTCAGGTGGGGCATCACCGTAAAACCCAGCTCGTCCTTGAGCAGACGACTCACTTGGGCGGTTTTTTCGCGGGTGGTGCCTCCCGCGCCGTAGGTGACCGACACAAAATCCCACGGGATCGCCTTGAGCGCGGTGGCGGTCTGCCGCAGCGACTCGACGCCGGCATCGTCCTTGGGCGGGAAAAATTCGAGCGAGCGCAGCGGGCGGTTGGCGGCAAACAGGTCGGAGATGGGCCGGTCGGTATTCATTCGGAGGACAGAGAGATTAGGACAGATACACGCAGGTCTAGTTGCGAAGGGAGAAAGAAGGACTCAGCCCCCATTGCAACCGCTGGGTTCAGCACCAGCGGACTCGCGGTCTTTTTCGGTTTTGAGCCGGAGCTGGCCGCAGGCAGCGTCGATGTCGTGGCCCTTTTCGCGGCGCAGGGTCACGGAAATGCGTGCGTCGCGCAGGATGTCGGCGAAGCGCTCCTGGCGGGTAATCGAGGGGCGCTTCCACGGCAGGCCTTCAACGGTGTTGTAGGGAATGATGTTAACGTGGGCGTGGAGGTCGCGGGCGATGTCGCGGAGTTTTTCGGCCTGATCGAGCGAGTCGTTGATCTCCTCGATGAGGATAAACTCCAGCGTGACCATGCGGCCGTGTTTTTCGTTAAACGCCTTGATCGCCGGGAGCAGTTTTTCCAAGGGGTAGGCCTTGTTGACCGGCATGATCTTCTCGCGGACCTCGTTGGTCGCGCCGTGTAACGAAATGGCCAAGCGCAGACCCAGCGGCTCCTCGGCGAGTTTCAGGATTTTGGGAACCAGGCCGCTGGTGGAAAGGGTGATGCGGCGGGCGCCGACCCCGAGTCCCCACTCGGCGTTTACGATAGTGAGGGCGCGGATGATGTTGTCGTAGTTGGCGAGCGGCTCGCCCATGCCCATGACCACGATGTTGTCAAAAGACGCCAGCTCCATGCGGGCTCGCGGCGTACGGGCGTCCTCGCGGTAGCACACCTGGAGGAGCTGGGCGACGATCTCGCCGGCATTGAGGTCGCGCTTAAGTCCGGCGAGTCCGGAGGCGCAGAATGCGCAGGCCATGGCGCAGCCGACCTGGGTGGAAATACAAATGGTTTTGCGCGATTGATCGAGGCCCACGCCTTCCTGCGGCACACGGATGATGACCGTCTCGATCAGCGAGCGGTCGCCCATCTCAAGGAGGAGCTTGTCGGTGACATCCAAGGACTGTTTACCGGAAACGAGCGAGGCGGGCATGAGCTCAAAAGTCTCGTCGAGCCACGTGCGCAGCGGCTTGGAGAGGTTGGTCATGTCGTCCCAGGTGCGGGCGCGTTTTTTGTAAACCCACTCGAGAATCTGCTTCGCGCGGAACGCCGGTTCACCCTTCTCCTTGAGACGGGCGGTGAGGGAATCGAGGGTCTCGCCGGTGAGCGGCGGTTTGGCGGGCGTAAACTTCATGCTTGGAATGCGAGTCGATAGACAGAATTAACAGAATTACAGATAAAACATGAACCTGCTCCAACGCCATATCTTCAAAAGCGTGGTCTTCGCCTGCGCGGTGGCGGCTGGGATCTTCAGTTTCGTGCTCATTGTCGGCAATGCGTTCAAGGACCTGCTCGGCTACCTGCTCGCCGGGCAACTCACGGCGGAAACCTTCCTCCAGTTGCTCCTCCTCCTCGTGCCCTTTGTCAGCATCAACGCCTTGCCCATTGGCATGCTCACCGGCGTATTGCTGGTGCTCGGGCGCATGTCGGCGCAGCAGGAAATCACCGCGATGCGCTCGGCCGGTCTAGGCATCGGCTTTGTCGCCCGCCCGATCCTGCTGATCGCCGCGCTCGGCGTGATCGTTTCGCTGGGACTTAACTTTTACTACATGCCGCTGGCGCGCACACTCTACCGCAGCACGGTCAACGATGCGGTGCGGCAAAACCCGCTGAGCATCATCGTGGAAAAGACCTTCATCCGGGACTTCCCCGGCTTCGTCGTCTACGTGGGGCAAAAAAAAGGCGGCGAACTGGGCGACGTGTGGCTGTGGCGCCTCGACAAAGAAAAGCGCGTGACCGAGTTCCTGCGCGCGCAGACCGGGCGCATCGCCTACGATGACGATCTCAACGTGATGAAGGTGCGCCTGCTCAACACGTTCTCCGACCGGCGCAACCCGAAGAACCCGGAGCTCTTCGCCAACACGGACGCGCAGGTGTCGATGGACGAGGTGGCCGTGGACATCCCTCTCGACAACCTGTTTGGCCGCCAAGTCGTGCAACGTAAGCTCAGTTCGTTGACCTTTGGTGAGCTGCTGGAGCGCAAACGGCAACTGGAGCGCGACAACGCCCCTCTGGCGGATCGTATGAAGGTTTCGACGACCTTGAACGAGAAAGGCGCCAGCTCGTTTACCCTGTTGGCCTTCACGCTGCTGGCGATTCCCCTCGGCATTAAGGTGTCGCGCAAGGAAACCTCGGCCAACCTCGGCATCGCGCTGCTGTTAACCCTCGGCTACTACTTTTTGACCGTGGCCGTGGGCTGGCTCGACCGCACTCCGGCGTTGCGGCCCGACCTCTTGGTGTGGCTGCCGCCGGTGCTGTTTATTGGCTGCGGCGTGTGGCTGTTCCGCCGCGTCGAGCGGATTTGAGCCGGCGTGCCTGTCCGACCGCCTAACGATCGACTGACGAACGAGAAAGAGAAAGAGAAAGAGTAAGAGTAAGAGTAAGAGAACGATTCAATCCCCCCCGCGACAGGCAACAATGCCGCCCCTCCCGCATCCTTCTCGTTCTCTTACTCCTACTCGTTCTCGGTTCCTTCCGGTCACCCGCCGACTACCCCTTGGCCAGCGCGCGGTTAAGCGCACTGACCACCGCCTTGATCGAGGCCAGCTCGATGTTGGTGTCGATGCCCGCACCAAAGAACGTAGCCCCGCGCTCCGTCTTGATCTGGATGTAACTCACCGCGCGCGCCTCCGCGCCGCTGCCGAGGGAGTGCTCCGCGTAACTCAGCAACTCGAATTTGGGCAATTCAGCAGCCCGTAGCGACTGCACGAAGGCGTCGATCGGGCCGTTGCCGGCACCGGTCACGCTTTGCACCTTACCGTGCACGAGCAGGTCCGACTGGCAGGTGACGGTGCTGGTGCGCTCGATGGTGCGGAACTGGCGCAACTCGACGGGCGCGGCGCGATCAATGTATTCGCGCACAAATACGTCGTGGATGTCCTGCGCCGCCAACTCAGCCCCGCGCGAGTCGGCCAGGTCGTTGATGATGCGGCCGATTTCCTTGTGCATGAGCTTGGGCAACTGGTAGCCAAAATCGTTTTCAAGAACATAGGCGACGCCGCCTTTGCCCGACTGGGAATTGATGCGGATAATCGCCTTGTAGCTGCGCCCGATGTCAGCCGGATCGATCGGGATGTAGAGCACGTCCCACGGGCGATCGGCCTTTTGGTGCGGCCAAGATTTTTTGATGGCGTCTTGGTGCGAGCCGCTGAACGCGGTGAACACCAACTCGCCGGCGTAGGGGTGGCGCGGATGCACCTCCATGCGCGTGCAACGCTCATAGACCTCGCGCACCGCGTTGATGTCGCCGAAGTCCAGCTTCGGGTCGATGCCATGCGTGTAGAGGTTCAACGCCACGGTGACGACGTCGAGGTTGCCCGTGCGTTCGCCGTTGCCGAACAAGGTGCCCTCGACCCGGTCGGCGCCGGCCAACAGCGCCAACTCGGTCGCGGCCACACCGGTGCCGCGGTCGTTGTGCGTGTGCAGCGAAATCTGCGTGAGCTCACGACGCGTGAGGTGGCGGCACATCCACTCGATCTGGTCGGCGTGCACATTGGGCCCGGCGTATTCCACGGTGGCCGGCAGGTTGAGAATGATCTTGTTGTCCAGCGTCGGCTGCCAGACGTCGGTCACGGCCTCGCAAATCTCCAAGGCGAACTCCAGCTCGGTGCTGGTAAAGCTCTCCGGCGAATACTCCAAGCGCAGGCGCGTACCCTCGTCGATGAGCGCCTGGCCGTGCTGCTTGAGCAAGGCGATGCCCTTGGCCGCGATGGCCACGATGTCGGCCTTGGTCGCGCCGAAGACGTACTCGCGCTGCTTGGGCGAAGTGGAGTTATAGAGGTGGAAAATCACGCTCTTGGCCCCGCGCACCGCCTCGAGCGAACGGGTGATGAGCTCCTCGCGGCATTGGCACAGCAGCTGGATGGAGACGTCGGCCGGAATGTGATTCTCCTCGATCAGGCGGCGGCAGAAATCGAATTCGATTTGCGAGGCGGAGGGGAAGCCGACCTCGATTTCCTTAAACCCGATCTTAACGAGCAGGTCGAAAAACTCGATTTTCTCCTCCACGCTCATGGGCTGGGCGAGGGACTGGTTGCCATCGCGCAAGTCGACGCTGCACCACACGGGCGCGCGGTCGAGGACGCGGCTGGGCCACTGGCGGTTAGGCAAATCGACGGAGGGGAAAGGGCGGTATTTCGAGATAGGAGCGGATTGCATAAACGAAACAAAGACGGACGGTTGAAGCGATAATTGCGCCTGGCAGTGCGGCCGGCAGCAGGTGGGGAGGAAACAACAGACGCACGACCAGCCGAACACGCGGCCCTCTCAGATCGTGCGTCTAGCTAAGTCGGAGCGACTGAATGATGTTTCGCATCAAGATATGAGGTTAAATACCCGCCGCCCCCTCGCAAAGTCAAGGAACGCATTGGAAGAGGGCCCTCGCGTGTAACCTGGCTCGCGCAACGGCGTCTTGCCTAACGTGTATGCTGGTTCATTCCTCCACCGATGCCCCCTGACGACGAGACCTTCGACCTCTGCGGATGTCTGGAGCGTGTCCGGGCGGCCGACCAGCGGGCGGCCCGGGAACTCGTCGAACACCTTCACCCGATGGTCATCCGCATCGTTCGTGCGCGCCTGCCTCGGCGCGTGGCCGAAGAAGACCTCACCCAGGAGATTTTCCTGAAAATGTTCACCCGCATCGCACAGTATCAGGGCAACGTGCCGTTCACCCACTGGGTTTCGCGCATCGCGGTCACGACCTGCATCGACAACCTGCGCGCCCAGCAACGCCGCCCCGAATTCCGCTGGGCCGACCTCTCCGAAAACGAGGCCGACGTACTCGACGCCGTGCTCACCAGCGAAAACGAAGTCGGCGCGGGCGACGCGCTCGCCGCACACGAACTGGTGCATAAATTACTCGACCAGCTAAAGCCCGACGACCGCGTCGTTTTGCAACTGCTCGACCTGGAGCAAAAAACCCTGGCCGAAGTCGGAGAACTCACCGGCTGGAACATCACTCTCATCAAAGTCCGCGCCTTTCGGGCGCGGCGGAAACTACAGAAGCTTTTCACCGAGCTAAAAACCAAGGAACGCGCATGAAAACCAACCCTACGCCCTGGCCCCGACTGCTGAAGGCCGCCCGCCAAGCCCCCGCCGACCCGCGCGACACCGCCGCGCCCCTCGGGTTTGCCGCGCGGGTGAGCGCGCTGGCCTTCGCCACGCCTGCGCCCAGCTTTGCCACGCTGTTCACCCGCTTTGCCCCGCGCGCTTTGGGCGTGTGCGGACTCTTGATGATGCTCGGCGTGACCCTGAACATCGGCACCGTGCTGCGCGCCATCGAACCCGATACCACGGTCATTAACGACCCGGTCGCCGAATGGCTCGCCGCTTCCTCCTAACCATGGCTGCCAACATCAAAGTCGTACTCGCCGTCGGCGGCATCTTTTTGACGGGCGCCGTCACCGGAGGATTCGCGGGTTTCCGCCTAGGCGAACACTACGCCAAGCCCCCACCCATTCAGCCGCGCGGCGGCGCCGTCGAGTTGATTGGTGGGCGCGCCGCCGATCAGCTCAATCTCACACCCGAGCAAAAACAGCAGATCCGCCCCATCATCGGCCGGACATCCGAGGAGCTGCGCAGTATCTCCCGTGATGCCTTCAGTCGTTCGGGCGAACTCATCGCCAAAATGGACGCCGATCTGGCCAAGATCCTCACACCTCAACAGTTGGATAAACTTCGCGAGATCCGCGCCAAGGAAAACGAACGGCGCCGGCAATGGATGAAGGACCGCCCCAAGCAATTCGAAGGCCGTCCATCCGGCGGGCCCAGTGGTAATCATCCGCGTCCACCTAGTCCGCCTGAGGCACCTGAGCCGGCAAACCCGTGAGTTTGGGCCGGAGCCCGTCCGGCGGACGGGCGGAACGGGCGGGGGGAAAAACAAGTGGCCAGGCACTCCACGGCACTAGGAGGACGTCGTTACCGTTGCTACCTTCCGGTCCTGGCGGGGTTCACGCGCCTGCCCATGCATGGCGCCTGGCCAAGGTGGACAGTGCTGGGCTTGCCCTCTGGTTCAACGAGAATCTTCACCGACCTAGAGCCTGTCCCAAATTTCCGGATTTTTAAAAAGTGCGCAGAGGTCCATTGGGATTGCGGGCGAACGAGGTGGCACGAATCACCCCAGCGACGTTAAACGGCGGCCCGAATCGATTTTTCCCGCCCCCAAGCGCGGTAGTAAGGTACGGCAAAGCCGGGGCGAGCCCCAGGGTTATTCACATTTTTGCCGGAAAATTGAATTAAGCGGCCAGCGGAAGTGTTATTTCCTCGGCAAGGATTCGTGACACCAGCCAGAGGTTGTGACCGAGTACACTCCAACCCACCGAACGGTAGCGGTTGGCAAACCCTTTACAGCGCAAGCGTCCGCCGAGGCGTTGTTTGAGGATCGCAATGCGCGCTTCGGTCGCCGAACGGCGCCGCTGCAATTGGGCGAAGCGTTTTTCGCTCAAACGCTCCTTGAGCGCGTGCGGATCACGCGGGCATACCGCATCGTAAACGTCTTGTTGCTTGAGCATTGCGGAAGTTTTTTTGGTGGCGAAGCCGCGGTCGGTGCCGACCGCGCTAATCGGCGCACTCAGGTCAAAGCGGTTCTGCCGCGCCAGGCTTTCCTCGAGTTGGCACCATTCTGCCGGAGCCGCGCCCTGGTAGAGTTGCCAGTCGGTGATTAAACCGGAGAGCGCCTCGCTCAACAGCAACGAGTTGCCAAACTCGACTTGGCTCCCTGCTTTGCCGCGAACCAGTACGTTCACATCAAGTTCATGCACGCTGAGGATCTTTTGGTCGTTGGGCACCGGGCGTCCGCCGATGATGCGCTCGTGGGCCTGCTTGATGACGGCGGGCAGTTGGCCGAGCATAGCGTCGATGCGGGTGGTTATCCGCTTGGTTTGGCGTTGGCTGTAATGGGTTTGGCTATACTTCTGCGCCAACAGGTCGCGGTGGCGGCGGGCATGTTCTCCGATCGTGCGTAACAGCGTCTTCATCTTGCGCAGGATCTGTTTACGCGCGCGCTTGGCGTCGTTGCGGCGGCCTGCGTGGGTCATTGACATGCACAACTTGTTCATCTGCTTGGCAAAGCACTCCGGCTCTTCAGGCATACGGTGGAGCAGTCCAGCGCGGCGGATTAAAATCATGGCCTTGAGCAAAGTCTTGGACACATCACGCAACAGCACCCAGTCCACCGGGAAGTGGATGTTGGTCTCCAAGCACGTGCCGTCGATGAGGCAAACATCCATGTCCAGCGGCGCGCTCAACCCGAGTTCAGTGGCGCGATCCTTCTCGCCGCACATCTCCACCAACACTTGCCCCATCCAGCGCACCTGTTCGGCGGTGAAAAACTTCGAGGCCCGCTCCAGCACACTTTTGGACGCCCCCTTGATTCCCTCAAGCGTGCGAACACCGCAAAAATCCGCCAGTAAATCACTTGAGGCAATGCTACGGGAAAGCTCGCGAAAGGATATGTTGCCCAAATGCACCCGCAACACTTCAAAGCGTAACGCTTTGAGCGCAAACTCCATACGCTGGCGTAGTTGTGCGACACTGGCTTGGCCTGCCCCCGCCTTGGCAAAGTCCATCGCCATCGTCTCCAAGTGGCTGCCACGCAACAACGCGTCGAGTCCTTCCAATTGCTGGCGAAACTCGGCGTAATCTTTATTGGCACCGACTGGCGTTAGCGCCGGACGCAACCAGCGTTGCAGGGCAATGGCCGAGGTGGCGGATACGGGTTTTGACTTCATGGCCGATTATAGCGGCTTTTTTTTGACCAAAACCAGGGAATTACCCCTCTTTAGGCATCATTAAACTTATGCTAATAGTTCACTGCTAGGTTTTTATGCTTTCGGGACAGGCTCGACCTATCCACAGGGGCAAAAACACCTCGTCGGCCCGCAGAACTCAAAGCACACCTCAGAACTGCAACGGCACCCCGAGTTGGCGCAGCGCATTGAGGGCAAATTGCACCGCCACCGCCGCCAGCAGCAAGCCCATGAGCCGCGCGGTGAGTTTCAACACCAAGGGGCTTAACCACTGCGTCCCCAGCACGGCGAAGCGCAGGATAAAATAGCCCGTCACACACACCAGCCCGATGGCCCCCAACAGCGCCAAATGCTGGGAAATTCCCTGGGCCTGAGCGCGCAGAATCAGCACCGCCGAGATCGCCCCGGGGCCGGCCAGCATCGGTACCCCAAGCGGGGTGATGGCAATGTCGTCCTTGGCCACACCGGCCTGCACCTCTTCCAGCGTCTCCCGCGCCCCGGTGGGTCGGGCGTGAAGCATGTCGAAGGCGATGCAAAACAAGAGGATACTACCCGCGATCTGGAACGCCGGCAGGGTCACGCCCAACAGCTTAAAAATCCACGGGCCGGTCAAAACAAACAGCGTGAGCACGATCCCCGCCACGGCACAGGCCAGCCGCGCCATACGAATTTGTTCAGCACGCGAATCCCGCGCCGTCATGGTCACAAACGCCGGCACCACCGCGAGCGGGTCGACGATCGCAAAAAGCGAACCGAAGGCCAGGAGTGCGTATTCCAGGAGGCTCATCGTGACCCCAATTTGCCCCCAACTTGCCCCGCTGCCAAGCGCGCACCTGCTTTAAAATAGCCGCTCCCCGCGCAATCTCTTTGCCATGTCAGCCGCGACTCGCGCTCATACGCGTTCTTATAAGCGTTCTCACCGAGCGCCTCGCCCGCCTGCACCACCTTTCAGCCACCGCGCTCACGCCTCTCCGTCCCATGCCCGTTCCTATTCTTGTCATTGATGATTCCAAAGCGGTGCGCCTGATCGCCCTAAAAGCCCTCGCGCCCTTCGACTGCGTGGTTCACGAGGCGACCAACGGTTTCACCGGGCTGTTCGCCCTGGAGCGCACCCAGGCAAAACTGCTGGTCATCGACGTCAGCATGCCGACCATGGACGGCCTGGAAATGCTCACCATGCTCAAATCCCACCCCGAGCTGAGCAAACTCCCCGTGATCATGCTCACGTCCACGACCGACCACAAAGTGCTTCCGAAAATCACGGCGCTGGGGGTTAACGGCCAGGTCAGGAAACCGTTCACGCCGGAGGCGTTAGTCTCGGCCATAAAGGCGGTTATCCCATTAAAACCGGCGAAGTCAGCCTAACGGCTGGGCCGTGGGGCATCCCTGAGCTCACGCTCAGGGCCACGGGATGCTGCGGGCCTGATGCGCCAAGGTGCTCCTGGGATTCGGGATGTCGCCAGCGTAGCCAACAGTGGACCCTCAGCGTGGCCTTGAGCGTGAGCTCAGGGTTTCCGGTCGAAAAGCAGGTCGCAAAAAAAAGCGGCCCCGCCGATGTGGCAGGGCCGCTTCGCTAAAAACTGAGGCGGCTCAGGTCGAGCCGCACCAGCTTGAGTTTTTTCAAGACTTAGGCGGTCGGGACCGTCTGGATGGTCTTGAGGATGCGCGAGGCGATCTCGTAGGGGTTACCCGCGGAGTTCGGACGGCGATCCTCGAGGTAACCCTTGTAGCCGGCGTTGACGAAGCTGTGGGGGACGCGCACGGAGGCGCCGCGGTCGGCGATGCCGTAGGAGAACTTGTCGATCGACTGGGTCTCGTGCAAACCGGTGAGGCGGAGGTGGTTATCCGGACCGTAAACGGCAATGTGCTCGGCGCAGTACTTGCTGAATGCGGCCATCAGCTTCTCGAAGTAGTCCTTGCCGCCGACTTCGCGCATGAACTTGGTGGAGAAGTTGGCGTGCATGCCGGAACCGTTCCAATCGAGGGCCTGCTGGTAGGCGCCGAGGATCGGCTTGCAGTGGAACTCGACGTCGATCTGGTACTGTTCGCAGAGGCGGATCAGCAGGTAACGGGCAACCCAGACCTCGTCGGCGGCGCGCTTGGAGCCCTTGCCGAAGATTTGGAATTCCCATTGGCCCTTGGCCACTTCGGCATTGATGCCTTCGTGGTTGATGCCGGCTTCCAAGCAGAGGTCGAGATGCTCTTCGACGATCTGGCGGGCAACGTCGCCCACATTCTTGAAGCCAACGCCCGTGTAGTAAGGGCCTTGGGGAGCGGGATAACCACCCTCGGGGAAGCCGAGCGGGCGACCGTCTTGATAGAAGAAATATTCCTGCTCGAAGCCGAACCAGGTGTCGGGATCGTCGACGATGGTAGCGCGGGAGTTGGAGATATGCGGGGTTTTGCCGTCCGGCATCATCACTTCGCACATCACGAGGGCACCGTTGGTACGGGTGGCATCGGGATAAATGGCGACTGGCTTCAGCACGCAGTCGGAACTGCGGCCCTCGGCCTGCTGGGTCGAGCTGCCGTCAAAGCCCCAAAGGGGAAGTTCTTCGAGCTTCGGGAAAGCGGCGAATTCCTTGATTTGGGTCTTGCTGCGCAGGTTGGCGACGGG
This sequence comes from Opitutus sp., assembly GCA_024998815.1. Lineage (NCBI taxonomy): Bacteria > Pseudomonadati > Verrucomicrobiota > Opitutia > Opitutales > Opitutaceae > Opitutus > Opitutus sp. Next base: position 158,341 of record JACEUQ010000002.1, read on the forward strand.
CTTGTAGCCGTCGAGCCAGATGTATTCCAATTTGTATTTGGCCATGAGGAGGTGGTGTAGATGTAGGTTTGGAGGTGATCGAACGGAGGTTTTGGCCCGTGAGAACACGAAATGAAACCTGCGAAGGAATTAGCATTTCACATGCCACTGGCAATCTGAAGTTGGGGATGATGCGTGAGAATTTCACCGCCCCCCCCTCCCCCGACACAGGCCTTACCGCTGGGCGCCAAACTCGCCCTTGCCAGCACCGCGTCGCCCTACGATGGTCAAAAACACCATGCAAGAGGTCAAAGATACCGCCCGCGCCCTCGTGCGCATCGGCTACGACGGCCGGGTGCACAAAACCTTCCGCGGTCACCAGGCACGCGAGCGCTTTGAAAACGAGGTCCGCGTGCTCAAGCACTTAGAGGAGCGCGGCTGCGACTTCGTGCCCCGCCTGCTCGAATCAGAACCCGAAATCCTTAAGATCATCACCACCAACTGCGGCATCATGATCGAACACATCAGCGATGAACGCATGAAGGAGGTTTTTAACGAGTTAGAGGCCTATGGCGTCCGCCACGATGACGCCTTTATGCGTAACATCACTTACCGCAAAACCGACGGGAGGCTCTGCGTGATCGACTTCGAATTGGCCACCTTACTGGACCCACCTCCCGCTCCCCCACCCGCGCCGTCCTTGGCGCCGTGAGCGGCTGCGCATTTTTACCCACACCCCACGCCTGAGCTGCGCAAATATGAACAGTATTCATTTCAGGTGAGCACTCCGCAGCGCCGATCGAACTTTTCACACACCCCGTTTTCCCTTTCATGTCGTCCCTCCCCCCATCAACCGCTGCTTCGCCCCGCCTTCGCTGGTCGGGACTGACCGAACGCGGCCCCGTGCGCTCCAACAATGAGGATGCGTTCCTCGGCGTCACCTTTGACGGTCGCGATGTACGTTACCTTGGCAAAACCGGCGAAGCCTCCATGGCCTCCAGCGACTTTGTTTTTGCGGTAAGCGACGGCATGGGCGGCGCAAAATCCGGCGAATTTGCCAGCCGCATCACCATCGACCACATCACCCGGCTCTTGCCCAAAGGTTACCGCCTGTCCGCCCAGGGCCTGAGCAGCGGCTTCAACGACCTGCTGGGTGAACTCTTTGACTCCAGCCACCAGGCGTTGCTCAAACTCGGCAACGCCTACGAGGAATGCGCGGGCATGGGCGCGACCTTGAGCCTATGCTGGTTCTCTCCCGAATGGATGTACTTCGGCCACTTGGGCGACAGCCGCATCTACCACCTGCCGCGCGGGGGTGAGCTGCGCCAACTCACTCACGACCACAGCTATGTCGGCTGGCTGCGCCGCCAGGGCCAGCTCAACGAGCGCCAATGCCGCACCCACCCGCGCCGCAATGTGATCCAGCAGGCCCTCGGCGCTGGACACCAATTTATCGAGCCGCACATTGGCGCGGTTAACTACCAGCCCGGCGACCGCTTCCTGCTGTGCACCGACGGCCTCATCGACGGCCTTTGGGATCACCACCTCGACGACCTGTTGCGTCACCCCGATCCCGCCCACCCCGAAAAGGACGCCACGCATCGGCTGATTGAGCAGGCGCTGGCTAACTCAGGTCGGGACAACACCACGGCCGTGGTCGTCGAAATCCTCGCGCCCACGGACTGATTGGCCTTAGCGGAAGCCGTTCCTGGCAACGTCCAACATTCAACATTGAACATTCAACGTCCAACATCGAACCGTTGAACATGAACGCCCCCCGTTGGATGTTGGACGTTCAATGTTGGATGTTGGATGTTCACCTCCGTTCGCCTCCGTTGGCTGTTCGCCTCCCCCAGCGCGGGCGCCACGTGGGGAAATCGCCCCTGCGCATCCAAGCCAATTCCCTGTCCCTCGATTCATCCCGCTCTTCCCGCATCCCACCATTTTCACGCAAAAAACATGTTTATATTTAAGGGAAACATGGCGATTACTCCCCCATGGTGAATTTTTCAGGATCTCAAGAACGCGGCGTCTTTACCCTGAAATTTCTGCAAACCTCATTTCTGCTCGGCGCCGTCGCCGTCGCCCCCTTCACCGTTCTAGCGGGCGCGGCCCCGGTCGAAAAATTGGCTAATCTAGAGCTTGAGCAACTCATGCAGATGCCCGTCGAGTCCGTCACCGGCGCATCCAAATACGATCAATCCATCCGCCAAGCTCCAGCCAGCGTCACCGTACTCACCGCGGCCGACATCCGCAATTACGGCTGGCGCACCTTGGCCGACGCCTTGCGCAGCGCCCCCGGCTTCCACATCCGCAGCGACCGCTTTTACGATTACATCGGCAACCGCGGTTTCACCCGCTCCTTTGACTACAACTCGCGCACCCTCGTGCTCGTCGACGGCCACCGCATCAACGACGCCATTTACCAACAGGGCTCGGTGGGCACCGAGTTTTTGCTCGATCCCGACCTCATCGACCGCATCGAAATCATCCGCGGCCCCGGCTCGTCGGTCTACGGCAGCAGCGCCTTCTACGGGGCGATCAACATCATCCCAAAAAAAGGCCGCGAGTTGGCCGGTGGACAGGCCTCCGTCAGCGTCGACTCATCCCCCGGGGCCAAGGGCCGCGTGTCCGTGGGCAACCGCACGCCGGGCGGGGTCGAGTACCTGGTCTCGGCCACCGCCAGCGACTCGCGCGGCGAGAGCAATTTTGCCCTGCCGCAAGCCTGGCGCGATGCCACCGGCTCCAACGCAGAGAAGTCCACGGACAACGACGGCACGACCCAGCGCCAGGCCTACGCCCGCGTCGCCTGGCGCGGACTGGAGAGCGAAGCCGCCTACGGAAAGCGCCAAAAGGACGTACTGCCGACCGTTTACATCACCCAGCTAGACCCCAAAGCCAGCGCCATCGACGAGCGCGGCTACTGGCTGCTGCGCGCCACCGGCCAGCCCCTGCCTGACGCCACCCTCACCGCCAAAACCGGCGTGGATTACTACCACTACGACGGCCAGTTCCTGAACCTCGTAGAACCCGACACCACCAACACCACTAGCGCCCACTTCGACCAGCATCACTCCACCGCCACCGCCGCTTCACTCAACAACGAGGTGCGCTGGCATCAGCTCTTCGTCGAAGGCCATAGCCTGCTGCTCGGCATCGAACTTCAAAACAATCTCAAGCAGGAGACCGACAACACGAACCTCACCCACCCCGACGATTCCTCGCCGTCCACGCGCGCGTCCACCTCCAACATCAGCCCCTTCGCTCAAGTCGATTACCAGCTGCTTAAACCGCTGCGGCTTTCGCTCGGCGCACGCTACGACAACTACAGCACGGGCGAGAGCGCGGTGACCCCGCGCACCGGCCTGATTTGGGACGCCACCCGCAGCACCACGGTCAAACTGCTCTACGGCGAAGCCTTCCGAGTACCCAACCTCGAAGAGCGCAACCCCACGGAGCCCTCGGTGACGGTCAACCCCAACCTCGGACCCGAAAAAAACCAGAGCTGGGAGCTCAGTTGCGACCAGCGCTTCTCGAGCGTGTGGGCCGCCGATGCACGGCTATACTACACCCAGTCCACCGACCTGATCCTCGACTACGCCAACACCTCCAATTTCACCACCCAGGGCAGCGAACTGGGCGGCACCGCCCGCTTCGACTCCGGCCTGCACCTGCGCGCCTCGGCCTCCCTCCAGCAAACCCAGGACGAGGCCACCTCGCGCGATGTGGGCGACGCCCCGCAACTGCTCGGCAAACTCAACGCCACCGCCCCCGTTTATGGCAACTGGCTGCGCGCCTCCACCGAACTGCAGTACGTCGGTGCACGCTACGATTTCAGCACTGCACGCTCGAAGATGAACGACTACGTGGTGGTGAACTGCACGCTGCGCGCCGCGCCGGTGTGGCAACGCTGGGAAATTTCGCTCTCGGTTTACAACGTGGCCAACTCACGTTGGTCTGACGCCAAAAACGACGGCACCATCATCTCCCCACCGCGCACGGTCATCCTGCGTTTGGTCCGTAATTTCTGATGCCGCGCCGGTCTCCCATGGTTCGCTTTGCCTGCCGCAGCGCACTTGCCCTGTTCTGGCTGGGCGTGCCCGCCCTCGTCCCGTGCCTGCGCGCGGCCCCGCAGGCCAACTCGGTCGCGATCGACACCGACACGGCCACCGCCGCCTACCTGCTCAACTTCGTGCGCTTCACCGAATGGCCCGCCAGCGCTTCGGCTGGCACCTCGCGTCCGAGCTCGGCGAGTGAGCCCTATGTGATCGGCGTGTCCGGCAGCCGACCGTTACGCGATACGCTTATCCGCCTCGTCGAGGGCCAGCAGGTTCGCGGACACCCCGTGCAGGTCCTGCGGATTAAGGACGAGACCGACCTCGCCGAGTGCCACCTGGTCTACCTCAATCCCTCGCTCGACGATGAGGGCCAGGGCGTGCCGATCCCGACTGCGCTCGAGGCATTGCGGGGCAAATCCGTACTCACCATCTCGCCTGCCACGGACTTCCTTGTCCAAGGTGGACTCGTGCAACTGTACCGAGCGGATTCGTATCTGCGCTTCGATATCGCTGGTGCGGCAGCTCGCGCCGCCGGCCTCAACCTCAACTCCCGAATTCTGGCCCTAGCCCGGCCCGTACCGGTTAGCCGATGAAGACGATTCCACCCCTGACACACTCGATCCGCAGGCATGTGCTGAGCTTCGCCCTGCTCACCTGCGCCTGCGTGCTGTTACCCGTGGGAGGTGGACTATTTACCTACCACTATCAACAAACCCAGGCCCGCCTGAGTGATTCCCTGGCCGCCACCGCCCGCATCACCGCAGTCAACGTGGCTGCCGCACTCGCCTTCAACGACTCCACGACTGCCACCGAACTACTCCATTCGCTCAGCCACGACCCGCTGATTACCTGCGCGAAGATCGAAGATACGAACCACGCACTGTTCGCTCTCTACCTCAGCCCACTTGCTCCAGTAAATACGACCTGCGCTGAATTCTGCGACAAAGTTAACCCCTATAAAACGGCGATTCCCATCGTCCACGACGGGGTAACCTATGGGCTCCTCACGGTCGCTGCCGACATCCGCAGCGAGCTGCGCCAAGCGATCGTGACCTGGGGAAGTGTGTGTGCGGCGGCATTCCTACTGGCTGGAACGGCGGTCTTTTTTATCGCGCGGCGTTTCCAACGCCAGATCGCCCAACCCATCACGGAGCTAGCCGCCACCGCACTGCGCGTGGCGCATGAACGCGATTTCGCAACCCGGGCTCCGGTGACGGGTTGCAGCGAAGTCATCGAGTTGTCCATCGCCATCAACCTGATGTTTACCGAGATCGCGCGCCGCGACGCCCGGCTCGCACGGCAAGTCTATAAACTCAACCGCGAGATCGAGGAGCGTGAGGCCGCCGAGGAGGCGCTACGCCACAACCAGCACGCCATGAGCCAACTCGCCCGTGAAGCCGGCATGGCCGAGGTCGCCTCCGGGGTGATCCACAATATCGGCAACACCCTGACGAGCATCAGCATTTCCAGCGACTTAGTAGCGACCCGGCTGGCCAACACCCGCCGCCGCTCGCTGGCCACGTTGAGCCAGTTGCTCGCCCCCGCCTCAACGCAAACGGCGGCCGTTTTCAGCGCCCATGCCGACGGCGCCGAACTCCGCACGCTGTTGGCGCAAATCACCGCAGCTCTGGCCACCGATTTGACCGAAACCACCCGGCTGGTCGAAATCCTGCAAGCCGGCAACAGCCACCTCAAACGCATCGTCGCCAGCCAGCAGTCGCTCGCCCGTACCCACCGCCACTGCGAGTTTTTTATATTACGCGAGGCGCTTCAGGAAGCCCTTCTGCTCGCCCGCACCATCGCGCGTCAACCGTGTGTCATCGCTGGGTGCCCGCTCGATGCCACGTGCGGCCGAAATGGAGACTGCCTGCGCAGCGGGCCCCACAGCTCAATCGACGAGTGTGCGCTCGACGCCACTGAAGTTTACGCCGACCGCAACCTGGTGGTGCAAATCCTCGTCAACCTGTTGATCAACGCCCACGACGCCATCGCCACTCACACACCGGCTGCCCCACTCATTTCCCTGACCATCGGACCGGCCCACGGCGGCCTACTGAGCCTCACCGTGACGGACAACGGCGAAGGCATAGCGGAGGACAAACTCCTGAGCCTGTTCACCTATGGCTACACCACTAAGGTAAGCGGCAACGGGTTTGGGCTTCACAACTCGGCCAATGCCGCCCGAATGATGGGCGGCGAGCTTTTCGTCAGCAGCCCAGGCCCCGGACTTGGGGCCACGTTCACGCTTCGACTTCCCGTTCATTCCAACGATTAACATTTCCATGTACTCAGCTATTTCCCGCATCCTGATCGCAGACGACACCCCGGCACTGCACGAATCCTACCGCAACATCTTCGCGGTCGAGACCGACGCGTTGGCTGGCCTGCCTGGCATGGCAAAATTCGCCCCGAATCACATGGAGCCCAACTCCCCGGTGGCGCCGACCTACGCGCTCACCCATGTGAAACAAGGCGAGGAAGCCCTGGCCACCGCCTCCAACGCCCAACAAATCGGCGAGCCCTTCGCGCTGGCCATCCTCGATGTGCGTATGCCACCAGGCATCGACGGGGTGCAAACCGCCCGCCGCCTGCGCGAGCAACACCCCGACATGCAGATCGTGCTGTGCACGGCGTTCGCCGACTACTCGTGGAGCGACCTGCTGAATGCGTTTCCCGAAAGCGACGGCGTTCTGCTGCTCAAAAAGCCTTTCGACGCGATTGAGATCCACCAGATTGCCGCCGCCCTCTGCCGCAAGTGGCACTTGGCTATGGAGAATCAAGCACACGTACGTAACCTGGAAAAACGGGTCGCGGAACGCACGGCGCAACTCACCCAAACCACCGCCGAGTTGGCCTCCGCGCTCACTGCCGCACAAGGGGCCAATCGCGCCAAAGACGCCTTCCTGCGTTGCGTCAGTCACGAGCTCAACACGCCGCTCAACGGCATCCATGGTGCCGCCAGCCTGCTCTGCCTGCAGACTGACCCGACGACCCAGAAAATGGGCCAAATCATCACCGAATCGAGCTCCAGGCTCAACCGGATGTTCAACCGGATTCTGATCTATCTTCAGCTGGACGGAACCCCTGCACGGACGCCCCAGCCCCTGCAACCGGCCGGGTTGCTTGCGCGCTCGGTTGAACCCCATCGCACGGCGGCGCAGGCCAAGGGCCTGACGCTTCAGTCCAGTTTCACCGCCCCGCCCCTGCTCATGGTTCACGGCCGTTCCGGTCTGGTTGAAACCGCCCTCGATAACCTGATGGAAAACGCCATCAAGTTCACCTCGACCGGATCGGTCTGCGTAAACCTAAACTATGATCACCCCACGCAGACGCTGATCATTGAAGTCACCGACACGGGTGAAGGAATCGTGCAAAGCCAGCGCGAGAATTTGTTCAACCTGTTCACCCCGGGAGATACCAGCCTGACGCGCAAGCAGTCCGGGGCGGGGCTGGGCCTGGCGCTGGTCTCGAGAATCGCGCGTGTAATCGATGGCGAAATCAGCATGCGCCCCGGTGTACCAGTCGGCAGCGTGTTCACGCTTAAGGTGCCCTGCACGGTGCCTGAAACGAAGTAGCGAGTAGCGGGCAGGCCGGAGCGGAGGCGGCGGAAATCGGAGATGGGGAGAACGTCCAACATTCAACGTTCAACATCCAACCTTCAACGGGGAGCAGCGATCAGCGAGTTAACGCTTGGGTGCTCAACGTTGGATGTTGAACGTTCAATGTTGGATGTTGGACGTTGCTCCGAACTCCAGCTCCGCCTCCCCCTCCTCACGGCTGCGGATAAATCAGCACCCGGTCGTGAACGAGCAGCAGGAGGTCTTTTTTCCCATCGCCGGTCACGTCGGCCACGACGACTTCTCGCGGCTCCAACGCCTCACCTTTGCGCCCTTGGTGGTGCTCATCGGTCTCGAACACGCGGAAGTGCAGTCGGCTCACCCAGGTTTTCGCCGCCTCGTCGCGCGCCAGCACCTCCACCACGTTGCGCTCCGGATCGAGGGCAACGAGTTCCGCTTTCCCGTCGCCGGTGAGGTCGCCCGCCACCACATCGCTGTAAGCCACCTCGGGCAGGTCGGTCGTGTAGGTTTCCACCGTGCGCGCGGTGAAGTCGCCCTGCCCGAGCGGCAGCCACCAAAAACGGTCTTTGCCCCACACGAAAAGCTCCGCCGCGCCCGCCTTCGCACCGATCTTCAGCTCGGCTCCGACCACGTCGATGCGCCCCACCGGCACCGTGTCGACCACCTCGTAAACCCCGCGCGCGTTCGCCCGTAGGCGCTGGAACTGCTCGCCCTTGCGGTCGTAGAGCAACACCTCGGGGCGCTTGCCCTTGGCCGCCGGCAAGGCCCACGCCGCCGTGATCTCGGCGGTGCTGTCGCGGGCGTTGAACTGATCCACCACCGTGAGCGCGCCCGCCGCATCCACCCGCAGCGCCCGGGCAAAACCGCCCGCACTCACCAATAACTCCTGTCGGCCGTCGCCAGTCACATCACCAAGCGACAGCGCACTCGCGTCCAAATTATCCACCAGCCCCTTGCGGAAACCCGCCGTGGCCGCCGCATCGGTAAACGCGCCGTCTTTGGCCTGCACGTACAGACGCAGCGAATCGAGCGGCGTGAACACCGTCACGTCGAGCAGCCCGTCTTGATTGGCGTCGACCAGACGCAGCCCGCGCGGGTCGGTTTTGAGTCCGGGTAAATCCACCGTGAGTGTGATGACGGGCTCACCAGCCGGATTACGGGTAATAAAATCGAGCCAGCGTTTACCCTTCTCTTCGCGCAGCACGACAATCGTCAGGGTTTTCGTGCCCGCGAGGTCGCCGGCGGCCACCGCCAGCGGCCGACCGGTCCCGGGCAAAGGCTGCGGATAATCGAGGCGGCCCTCGGCGTTAAACCGCGCCAAACCCACCGCTTGTTCCTTAGTGCTGGCAACCACCAGTTCGGCGCGGCCGTCGCCGTCCCAATCACCCGCCGCCAGGCTGCGGATGTCGGCAAATGCCGGGAACCGCTCAGCCACGGTGAAGCCACCATCGGGCTGGCGGAAGTAGACAAAAACCTGAGCACCATCGGCGTCGCTCACCGCGATGTCGTCAAGCCCATCGCCGTTGAAATCCCCCGTGGCGTAGGCGGCGGCAGTCTTGCCGGCCGCACGCGGGGTAAACACCCGCGGACGCAGCACGGGGACGGCGTCCGCCTTGTCCTTTTTCCCCACCGCCTTTTTCCCTGCTGCTTGTTTCCCCGACTCCAGGTTAAAAAACTCCAATTGTCCGGTGCGTTGCTGGGCGAAGACCAGGCGCGCCGGTTGCTTTTTGGCGGCGTCGGCGGGGGCGAGGATTTGCAAGGTGCAGCGTGCGTCCTTGATGGCGTAAGGCTGCTCGGGGCCGAACTGGCCCAGGGCGTTTTGCAGACGCACGCGCAGCGCATCACGGCGGGTGTTGCTCAGATAAACCAGATCGGGGCGGAGGTCGCCGTCGAGCTCGACAATTTCCAATCCGTAACAGTTTTCATCGGCGAGCGGCAGGCGCACCGGGGCGGCGAGTTCGCCCGTCTCGGTCTGGTAAAAAATCGCCAGTTCCTTCAACCCAAGCATGACCAAATCGGTGCGGCCATCGGCGTTGAGATCGGCCAGACGCAGGTTGCCCACCGCCAGACTTGGCGCGGGGGCCTCGGTCAGGCGAGTCTCGGACCAGGCGCCGTCGGCCTGCTGGTATTGCACGGTGAGGGCTTGGGGATCGCCCGTGTAAACCAAGTCGGGGCGGCCGTCGCTATTGAGGTCGCCGGTGGCCAGATCGTACATCGTGACGCCGGTGGTAACGCGTTCGCGGCGGAAGCGGGCGTCCTCAAGCACCGGCTCCCAACGGTTGGCGCGCGCGGTTTTGCCGCCTAAGACTGCGGCTGGAGTCGAACCCGAGAGCGGCACTGCGGCGAGTGGGTCGGTGCCGGCCTTGAGTTGAAAAAGGATATCGACGGTGGCGCGGTCGTTGTTAGCGACGACCAGGTCGAGCAGGCCATCGGCGTTGATGTCGGCGGCTTGGAGCGAGCGGGTGTTCCAATCGAGTTTTTGCACCAGCGGCCCGGCGAGCACGACCTCGGGGGCGGCGGCGTGAACGGGCGCGGAGGCTAAAACCAAGGCCAGTCCAAAACCGGTGAAGGCGGTCGAGCCGATGTTAACAAAAGAGCGCATTCGTAGGGTTGGGTTTCCGGAAAGTAGCGCAGACTTCCAGTCTGCTGGATCGTTGGTGGTGGGGACGGAGCGGAGCAGACTGGAAGTCTGCGCTACTCCAAGCCGTCGTCAGGGTTGCGGATAAACCAGCCGGGTGGTGCTAAACAGACCTTCGGGCGTGCGGGTCACGTAACCCGACGAAAGCCCCCAGTGACGTGCCCACACGTCAGCATCTGGACGCGCTTTCACGTCCACAAAAGCTGGCTTCGCATCGGCGGGTTTTCCGGCGTTGAGCGCGGCTTGGTACGCCACAACCGACTCGACCAGCGAGGCCAGCAACACGCGAAGATCCTGAACTTGCAACGAGACCGCATCGGACGGCAGGTCGGCGAGCGCGGCTTTCACGTCGGCACGTTGCCAAAACCCGCCCGCCCCCGAGGCCATGCCCTGCAGCGCGCCTTCCACCGTCGCCGGCGAACCAATACCGACGAGCAGCGTTTTCTGCGCGATCGCATAGCTAAATCCCCGCGCAGCCCCGCTGGCTCCGGGCGCAGTCGGTACGTTGAGCGTGTAGAGGGTGTTACCCAAATAATCGCGCTGCGTGAACAGCTGCTCGGCAGCCGGTCCGGCGAGCGCCTTGAGCGCGTTCACCGAGCGTAGAAACGCCTCCTCGTTGACCAACGAAACGGCGATCAACTGGTCCATCTGTGTCCACGCCGGCACGGTTCCCGCGTCCAGCCCGGGCGGCAGCGCGTAGGCGGTCACCAGGTCGTCGCCAAGACTGCCGATCAGGTCGCGGCGCAGGTCGACGCCGAGTTTTTTGTCGAACGAGCGCAGTTGCCCCTGCGCCATGCCGAAGAGCATCGGGCTGACCGCGTTGACCAGCGCCTCCAGCCCGGCATAGGCCTTGGGCACGCTGAAACGCGCTGTGGAGACGTTGGGCCATTTGGCCGGAACCCAGTCGGGCTGCGACGTCGGGCCGGGCTGATAAGCCACCAGTTGCATCACGCCGCGTTCTTCCGTGTAGGCCAGGCCGGTGTCGAGCCGCGCCTGAGTCGGCTCCAGCGCCACCGCCGCGTAAGCCTCGCCCAACACGTCAAGACCCAGGGCCTTAAGGATCGCTTCAGGATCGAGGCCGAAGGTATTGGGCTTGGCACCCGCCTTGGTTTTGGAGGCCACCACCGCCTCCTGAATGAGCGGATAAATCGCCGGCAGATTCAGGTAAGCCAACGCCTGCGCCGGGCCCACGCGCTGGCGGGTGCGCTGGAAGCGTTCGCTCGCCCCCAGTGAGGCCGACAGCCCGCCCTGATGCACGGCGTCGATCGCGGTAAACACCCGCTCCTTAGTGGTGCTGATCAACCACACGCCGTCCACCAGCGCCCAGGCCAGGGTGCGCGGTGCACGCGTTTCGATCGCCGTGGCCCCAGCCGCGTCGGCGTCCGCGTCCGTATCACGGGACGCGCTGAGCGCCCGCACCTGCACCCGCACGCCGGCGAAGGTTTCGGTTTCCTCCTTTAGCCCGCGCTTCTCGGCTGCGTCGGCCAGGATTTTGACAATTTTTGGCCCGCGCGAGCCGACTTCCAGGGCGAGCAAGAAAGCCGGCACCGTGGTGGAGTTAGCCTGGCTAAAATCAAAGGAAGGCAGGGCGAACAACACCTCGCCTTCGACCAAACCGAGTAACTCCCGCACGCTCAAACCCGTGGCGGCCTGGGTATCGGCGTCCCATTGATCGACCTGCATCTGCTCGCGCAGGGGAGCGAGGAATTTGACGATTTGCGGGTCGCTCCAGGAGGCGGCCAGCGGGCTGGCGTCCCAGCCGCGCAAGAGGGCCGGCGCATCGCTCACCGAGAGTGCGAGCAGCGTTTGGTCGTCGACCAAATTGGCCAGCGGCAGCTTCGGGGAGGCCGGCAGCCAGGTGGCCGCGAGAAGGAAAACGGGGAGAAGTAGCGCAGACTTCCAGTCTGCTCGGGTTGGTTTTGTGGATCGAAGCAGACTGGAAGTCTGCGCTACTTTTTGGATCAGATGCATGGAGGATATATTCAGCGTTTGGCGGCAGCGCCGCCGTTGGCCTTCACCGGCTGGGGTGGTGGCAGGTAGCGGTAGCCGGCGTTGGGGTTACGCGGGTCGAAGGCGAAGGCGTCGCGGTTGCGCAGGAAGTTTTTCAACACGTCGATCGGGATGGCGAAATTGAGCCCTTCCACGCCGACCTCCATCGCCTTCATGTTGTTCACCCCGACCACCTCGCCGCGCAGGTTAAACAGCGGGCCGCCGGAGTTACCGGGGTTAATTTGCGTGGTGGTCTGGATGTAAAGCTGCCCGTCGAGCAGGCGGGCGTGCGAGCTGATGATACCTTGGGAAACCGTGCGATCGAGGCCGAGCGGGCTGCCGATGGCAAAAACCGCCTGACCGTCGTTGAGTGTAGCCTCACCGCCCAGCGACACGGCAGGAAACGGCGTCGGGCTGGCGTCCTCGATTTTCAGCAGCGCGAGGTCGAGGCGGGCGTCGAGGGCGACGATGCGGACCTTGTTGTACTGGACCTTTTCCAACTCGGTGGCGCCGCGCCGGAACTGGGTAACGCTGATGTTATATTCGCCGGCGATGACGTGCTCGTTGGTCACGATGTAGCCGGACGGATGAATCAAAAAACCCGAGCCGAGGCCGACCGGCGTGCGCACCAAAACCACGGCCTCGCCCACGCGGTCGACATTTTCTTTGACCGAGAGCACCGGCAGACCGGCGGCAACGCGGTAAAGGTCGGCGGTGGCGGTTTCCACCACCGGCTCGGCGTCACCGGCCTCGGCGCGGGGTTTTACGCTCTCAATCTCGTCACGCGGAACGGCGAGAACGGTGAAGCCGAGATCGACCACGAGGCGGTCGGCTTTTTCGGAAATGACCTCGGCGTCGAGACGAGCGCCGTTTTTGAGCTGCACGGTGCTGAAGGCGTGAGCGGGCGGCACCGCAGCGAACAAGAAACCGCAGGCAACAAACGTAGCGACAACGAGGGGATGCTTCATAACGGAAACGGGCATTTTTTAACCGCTAATGAACGCTAATGGCCGCTAATAAAACACGCATTTCCATCGTTCCGAATTAGCGTCCGTTAGCGTCCATTAGCGGTTAAAAATGGTTCGTGGTTTTCGGTTCGTGATTCGGCGCGGTTCAGAGCAGTTGGGCGAACTCGGCGGGCAGCGGTGCCGTGGCGGCGAAGTGGAATTTCTTGCCCTGCCACTCGTAGTCGAAACTCGTCTCGTAGGAGTGCAAAAAGAGGCGCTTGTGGTTGGTGGCTTTGGCGAAGGCTTTGTTGGCGGGGAAATCGCCATAAGTCAGGTCGCCGACGATGGGCAGGTTGCGCCCGGCACATTGCACGCGCAACTGGTGGCTGCGGCCGGTGAGCGGCTCCAGTTGGATCAGCGCCAAGGGTGGCACCACGTCGCGCTTTTGGCGGATAACCGTCATGCGCGACTCGGAGGCCTTGGCGGCGGCATCGGAGTGGTTGCCCATGCCGACGCGGATCTTGGCGCGTTTTTTCTGCACCGAGAGGCGATCGCGCCAGAGCTGTGAAGCCTCGGAGGGTTTTCCAAAAACCACGGCTTGGTAGAGCTTGCGGATGTCTTTTTTGAGGAAGAGCTCGCGCATGTAGGTGGCGAGTTTCTGGTTGGCCGTGACCAGGATCACCCCGGAGGTGGCCGAATCGAGGCGGTTTAACAAATACAGGCGGCGGGAGGCGGCACCGGGGACGTCGGCGGGCGTCCAGTTAAAGCTCTCGTCCTTGATGTCGTAGGGCACGGTGAGCAAGGCGCGCGGGACTTCGCTTTCCATGTTGGGATGCGAGAGCACGCCCTCGGGCTTGCTGAGGGCGGCTAGGCCGTTGGCGTCGAGGTGCAGCAATGTCACGCCGGTGCCCAGTGGCAGTTGATCCCAAAATTTGGCAGGTAAGGCGCTCATGTGTGGTGTTTATTTATAGAAAAAGCTGAAGGTAATCTCTTGGGATTCGCCGAGGACGCCAATCATATCGGCGGGCCAGGCGCCATAAGGTGCGCGGGCGACGATGGCGCTCACGCAGGCATCCTGCGCACTGCGTCCGCCACCACCGGAGACTTTGACGATCTCGGGGACCGCGCCCTTGGCGTCGAGTCGAAACACCACCGTGACCTTGGTGCCCGAGGGCGGCGAGACGCGGCTCTGGTCAAGAATGCGGTCCCACTGGCTTTGCACCGTCTCGATGAGTTTCTGTATGTATTCGCCATAGTTCGACCACTTGGCGTTGTAGGCGACCGCACCGATGTTCTCGGTGCCCAGCGCGCGATTGGCCAGCGGGGAGGCGCGGCCGCGGGCGATACTGGGGGCGAGCGTGGGGCGGGCCTGCGGGCGTTTGGCGTCCACCTTGTAATAAAGACCCGTGCGAGCGCCGGTGTCGGTTTTGGCGTCGACGGTGCCCTCGACGCGCTCGGTCACGGTGGCGGAGGCTGCAGGGGCGGCGGAGGCGACCTGCGTGCCGTAGCCCGACGGGCTGTCGCCCTGGAACTTTTCGGATCCGGGCAAGGGCGACTGCGCGCGGCGGGCGGCCTCTTGCGCGGCCGTCTCGACTGCGGCTGACGGCGCAAGCTCGGCGGGCTGCAGGGTCGTAGCAGCGGGCGAGGGCTGCGACTTGGGCGGGGGGGGCGTCGGCGGTTGGACGTTGGCCGGACGCGACTCAGAGTGATGGCCTTCGACGAGCACGGTGGAATCGGTGGACGGGTCGCCCTTGGAGGCGGGCGCGTCGCTCTGGCCCTTGGGCGTGGGCAGGAGTTGGGCAACCTGTTGGTTTTGCGCGGCGACGAGATCGGTTTTGTCGGGGGCGTTGTCGGGCGAGTTGGGGTTGGCCTCGACGAACTGCGGCAACTGCACGCGCGGCGGCTCCGGTGGCGCGGGCACGGGGACGACCACGGGGGCCAATTCGATCTGAAACTCCTTGGATGCCCAATCCTCGGCGACCACCTCGGCGCTGTCGGGACTGATGAGTTGTTCAATCTGCGGAGCGAACAGCAGGATCAGGCCGTGAACGAGAAGCGTTGCGACGACGCCGATTTGCACGGCGCGGGTGTCGGCGTGCGTCGACCAACGCCACCAGCGCCCGCCGGCCCGCGCACGCTGACGCCGGGGAGGCGACGCGGGCGCGGGTGCTTCGGGTTGGGCGGACGGTTTGAGCATGGACGGGGCGCCAAAGAACTCAGGCAGGGAGCAAACCGCAACGCGTCAAAAGGCGTTTGGTTTCCTCAACGGGCAGGCCGATGATGTTGCTCAACGAGCCGGTGTAGCCGGCGACGATCAATTCGCTGTGTTCCTGGATGGCGTAGCCGCCGGCCTTGTCGAGGGTGTGGACGCGGGCGAGATAGGCCTCAATTTGGGCCTCGTCGAGGGTGTGGAAAGTGACCTCGCTGGCGACGCCCTCGTCAATGCGGACGTTGTGCAAAATATTCCGCAAGGCGATGCCGGTGAACACAGTGTGAGTGCGCCCGCTGAGACGGCGGAGCATGGCGCGGGCCTCGGCCGCGTCGCGGGGTTTGTTGAGTGCGTGGCCCTCCAGGTACACGGTGGTATCGGCGCCGAGCACCCAGGCGATGGGGTTACGGGAGGCGACCCACTCGGCTTTGATGGAGGCATTGTAGGCGACCATCACGCGCGGATCGGTGGCGGGATCCTCGTTTTCGACCACCGGAGCAGTCATGGTATCGAATGCCAAACCCAACTCGGCCAGCAACTGACGGCGGCGAGGGGAAGCGGAGGCGAGGATGAGCACAGGCGGAGACATAGGGAGTTTGTGTTGGGCCGCGGGCGGCGGCGCAAGCGCGGCTTGTGGGCCAAGTAGCGCGGACTTCCCAGTCTGCTCCGCATCTGCCCAGCCAAAGCCATGAGGCAGACTGGATGTCTGCGCTACTTTTCGGCAAGCCGGCGATCCAGCCCACTCGGCTTAATCACGTAGACCCGGACCACGCGGCGATCGTAGGTTTCGCGTGTCACGTGTACCGCATCGTAGCGGCGGTTGCCCAAACCCGAGGAGATCCAATTATCGCCCTGGCGGGCGACGATTTGGTGCACGATGAATTCGCCCTGCCAGCGATAAACCACCAACTCCCCCTTTTGCAGATCGGCGTAAGGCGTTTTTTCGGTGGTGGCATAAGCCACGATCTGGCGCGGGTCGGGACTTGCGGGAATGTAGGGCCGCATACTGCCGGTTCCGAGCACAGCAATGCACTGCGGCCCGGCGAGTAAACG
The DNA here is from genome assembly GCA_024998815.1 of Opitutus sp. NCBI lineage: Bacteria > Pseudomonadati > Verrucomicrobiota > Opitutia > Opitutales > Opitutaceae > Opitutus > Opitutus sp. Next base: position 174,792 of record JACEUQ010000002.1, read on the forward strand.
GGCCTCAAGTGGAGTCGTCACCTCGTAGCGGGGGGGCAGCGCCGACTTGGCGGCGAGCGATCCCCCGGAGGTATTGTCCATGCACAAACCGATGGCCAGAATCGCAAGAAAACGGAGTTTTTTCGTCACGGCCTCGAAGGGGTAAAGAGGGCAACGCGGAGGAAGGAGCGGCCTGAGGGGTGCGCAGGCCTCCAATCGCTAAGAACGAGCCGTTTTTAAGAAATAAAACGCCTCGGAACGGGTCCAAAAATCGGACGGGGGTAAGGGCCGCAACGTAGCCCGAAAACCGTGATTTCGAGAGGAGGTTTTCACCTCCAAATCACAGGGATAAGCAGCCCGCTTTTCCACACCTCCACGGGGTGACAACCAGGGACTAAAGTAGGTTGGCGCGAGATGGAAAAACGAACCCGTGGCGCAAACCCGGCTGAATTCCCGAGCCCACCCACCTTTGAATCAAAAACCCAGGCATTAATAATAAATAGAATTCCACGAATTCGAGTTTCTGGGGTTTAGCCGCAGGAAGTAGCGCAAACTTCCAGTCTGCTTTGACTCAATCCAGGCTAGGCAACAAGGAGCAGACTGGAAGTCTGCGCTACTTTTCGAGCCGTCACGATTCTGCTTCGACCGCGCTCCCTGCTCATAGCTCCAAGCTCGCGGCTCTCAGCTCCTTACCGCAGCGCGCTCCTTATAGCTCGTAGCTCCCAGCGGCGCGCTCCATAGCTCTGCCTCAAGCATGGACACTTTTATTTACGGCATCGATTTTGGCACCAGCAACTCAGCGGTCACGATTTGGAATGCCACCACGCGCACCCTTGTCCGCGATCCGCGGATAGCCGGAGTGGACGCTACCTTTTTGTACTTCCCCAAATCGAGCGGTCGCAATGGCCCGGTCTTGGGCAACGCCGCGAAATTGCGCTACGTCGAAGACGAAATGCGCGGGCGCTTTTTCCAGGCGATCAAGACCATCCTGCCCTTCGCATCCTTCACCGAGACGCTCATCGACAACCAGAGCTACACCATCGAGGACTTGATCGCGATTTTCCTCCAGCACCTCAAAAAACGCGCCGACGCCGTCACCGGCCAAGACGTGAAACGGGTGGTGCTGGGCCGTCCGGCCGTGTTTTCGGTCGAACCCGCCGAAGACGAAATGGCCGAGGAACGCCTGCGCCGGGCCGCCCAGTTGGCGGGGTTCACCGAGATCCATTTTCAGTACGAACCGATCGCCGCCGCCTTTGCCTACGAGTCGCGCATCACCAAACCCGAACGCGTGCTGGTGGGCGACTTCGGCGGCGGCACCTCGGACTTCACCGTGGTGCAACTCGACCCGGCGCGCCAAGGCCTGACCGACCGCATGGGCGACATTCTCGCCACCGGCGGCCTGCCGGTGGCCGGCAACAAATACGACGCCGCCACCATGTGGCACAAAGTCACCCCGCGTTTCGGCCGCGGTGCCACCTACGACAGCTGGGGCAAACAACTCGAAGTGCCCGACTCGCTCTACCGCACGATTTGCCAATGGGACCAGATCGTCTTCCTGCGCAATGCCAAGAAACTCGACCTGCTCTGGCGCTTGACCGGCCTGTCCAACGACCCGCCCGCCTTCGAGCGTTTCCAGGCCCTCATCACCGAAAACCAAGGCTTTGCCCTGTTTCAAGTCATCGAGGCCGCCAAGATCGCCCTGACCACCCAAGTCACCGCGCCGATCGTATTTAACCACCCGCGCATCCCCATCGATCTGCGCCTGACCCGCTCCGAGTTCAACAAAAACTCCGCCGATCTCACCGCGCAAATCACCGGCTACCTCGACACCTTCCTGGCCGAGGCAAAGCTCACGCCGGCGGACATCGAGACAGTTTTCCTCACGGGCGGCACCTCGCTCATTCGCAGCCTGCGAGCGGAATTCGTGACCCGTTTTGGCGAAGGCAAACTGCGTGACGGCGAAGAGTTCACCAGTGTGGCCGACGGCCTGGCGCTGAGCGCTCCGCTGTTTTTCCCCGAGTTGCACCGGTAGAGCATTTAACGTTCTCACCGGTAGCCGGATGAAGTAGCGCAGACTTCCAGTCTGCTCACTGGAGTTTGGCCCCAAAACGAGTTGAGATCCGTCCCCCCAGCTAAGGTAGAAGCGTACCGCATGTAGCAACGGCATGGGTTTCGATGCGTTCGTTGACGTGCGGGTGGCTGTTGCGAAGTCTGCGAAACTCTCCGGAGTGATCAGCTCAGATCGCCATACATGATGCGCAGCACCTGTGTGGTTCTTGGCACGAGTTAAACGGCCAAACTCCAGACCTTGAGCTCACGCTCAAGGCCACAAGGAGTGTGTTCGCGAAGAGTGTGGCCTTGAGCGTGAGCTCAAGGATTCGGCTGATCTGCGTTCGACTAGTCAGGGGCCAAACTCCAGAGCGCAGACTTCCAGTCTGCTCAGGGTGGTTTGGTGGAGCTAAGCAGACTGGAAGTCTGCGCTACTTTTGCACCTTGAGCGCCACTGCGCCCTCAGCCGTGCAACTCCTCATGGAGTCGCACCGGTTTGGCCGGTAGGGCGTCTTCGTCCGCCTCCACGGGGGTGGCCGTGAGTGGGTAGCGGAACGTGCGGCCCTCGTAATTTTTAAAAACCACCTCGGTGTCGGTGATTTTTTCGACGTAGTGCGGGTTGATCGGCACCTTGCCGCCGCCACCGGGCGCATCGATCACGTATTGCGGCACCGCATAACCGGTGGTGTGCCCACGCAGCGCTTGGATGATCTCAAGGCCTTTGCGCACATCGACTTTGAAGTGCGATCCACCCGTAATCAGATCCATCTGGTAAAGGTAATAAGGTCGTACGCGCATCCGCAGCAGCCGGTGCACGAGCGCCTTCATGACCTCGGCGTCGTCGTTCACGCCCTTGAGCAGCACGCTTTGGTTGCCCAACGGCACGCCGGCAAACGCCAACCGCTCACAGGCCTCCTTCACCTCAGCCGTCGCCTCCTTGGGGTGATTCACATGGATACTCATCCAGATCGGCCCGTGTTTCTTAAACACCTCGCACAGCTCCGGTGTGATGCGCTGGGGCAAGAACACAGGAATGCGCGAGCCGATGCGGATAAACTCCACGTGTTTGATGGCACGCAGCCGCCCCAACAGGTGGTCGAGCTTGCGGTCGGAGAGCAGCAGCGGGTCTCCGCCCGACAGCAGCACGTCGCGAATCTCGGGGTGCGCCTCAATGTAGCGCAGCCCCTGCTCGTATTCGGGATGGAAATTGTAGTCCTGGGCGTTGGAAACGAGCCGGCTGCGGGTGCAGTAGCGGCAGTAGGACGCGCACCGGTCGGTCACCAAAAACAGGACGCGGTCCGGATAGCGATGGACCAAACCCGGGACTGGCGAATGTTCATCCTCGCCCAGCGAATCGAGCATCTCCTCGGCCTGCAGCTGCCCCTCGCCGGAGCGAGGGATCATCTGCAATCGGATGGGGCAGTTCGGGTTGTTGCGGTCAATCAGGTTGAAAAAGTAAGGCGTGATCGACATCGCCAGCTTATGGCCGGCAAAGAGCACGCCGGCGCGCTCGTCGGGGGTGAGCGTCATGAAACGCTCCAGCCCCTCAAGGGAAGTGATCCGGTTCTTGAGTTGCCAAGACCAGTCCTGCCAGTCGGAGGCGGGGACGTGTTGCCAGAGCCCTTGCCCTTCAAACCAAGCTGAACGATCTTCGGTGTAAGTCATCGCGTGGGGGGATTGATGGGCAGAAGCTAAAACGGGTTTCGCGCCTGTCAAATCGAGCAACGGTTTAATCATCACGCCGACAAAACGCCCCGCCCCGCCGCGCTGAACGCTAAAAGCCCGCGGAAAAGTGTAACCCAATAGGTGACACTTTGTGCCGGTGCAGGCGGTCTCGTCCGCCCCTTGGCAATCGTGCGCTAGGGCGCTTTCGCGATGCTGATCAGGCAACAACTGGGCGATGCCGCACGCGTTTGCGTGAACGCACGGGCCGGAACGCCTGTCCGTGTCAGCGTATGACGAGCCGCAGCTTGGGAAATCGCGCCCCTTTTCTATGGGTTCTTTTGCCATTAATGGCCGGCTTGGTCGTGGGGCGACAACACGGGCTGCCCGTCCCCCCGCTCGCGTTGGCCGTCGCTGCCGTGGTGAGCGCCACCCTCTCCCTCGCCCGCCCGCGGAACGTGCCGTGGCTGTGGGCGCCCGCGCTCGTTCTCGCAATGACCTTGAGCGGGGCCGCCCTTTACGAGCTCAACCGCGCTCGACTCCCCGCCTGGGACGCGCTGCCTGTGCGCGAGGTGCGCGTCACCCTGGAGCTCGACCGGGTTTTCCCTCCGCACCCTCACGCCAAAAGCGTGACCGGGCTAGCCCACCTCCTCGCCACAGACGCCCATCTTACCGAATTGGTCGGGCAAACCGTGTATTTCTCCATCGCGTTATCCCCCGGCGAAACGCCCCCGTTGCGCTCCAGCCGCGTGGGCGTAACCGGGGTTCTGCAAACCCTGCCGCGCCTGCCGGCCAACGACACGTTCGATGGCTACCTGGCCAACCAAGGGGTTAACTACAAACTCACCCGCGCACGCGCTAGCGGAGCGGTTACGCCGGCCACAGCGTATTCGCGGTTTTGTGACACCACGCTGCGCTCGTTCGATGCTTTCCTCAGCCGCGGCGTCGAGTCCTACCCGGCGCAAGTGGGCGTTCTGCGCGCCATGCTGCTGGGCCAGCAACAGGAGCTGAGCGCGGAGCAAACCTGGGTGTTTCGCGCAAGCGGTACCATGCACTTGTTTTCCGTGAGCGGGCTGCACATCGCAGTGATCGCGGCGGCCATCCAAGGCATCCTGCTGGTGACGCGGATGCCGGTAGCGGCCCGCATCGGCATCGGAGGCGTGCTGCTGTGGTTGTATGTGGACATCACCGGCGGCACGCCATCGGCGGTGCGGGCGTTTTTAATGGTGATTTTCATCCAAGCTGCGGAGGTGTTGCGGCGGCCGGGCAATCCCGTGGCGGCGCTGATCGGCTCGGCGGTGTGCGTGCTGGTGATTCACCCGCTACAACTGTTCTCGGCGAGCTTTCAACTGAGCTACGGGATCGTGCTGGCGCTGCTGCTGCTGGGACTGCCGCTGGGCGAGTACTGGATCGAAAATACCGCGCCCTTCACCCGTCTGCCAAGCGTAACGTGGCGCTGGTGGCACCGCTGGATCGACTGGTGCTGGCGCTGGCTGCTCGGGGTGCTCGGAATCGGTTTGGCTACCAGTCTGGTGAGCCTGATCAGCGGCGTCGTTATTTTTAAACTACTCACCCCTGTGGCGATTTTCGCCAACCTGGTCCTGATCCCGCTCGGCTCGCTGGTCATCATCTCCGGTTTCCTCAGTTTACTCGGCGGACTGGTCGGCTTTGGGTACATGGTCCGTTTGTTTAACCATGCCAGCGTCTTGCTGCTGAAGCTGTCCGAATGGGGTGTGCACCGGTTCACCGAAGTGCCCGGGGCGTTTCAAGCCGCGGAGTTCATCAACGAAGCGATGGGCTATCCGGTGCTCGCCGGGCTGATGGCGGGGCTGATGTGGGGTTACGCCAATAACTGGACGGGGAAACGCGGAGGCTTCTGGGTTCCGTTTGTGTTCACCGCGCTGATACTAGCGACCTGCCTGCAACGCGTGGCAGCGGTGGCAGGAAAAAACTAGCAGGCCGTAACGTAAAACGTGCCGGATTTAATCACAGCAATTTTGCCGCAAAAGAACGCAAGGAGCGCAAAGAACAAACCCTGTATTTCTTTGCGATCTTTGCGTTCTTTCGCGGCTAAATCGCCTTGGCCTCATCCGACGAGATAGATGTTAAAACCGGCTACGAAGGCTGCGCGGCTCCGGCAGGCCAGAGTGTGTGCAGGGTGTATTCTCCGTGGCAGTTGAGCCGGGCAGGCACGCCGCACGAACCCGTACCAACGGAGGTGTAGCCTTGAGTGCCGGCAACCTTCCACGCCCCGCGAATACGTTCACAGGGCTGATTTTCAATCGGTACGTGCAGCCAGCGCCCACCCGGCAGGCACAGTTGGCCCCCATGCGTGTGGCCGCACAAAACGAGGCCGAAGCGGGCATCACGCAGCTCGTCGGCGATCTCTGGGGAATGGGCAAGGAGCACCGTGCAGGCGTCAGCCGGAATCGCCGCCGTGGCCGCAGCGAGGTCGTGGGTTTTATAAAAATGCGGGTCGTCAACCCCAGCGAACCAGAGCCGTTGCCCCTCGCGCTCAACAAAGGCCGCTTCGTTTAACAGCATGGGCAGTCCCGCGTCCTCCAGGTGCGGGAGCTGCTCGACAAAATCGTGGTTACCCAGAATGCCAAAACGGGGGACCGCAGGCAGCGTCGCGAGTAAGCGGCGCGCCTCGTTCACCGAGGGCATGAAGTCCGTACGCGTAGAGTTGCGGAAATCGCCCGTGATGACGATGGCGTCACACTCCACGCCCTGGAGCAGGCCGATCAACGCGTCCGTGAATTCCGCATCCAGATCCAAGTGCAAATCGGTCAGCTGAAGCACGCGGTAGCCGGCAAAAGCGGTGGGCAAGCGGGGGATTTCCCACGTGCACTCGACTCGGCGAGGCGCGAGGTGGTTAACACGGGCGCGGCGCGAGAGGCCGGTTGCAGCCAGGGCAAATGCCACGAACGCGTCCAAGGGCAGCTTGTTTTCCAAACGAAAAAGGCCGCTGCCCTGATGCGTCAATTTCGCCCAGTGACTCGCCTGGGTGAGCAGGCGCTGCTCTAATTTTTCACGCCCAAACCGAAGCGCGAGCGCAGCGTAAGGCTCGGGTAGATGAGCGTGTGACATGCAGTGAAAAAGAACGCCAAAGACGCGGAGAGGCGAGCTCGCTTGCGAGGTTCGAAGCAGGCTCAGGAAAAGCGCACGTCGATCAGCTGTTCAAATGCGGCGACCTGATCCGCCCCTAAGAACTCCTTGGCGCCAGTAACGGCAGTCAGCACCGCAAGCGAACAGGCGGTTGCATACCGAGCCGTATCGGCGAGGGATGCGCCGCGCAATTGAGCCGCCACCACGCCGGCGACCATCGCATCGCCCGCGCCAACCGTGCTGCCAACCTTAACCGCAGGCGGACGCGCCACCACCACTTGATCAGCTGTCACGAAACACGCCCCGTCGGCCCCGCGCGACACCACCACCAGCCCCACCCCGCCCGCCACCAACTCCCGCGCCACCCCGATCACCGCAGCCTCAGTCGGCAGCGAACAACCGACCAGCACCTCCAACTCGTGCTGGTTCGGTTTGATGATTTCGGGGGCGGCCAGCAGTGCGGCTCGCAACGCCTCACCACTGGTGTCGACCACCGCACGAATCCCGCGGGCCTTGAGCCGGATGATAAATTCGGCGTAAAGCTCCGGTGCGACTCCAGGCGGCAGGCTCCCGGCCAGCACGCACCAACTCCCTGAATCCCCAAGGCAATCGACTTGCGCCCGCAACGCATCCAGATCGGCACCCGTAGGGGTGAGTCCGGGGAAATTGATATCGGTGGTCGCTCCGGATAACGGATCGAAAATCTTGATACCCACGCGCGTCGCCCCCGGTAGACGCAGGCAGTGATCCCCGATCCCGAGCCTATTAAAAAACGAGGAGAACACCGCCGCGTTATCCTGCCCCAAAAAACCCGATGCCGTGACGGGATGTCCGAGGGCGGCGAGCGTAGCGGCGACATTGATACCCTTGCCGCCCGCGCGGTCATTCGCCCGCTCCACCCGATTAACTGCACCGATTTTAAAGTCTATAATCCGCACCGTGCGGTCGATGGCGGGGTTGAGCGTGAGGGTTAAAATAGGCGCTGGCATAAACCCAAGGATCATAATGCGCGGCAGCATGGCGAGCGCGATGAGTCAGGGCCGTGGCTCGGCACAACACTAGATCATTACACATTAATCTGTAGCCGCATAAAGTAGCGCAGACTTCCAGTCTACTTAGGGTGAGAGCAGGCTAGAAGCCTGCGCCTGGAGTTTGGCCCCTGACTAGTCGAACGCAGATCAGCCGAATCCTTGAGATCACGCTCAACCTAAATCCGGCAGTAGGAACTAGCCAAAAATCACGCAGGTGATTGTTTGGCGGTCATATGCCGCCGTTTTTACCGCCGGAAAAAGCTCACCCTGATGGTGAGTCAGAAAACCCTGATCACAAGGCAACGCCAAGCGATACCGCCGAGGTGTTGATTGTGGATACTCCCGGAGGGCGTTTTCGTGCGCAGTTCGCCCCGGAGTTGCCGGTGAGCCCCTTGGGGGCACTGGTGTTTTTCACTCAGTACTTGTGTGCGACAGGAGGTTTCGAGGCACTGATTGCGGACACGCCGCTTTGTTACAGCAGCAACCGCGCACACCGCCCTCGCGACGTGATTGGAACCCTGATTTTGGGAATGCTCTCCGGGCACTATCGCTACGCTCACCTCGCGGCCCTGCGCGGCGACGACATTGCCCCGAGCCTGCTCGGACTAAAGTCGATTGTCAGCGAGGATTGTGTGCGCCGGGCACTGGCTCGCATCGGTGCCGAGCAGGGGCAGGACTGGTTGCGGCGTCACCTCGACCAAACCTGTCATGGGTTTTTGGATAACCAGTGGATCCTCGACATTGATGTCACCATCAAGCCCATCTATGGACGTCAGGAAGGTGCCAGCATTGGCTATAACCCGCAAAAGCCCTGTGAGCGGCGGCGCGAACACCGTCTATTTCTGGCGGTTACAAAATCACCTGTCGTAAAAGCCGATGACCGGCCCCGCCAGGGGCCGATCATCAGGCCCGGTCAGCTTGCAGGTTCGTCGGCCAGGCGGTCTTTCATGCGGTAGGATTTGCCCTCGATGACGACGGTCTGGGCCCGGTGCAGTAGGCGGTCCAGGATCGCCGCGGTGATGCCAGCGTCGTTGTTAAAGATCCCTGCCCAGTGTTTGTAGGCCTTGTTGGTGGTGACGATCAGCGAGCCGCGTTCGTAGCGTTGGCTGACGATCTGGAAGAGCAGGTCGGCCCCCGACTTGTCGAGCGGCAGGTAGCCGACCTCATCGAGCACGAGCACCGCAGGGGTCATGTAACGCTTCAACTCGGCTTGCAACCGGTGCAGGGACTGGGCGGTGACCAGGGCGTTGATCGCGTCCACCGCCGTCGTAAACAGCACCGTGTAACCCGCCTGGCAGGCCGCGTAGCCCAACGCGCTCGCGAGATGTGTCTTCCCAAGCCCCACACCACCGCAAAACACCGCGTTGGTGCGCTCCTTGACAAAGCCCAGTTCGAAGAGGTGCCGCACCTGCGCTTCGTTCAACTCCTTGGGCCAGTCCCACTGGAACTGGTCGACGGTTTTCTTGACCGGGAAGCGCGCTGCCTGGATGCGCCGCTCCAGCGCCCGGATCTGGCGGTCCTGGGTCTCGGCCTGCACCAGTCGGCGTAAAAATTCGGCGTGCGAACAGCGCGCCTTGGCCGCCTCGGCGGTCAGTTCGCCGTGGTGACGCAACAGGTAACCGAGTTTCAGATACTTAAGCTGGTCTTTTAATAAATCGGGTTTTTCGGGTTCTGTTTTCATAGAGTGTAGGGGCTTAAATCCGGGGGACACAGTTCGAGTTCCAACGCGGCCACCGCGTCGGCGCGGGTGAGGTGGATCGGCCCGGCTTGCGGCAAGGCCCGCGCGCGTTGTTCGAGCAAGTTGAGGATGTAATCGCTGGAGTAGGCGCCGAGTTCATGGGCGCTTTCGATCGCCCGGCCGACTGCCTCCGTTCCATACAGGGCCACCAAACCCACGATAGTCGCCAGGTGGTGTCCCGCGTTGAGCCGGCGCTCCTCCAGCCCCCGTTGGTAGGCGGGTGCCGCCGGGCTCAGTTCCAAAAACCGTAGCCGCAGGCGCTGCCGCGCTCCCTGCCGTTTGCGCTCTTCGAGTTCGCGCACGTGCTCGGGGTTTTCCACATCGGCGCGGCGGGCAAAACTGCGGGCGTGCTCGGCCACCAGGGTGCGGTCCGCATAAAACCTCACCTGCGCCCCCTCGATCTGCGCGGTGAGTAGCGCCCCGGCAAACTTCGTGGGCACCGAGTAGCGGTTCGTTTCGATACTCACCCGGCACCGCCGCGACGCCCGCACGCTTAAGGTGCGCACCGCCGGACTGGCCACCGGGTTAAGCGGCAGGAGCGCAGCGCGCTCCTCGGGCAGCCGGTCCACCGGCCGGCCCTGGGTTTCAGCGTGAACGCGCACGTTGGCCACCGTTTCCAGCCACAAGCTGGCGGCCGGCCCCAGCTCGGTAAACCCATTCATCTGCCTCCCGCCAAGGAAGCTTTTTTTCACGTAACCCACCGCGTTTTCCACCATGCCCTTGGACTGCGGATGCCCCGGCCCGCACGCTTTTATCGTAAACCCGTAGTGCCGGGCAAAGTCCAGGTACTGGGCGTTGTACACCGGGTCGGTCCCGGGCACATGCGAGAGGACGGCCGTCTTGCAGTTGTCCACCATCACCTCGCGCGGCACCCCGCCGAGTTTTTCAAAGGCGCGCCGGTGACAGCCCAGCCACCACTCCTGGCCCTGCCCGAGGGTAAATTCCACATGCAGGAACCGGCTGTACCCCAAAACCATGACGAAAAAACTTAAAGCCCGCCGGGTGCCGTCCACCTCCACCGCGCCAAAACTGCCCCAGTCCACCTGCGCGGTCTGGCCGGGGGCAAACTTGAGGGTAAGAAACGCCTCCAGGTTCCTCGGCCGCACCCGCCGCACGTAGTCTTTCAAAATTGAATACCCGCCCGTGTACCCCCGCTCGCGCACCTTTTGCCAGAGCTGCATGGCGGTGAACGGATGGGCCTCCAGCCACCGCGCGATCGCCGGCTTGTGCACGTCGAGCTTGCTTGGCCTAGGCACCTGCGCGGCCTGGCTGCGCACGTACTTTTCCTGCGCCTGCCAGCGCCTCACCGTCTGCACGTGCAACTGGAGCGAGCGGGCGATTTGCGGCGCACTGTGACCGGCCGCCTCCGCCTGTTTTATCCGGCAATACAGTTCGTAATTGATCACGCCCCCACCTCCCGGCTCGGCGACGGCGTTACCGCCAGCGTGTGCGATGGCCTGCCCCGGTCCAAGGAAAGCACCTGGTAAAGTGGCGCGGCGTAGGCGATCACCCCGGCCTCGATTAACTGCCGACGCGCCTCGACCAGGCCGTCCTCGCTGAGCGTGAGCAGCCGGGCCAGGGTGCGCGTGGCGTAGTAACCCTAAATCCGGCAATAGAAAGTGCGGCCGGCGGGCGTTGCCCGTCGGATAGATGAGGGTGGAGAGTGCTGCGGCAGGCTGAACGGAAGCGCGATCAGCTTGGGGCGGTGGCCAAAGGCGGTTCAGGGCCGAGTACAGGGAAGTTTTCCTGTAAAATCCTCGCTACGATTTGCCCCCAGCGCTGGGCGACACTCCATTGCTCCGCATTATGAAGGATACCATGTAACCATCTGGCCAGCTTTGTGATGAGTTCACTCAGGCGAGGTGCCTCGGCATGGCTCAAGCGCACGTCCAGGCGGCGTTGACCGGAGTGTTCGCTCTGCCGGGTCGCTCCGCAGAGCAGACGGGGACGTGTACTCACCGCCTCGTGGTGCTGACCGGGTTGAAGCAGGCGGTGATAGAGCGTCCACCAGTTGTAAACCAGTGCGGCCAAACGCGCGGCGTGCTGACAGGAGTTTAGCTCCTGGGAGGTAAACCCCGACCAGCTCCACTGGTTCTTGAGCTCGTCGAAGGGGTTTTCCGCGCCCCCACGTTCCCGATACAGGGTGGCAAGGGTAAGGATCTCGTAGGGCAGGCTCGTAACGAGGATCTGATGTTCGTAGATGATCGGCTCGCAGGCGGCCGCGTCGGGGATGTTCAGCAGCAAAGCGTGGTCGGCTTGCTCGCGCACGAGGCGGCGGCGGGCCCGGGGGTGGCGTTGGTCGTTGAGGCGACGGCGCAAGACCACCACACGTCGGGCCCGGTTCCAGCCTTGCAGGCGCAGGCAGCTTTCGCAGCCCTGCCAGCCTTGTCCGGCGTCGGTCCAAGCGGTGGTGGTGGTGCGTTCAAGCGCGGCCACCAGCTCGCGGGCCTTGGCGGTGCGGCGCAGTTTGAACAAATAGTTGAGTTTACGCGCTTCAGCTTCACTGAGCAGCGCCTCCTGGCCATAGGCGCAGTCACCGCGCAAAAGATGGGGCCGGCGCTCGGCTGGCAGTCGGTCGATGAGCGCCCACAGCCCCGCAAAACCATGTCCGGCGGCGGATTGATCGCCGGGGTGCACCTCCACGTCCAGACACAGGCGCAAGGTGGCGATCCAGTAGGTGTGGTAGGCGTGGCTGGGGCGTCCGGGCTTTTGCGGGTTATAGCCGATGCTGGCACCTTCCTGACGTCCATAGATGGGCTTGATGGTGACATCGATGTCGAGGATCCACTGGTTATCCAAAAACCCATGACAGGTTTGGTCGAGGTGACGCCGCAACCAGTCCTGCCCCTGCTCGGCACCGATGCGAGCCAGCGCCCGGCGCACACAATCCTCGCTGACAATCGACTTAAGTCCGAGCAGGCTCGGGGCAATGTCGTCGCCGCGCAGGGCCGCGAGGTGCGCGTAGCGATAGTGCCCGGAGAGCATCCCCAAAAGCAGGGTTCCAATCACGTCGCGAGGGCGGTGTGCGCGGTTGCTGCTGTAACAAAGCGGCGTGTCCGCAACCAGTGCCTCGAAGCCTCCTGTCGCACACAAGTACTGCGTGAAAAACACCAGTGCCCCCAAGGGGCTCACCGGCAACTCTGGGGCGAACTGCGCACGAAAACGTCCTCCGGGTGTATCCACAATCAACACCTCGGCGGCATCGCTTGGCGTTGCCTTGTGATCAGGGTTTTCTGACTCACCCTCGGGGTGAGCTTTTTCCGGCGGTAAAAACGGCGGCATATGACAGCCAAACAATCACCTGCGTGATTTTTGGCTAGTTTCTATTGCCGGATTTAGGCTCAAGACCACATGATTCGCGAACACACTCCTTGTGGCCTTGAGCGTGAGCTCAAGGTCTGGAGCTTGGCCGTTTAACTCGAGCCAAGAACCATACAGGTGCTGCGCATCATGTATGGCGATCTGAGCTGATACTCCGGAGAGTTTCGCAGACTTCGCAACAGCCACCCTCACGTCAACGAACTCATCGAAACCCATGCCGTTGCTACCTGCGGTACGATTCTACCTTAGCTGGGGGGGGGGGGCGGATCTCAACTCGTTTTGGGGCCAAACTCCAGGAGCAGGCTAGAAGCCTGCGCCTGGAGTTTGGCCCCTGACTAGTCGAACGCAGATCAGCCGAATCCTTGAGCTCACGCTCAAGGCCACATGATTCGCGAACACACTCCTTGTGGCCTTGAGCGTGAGCTCAAGGTCTGGAGTTTGGCCGTTTAGTAGAGTAGAGAGAGCCGCGCGTCGGTAACCCGTCAGCGCGACCCTCCCCCTCGTCAAACCGTGCAAGCGGTTTTCCCGCACACGGCTTACCGAGTCCCCATTCTTTCGGTTTGGTTTCAGCGGAGTTCATTGCTTCCAAGCCGCCGTAAGCGGCCAGTGCCATAGTTTGTATTGACCATGCAAACGGTCGTCGGTGAAGAACTCGAAGAGTCCGTGGGTGCGGCTATACTTTCGCCACAGCCACCGCCGCAACCGGTTGCGCACAAAAGCCTGCTGGTTACTAAACACGTGCGTGCTGTTGCCGTAATGAAACGCCGTCGCCCAACCGCGAGTGATTTGGTTGACCTTGCGGACCACCGCCACCGCCGGTTGGTTGCGCGTTCGCACATCTAGCTCCATCCGCACTTTGTCGCGTAACTTGGCCAGACTTTTCGCACTGGGTTCCACGTGCGGATACCTTCGTTTGCTCTTCATGCCTTGCCGCCATGCGACGGAAAAACCGAGGAACTCAAAGCCTTCCTTTCGTGTATCCACCAGTCGGGTTTTCTCTTCGTTGAGCTTTAACTTACGTGCCTCCAGCCACCGTTTCAGTCGCGTTTGCAGCCCCGCCCCTTGACCCGGTTTGCACAGGATCAGGAGGTCGTCGGCGTAACGCACCATCGTCGGCTTTTGTTCGCACTTCTCATTCACCGCATGATCGAGGTCGTTGAGGTAGAGGTTCGCCAGCAGAGGCGATATAACTCCGCCTTGTGGCGTGCCACACCGGTTCGCGCTCACCTTGCGGCACCCCGTGTCCCGGTCCTCTTCCACGATGGGTGCGCGCAGCCACGTTTTTATTAAACGCAACACACTCCCATCGCTCACCCGTTTGGCCACCAATTGCAGGAGTTCGCGGTGCGGGATCATATCGAAGTAGCTCGATAAATCCGCGTCCACCACCTCCACCTTTCCGCTCAGCAGGGCCTCTTTAACTTTGTCCATCGCCTGATGGGTCCGGCGTTTCGGCCGGTAGGCGTAGGAGTGGTCATGGAAGTCCGCCTCCCAGATGGGTTGCAACACGATCGCCGCCGCACTTTGCACCACACGGTCTTTTACCGTGGGGATGCCCAGCGCACGACGTTTGGTCCTGGCCTGATCCTTCCATATATAGACGCGCAGGACCGGACTGTGTGAGCGGCGAGCGGGAAAGCGTCTATTTCTGGCGGTTAGGAATGCACTTCTTCTTCGGTGGATCTTCTTCCCCTTAAAAAGAGTAATACTCTTCTTCCGTGGGTGGGTTTTCTTCCCTGTCCGGCTGGGGATATGAGGGGTGCGAATGGGTGGAGATTGAACCGGCGGGACGCTTGGCGGATGCACAGCGATGCATCCAACCGGTTCACGCAAGTGTTTGCACTGTGTCGATTTCTTTCTGCCCGACGCGCATAACCGCGAGCGTCAGCGCTACTGCGGGAAGCCGGGATGCCGACGGGCGAGCCGGGCGGCCAGTCAGGCCAAATGGTTGGCGAAGCCGGAGAACCTCGACCACTGGAAAGGCCCAGAAAATGTCCAACGGGTGCAGGAGTGGCGGAAGGCCAATCCGGGGTACTCAAGGCGGAGGGGGCCGCGACGGCGGGTGGCGTTACAAGACATCCCAACTACGCAATCCGTTGTGCACCAGCCTAAAGCCGAGCCGGTCGCCGAGGTGGCGTTACCGAATCCCTGCGTGCCGTTACAAGACAGATGGGAGTCGCAAAACCCTGTGCTCGTGGGGCTTATCGCGCAGTTCGCCGGAGTGACGTTACAAGAGGACCTCGAACCCATGCTGCGACACCTGCAATCCCGGGGGCGGGTGATCCTGGGCATCGACGTCCAGCCGCCCGATTATGCAAAAACAACCGATCGATCGCGAACAACTCCGGCGCACGCCGGCCCAGTTTAGCTGGCTGGACCACCGGCTGGTGCGGGGCAATTACCTGGGGCGGGCCAGTGCCCCCGCCTGGGGCCTCTATCTGGTCCTGGTCACCGTGGGCGACGCCGACGGGCTGAGTTACTACGCCACGCGCACCCTGGCCCGGCTGCTCACGCTCAGCGAGGACGGCCTGGTCGAGGCGCGCCGGCAGTTAATCGAGGCCGGGGTGATCGCCTACGCCGCGCCACTTTACCAGGTGCTCTCCTTGGACCGGGGCAGGCCAACGCACACGCTGGCGGCAACGCCGCCGCCGAGCCGGGAGGTGGGCGCGTGATCGATTACGAACTGTATTGCCGGATAAAACAGGCGGAGGCGGCCGGTCACAGTGCGCCGCAAATCGCCCGCTCGCTCCAGTTGCACGTGCAGACGGTGAGGCGCTGGCAGGCGCAGGAAAAGTACGTGCGCAGCCAGGCCGCGCAGGTGCCTAGGCCAAGCAAGCTCGACGTGCACAAGCCGGCGATCGCGCGCTGGCTGGAGGCCCATCCGTTCACCGCCATGCAGCTCTGGCAAAAGGTGCGCGAGCGGGGGTACACGGGCGGGTATTCAATTTTGAAAGACTACGTGCGGCGGGTGCGGCCGAGGAACCTGGAGGCGTTTCTTACCCTCAAGTTTGCCCCCGGCCAGACCGCGCAGGTGGACTGGGGCAGTTTTGGCGCGGTGGAGGTGGACGGCACCCGGCGGGCTTTAAGTTTTTTCGTCATGGTTTTGGGGTACAGCCGGTTCCTGCATGTGGAATTTACCCTCGGGCAGGGCCAGGAGTGGTGGCTGGGCTGTCACCGGCGCGCCTTTGAAAAACTCGGCGGGGTGCCGCGCGAGGTGATGGTGGACAACTGCAAGACGGCCGTCCTCTCGCATGTGCCCGGGACCGACCCGGTGTACAACGCCCAGTACCTGGACTTTGCCCGGCACTACGGGTTTACGATAAAAGCGTGCGGGCCGGGGCATCCGCAGTCCAAGGGCATGGTGGAAAACGCGGTGGGTTACGTGAAAAAAAGCTTCCTTGGCGGGCGGCAGATGAACGGGTTTACCGAGCTGGGGCCGGCCGCCAGCTTGTGGCTGGAAACGGTGGCCAACGTGCGCGTTCACGCTGAAACCCAGGGCCGGCCGGTGGACCGGCTGCCCGAGGAGCGCGCTGCGCTCCTGCCGCTTAACCCGGTGGCCAGTCCGGCGGTGCGCACCTTAAGCGTGCGGGCGTCGCGGCGGTGCCGGGTGAGTATCGAAACGAACCGCTACTCGGTGCCCACGAAGTTTGCCGGGGCGCTACTCACCGCGCAGATCGAGGGGGCGCAGGTGAGGTTTTATGCGGACCGCACCCTGGTGGCCGAGCATGCCCGCAGTTTTGCCCGCCGCGCCGATGTGGAAAACCCCGAGCATGTGCGCGAACTCGAGGAGCGCAAACGGCAGGGGGCGCGGCAGCGCCTGCGGCTACGGTTTTTGGAACTGAGCCCGGCGGCACCCGCCTACCAACGGGGGCTGGAGGAGCGCCGGCTCAACGCGGGACACCACCTGGCGACTATCGTGGGTTTGGTGGCCCTGTATGGAACGGAGGCAGTCGGCCGGGCGATCGAAAGCGCCCATGAACTCGGCGCCTACTCCAGCGATTACATCCTCAACTTGCTCGAACAACGCGCGCGGGCCTTGCCGCAAGCCGGGCCGATCCACCTCACCCGCGCCGACGCGTTGGCCGCACTGGAACTCGAACTGCGTCCCCCGGATTTAAGCCCCTATACCCAATGAAAACAGAACCCGAAAAAACCGATTTATTAAAAGATCAACTCAAGTACCTGAAACTCGGTTACCTGCTGCGCCACCACGGCGAACTCACGGCCGAGGCGGCCAAGGCGCGCTGTTCGCACGCCGAATTTTTACGCCGACTGGTGCAGGCCGAGACCCAGGACCGCCAGATCCGGGCGCTGGAGCGGCGCATCCAGGCAGCGCGCTTCCCGGTCAAGAAAACCGTCGACCAGTTCCAGTGGGACTGGCCCAAGGAGTTGAACGAAGCGCAGGTGCGGCACCTCTTCGAACTGGGCTTTGTCAAGGAGCGCACCAACGCGGTGTTTTGCGGTGGTGTGGGGCTTGGGAAGACACATCTCGCGAGCGCGTTGGGCTACGCGGCGTGCCAGGCGGGCTACACGGTGCTGTTTACGACGGCGGTGGACGCGATCAACGCTTTGGTCACCGCCCAGTCCCTGCACCGGTTGCAAGCCGAGTTGAAGCGTTACATGACCCCTGCGGTGCTCGTGCTCGATGAGGTCGGCTACCTGCCGCTCGACAAGTCGGGGGCCGACCTGCTCTTCCAGATCGTCAGCCAACGCTACGAACGCGGCTCGCTGATCGTCACCACCAACAAGGCCTACAAACACTGGGCAGGGATCTTTAACAACGACGCTGGCATCACCGCGGCGATCCTGGACCGCCTACTGCACCGGGCCCAGACCGTCGTCATCGAGGGCAAATCCTACCGCATGAAAGACCGCCTGGCCGACGAACCTGCAAGCTGACCGGGCCTGATGATCGGCCCCTGGCGGGGCCGGTCATCGGCTTTTACGACAGGTGATTTTGTAACCGCCAGAAATAGACGGTGTTCGCGCCGCCGCTCACACCGGACTGGGTCGGTAGGTTTTCGTTCGCATTTCCTCCGCCAGCGCAAGCAGCCATGCCGCCCGATAGGCTTCGTTCTTTGCGAGCGTTTCCACCTCGAACCCGTCCACTCCCGGCACGCCGTCATTGGCGATCACCTGATCGAGCGCATCCGACAGAATGTCCTGCCGATACAGCTCTCCATACAAACTATAGAACCGCCAATGCGGCTCCGCTTTTGCTTTCCGATATAGCACACGTTGCAGCTTCCGAACCTTCGGTGACGTTTTTATCCAGAGTTCATCACCCCAGCCATCGTCGGGTCCTTTGCCGCTCTGTGATGCGTGGGAACAAGTGCCCTCCCTTCGCTCCCCGGCGGTTTTAATGTCCGCTAGATCATCACTACTATGGAGGTCTCCGACTCCTGCCACGGCCCGTCCGGCCTTACGAGGTTTTGCCGCGCTTGTGCCGGTGGTTGAGGCATCGCAAGACGCCCCACCGCCGCAGGTCTCACCACTTAACCTAACGACCTTTCCCACCCCGCCGCCCCCGCTGACTCCGCCGACGTGTTGATCGGAAATCAACGATTTAGGTCCTACGTCTTTGCGAGACTGCCTTTTCCGATCCTTGCAGGCTTCACCGTTCAGGTAGCGGCTGGACTCGTCGGTTGTTTCGGTAACGGAGCTCATTGGATGGGGTTCACCTTCGTTGCGGCTGACTGGTTCGGGCACACGGTCGTGCTTTCCGGCGAGGCCTCGCGGCCTGCATCCGTGACCGGGCCCTTCGACCGCGAATCGTTAAATTCGGCCGAACAGACTTTCACTGTTATGGTTGTTAGTTTCATGGTCGCACACCCAAATACCGAAGTGTGAGCGGCGGCGCGAACACCGTCTATTTCTGGCGGTTACAAAATCACCTGTCGTAAAAGCCGATGACCGGCCCCGCCAGGGGCCGATCATCAGGCCCGGTCAGCTTGCAGGTTCGTCGGCCAGGCGGTCTTTCATGCGGTAGGATTTGCCCTCGATGACGACGGTCTGAGCGCGGTGCAGCAGGCGGTCCAGGATCGCCGCGGTGATGCCAGCGTCGTTGTTAAAGATCCCTGCCCAGTGTTTGTAGGCCTTGTTGGTGGTGACGATCAGCGAGCCGCGTTCGTAGCGTTGGCTGACGATCTGGAAGAGCAGGTCGGCCCCCGACTTGTCGAGCGGCAGGTAGCCGACCTCATCGAGCACGAGCACCGCAGGGGTCATGTAACGCTTCAACTCGGCTTGCAACCGGTGCAGGGACTGGGCGGTGACCAAAGCGTTGATCGCGTCCACCGCCGTCGTAAACAGCACCGTGTAACCCGCCTGGCAGGCCGCGTAGCCCAACGCGCTCGCGAGATGTGTCTTCCCAAGCCCCACACCACCGCAAAACACCGCGTTGGTGCGCTCCTTGACAAAGCCCAGTTCGAAGAGGTGCCGCACCTGCGCTTCGTTCAACTCCTTGGGCCAGTCCCACTGGAACTGGTCGACGGTTTTCTTGACCGGGAAGCGCGCCGCCTGGATACGCCGCTCCAGCGCCCGGATCTGGCGGTCCTGGGTCTCGGCCTGCACCAGTCGGCGTAAAAATTCGGCGTGCGAACAGCGCGCCTTGGCCGCCTCGGCGGTCAGTTCGCCGTGGTGACGCAACAGGTAACCGAGTTTCAGATACTTGAGCTGGTCTTTTAATAAATCGGGTTTTTCGGGTTCTGTTTTCATTGGGTATAGGGGCTTAAATCCGGGGGACGCAGTTCGAGTTCCAGTGCGGCCAACGCGTCGGCGCGGGTGAGGTGGATCGGCCCGGCTTGCGGCAAGGCCCGCGCGCGTTGTTCGAGCAAGTTGAGGATGTAATCGCTGGAGTAGGCGCCGAGTTCATGGGCGCTTTCGATCGCCCGGCCGACTGCCTCCGTTCCATACAGGGCCACCAAACCCACGATAGTCGCCAGGTGGTGTCCCGCGTTGAGCCGGCGCTCCTCCAGCCCCCGTTGGTAGGCGGGTGCCGCCGGGCTCAGTTCCAAAAACCGTAGCCGCAGGCGCTGCCGCGCCCCCTGCCGTTTGCGCTCCTCGAGTTCGCGCACATGCTCGGGGTTTTCCACATCGGCGCGGCGGGCAAAACTGCGGGCATGCTCGGCCACCAGGGTGCGGTCCGCATAAAACCTCACCTGCGCCCCCTCGATCTGCGCGGTGAGTAGCGCCCCGGCAAACTTCGTGGGCACCGAGTAGCGGTTCGTTTCGATACTCACCCGGCACCGCCGCGACGCCCGCACGCTTAAGGTGCGCACCGCCGGACTGGCCACCGGGTTAAGCGGCAGGAGCGCAGCGCGCTCCTCGGGCAGCCGGTCCACCGGCCGGCCCTGGGTTTCAGCGTGCACGCGCACGTTGGCCACCGTTTCCAGCCACAAGCTGGCGGCCGGCCCCAGCTCGGTAAACCCATTCATCTGCCTCCCGCCAAGGAAGCTTTTTTTCACGTAACCCACCGCGTTTTCCACCATGCCCTTGGACTGCGGATGCCCCGGCCCGCACGCTTTTATCGTAAACCCGTAGTGCCGGGCAAAGTCCAGGTACTGGGCGTTGTACACCGGGTCGGTCCCGGGCACATGCGAGAGGACGGCCGTCTTGCAGTTATCGACCATCACCTCGCGCGGCACCCCGCCGAGTTTTTCAAAGGCGCGCCGGTGACAGCCCAGCCACCACTCCTGGCCCTGCCCGAGGGTAAATTCCACATGCAGGAACCGGCTGTAGCCCAAAACCATGACGAAAAAACTTAAAGCCCGCCGGGTGCCGTCCACCTCCACCGAGCCAAAGCTGCCCCAGTCCACCTGCGCGGTCTGGCCGGGGGCAAACTTGAGGGTAAGAAACGCCTCCAGGTTCCTCGGCCGCACCCGCCGCACGTAGTCTTTCAAAATTGAATACCCGCCCGTGTACCCCCGCTCGCGCACCTTTTGCCAGAGCTGCATGGCGGTGAACGGATGGGCCTCCAGCCACCGCGCGATCGCCGGCTTGTGCACGTCGAGCTTGCTTGGCCTAGGCACCTGCGCGGCCTGGCTGCGCGCGTACTTTTCCTGCGCCTGCCAGCGCCTCACCGTCTGCACGTGCAACTGGAGCGAGCGGGTGATTTGCGGCGCACTGTGACCGGCAGCCTCCGCCTGTTTTATCCGGCAATACAGTTCGTAATTGATCACGCCCCCACCTCCCGGCTCGGCGACGGCGTTACCGCCAGCGTGTGCGATGGCCTGCCCCGGTCCAAGGAAAGCACCTGGTAAAGTGGCGCGGCGTAGGCGATCACCCCGGCCTCGATTAACTGCCGACGCGCCTCGACCAGGCCGTCCTCGCTGAGCGTGAGCAGCCGGGCCAGGGTGCGCGTGGCGTAGTAACTCAGCCCGTCGGCGTCACCCACGGTTACCAGGACCAGATAAAGTCCCCAGGCGGGGGCACTGGCCCGCCCCAGGTAATTGCCCCGCACCAGCCGGTGGTCCAGCCAGCTAAACTGGGCCGGCGTGCGCCGGAGTTGTTCGCGATCGATCGGTTGTTTTTGCATAATCGGGCGGCTGGACGTCGATGCCCAGGATCACCCGCCCCCGGGATTGCAGGTGTCGCAGCATGGGTTCGAGGTCCTCTTGTAACGTCACTCCGGCGAACTGCGCGATAAGCCCCACGAGCACAGGGTTTTGCGACTCCCAGCTGTCTTGTAACGCCGCGCAGGGATTCGGTAACGCCACCTCGGCGACCGGCTCGGCTTTAGGCTGGTGCACAACGGATTGCGTAGTTGGGATGTCTTGTAACGCCACCCGCCGTCGCGGCCCCCTCCGCCTTGAGTACCCCGGATTGGCCTTCCGCCACTCCTGCACCCGTTGGACATTTTCTGGGCCTTTCCAGTGGTCGAGGTTCTCCGGCTTCGCCAACCATTTGGCCTGACTGGCCGCCCGGCTCGCCCGTCGGCATCCCGGCTTCCCGCAGTAGCGCTGACGCTCGCGGTTATGCGCGTCGGGCAGAAAGAAATCGACACAGTGCAAACACTTGCGTGAACCGGTTGGATGCATCGCTGTGCATCCGCCAAGCGTCCCGCCGGTTCAATCTCCACCCATTCGCACCCCTCATATCCCCAGCCGGACAGGGAAGAAAACCCACCCACGGAAGAAGAGTATTACTCTTTTTAAGGGGAAGAAGATCCACCGAAGAAGAAGTGCATTCCTAACCGCCAGAAATAGACGCTTTCCCGCTCGCCGCTCACATATTATACACTTTCGAACTCTTCCATAGTTTGCCTCTGATTCCCCATGCCTTTACTTTCCCCTGCCTTTACCGTCCTGGATGATCCCGCCAGCAGCTTCGCTGCTGAATCCATTTTCGCCACCGCGCTGAGCGATGAGGGACTGATCTCAGCTTACAGTTTGCTTGGCGATTTGCTGGGGCACCTCGGCGACCAACCGGAGTTGGAGGGGCCGGTCAAGGGCCTGCAAGTCTGCCTAGACACGTTGCTCAATGAAGCACGCCCGTTCGACGATGCCTCGGTCAAGCACCTCACTGCGCTGGCCGCTTGGTTGCCCGGCGCGTTGGTGGCGGTGCGCGATGGCAATAAGCCCGCGCCGCTGGCCGTGAAGTGTCGAATAACCCAGACGCACTCACTAACCGCATGATCACCTTTAACTTCCGAACCGCTAAGCTTATCTCCGCAATCGCCGCCATCCCGCTCCTGGCCGGCACATCCACGCAAGCCGCCAACGGCACATGGACGCAGTTGACCAGCGGCGGCCTTTGGAGCAATACGGTAAACTGGTCCGGCGGCACCGTGGCCGACGGCAGCGGATTCACTGCCGACTTCAGCACGCTGAACATCACCAGCGCCAACATCGTCCACCTGGACGGAGCGCGCACGCTGTCCGCGCTCACGTTCGCCGATACGACCACTCCCTTCGTCGGTTGGACCCTGGATAACAACGGCAGCGCAGCAAATATTCTCACCCTGGCAGGCACCACGCCCTCGATCACGGTGGGAACGAGTTCCACAGCAGAGATCAGCGCCGAAATTGCCGGCTCCACTAACTGGAGTAAAGCGGGCACCGGCACGCTGACCCTCTCCGGCAGCAACACCTTCAGCGGCAATCTCACGTTTTCGACCGGGAGGTTGGTGGTCAGCAACAACAATGCTTTGGGCACGACAGGCGGCACCAACAGCGTCACCAACGGCGCCGCGCTGGTGCTGGGCAACGGAGTCACCGTCACCGGGGAAACGGTGACGATCAACGGTTCTGGCACGGATTTCAACGGGGCGTTGACCGTGGACGCGAATACCTCGGCGACTTGGAACGGCACGGTGATCATGAGCAGCGTGGGAGCAAGCCCCCGCGTCGGCGCGGGTGATAACGGGACGCTGACCCTCAGTGGAGTGATCCAGGGAAGCGGCCAGTCTCTGCAGGTCCGCGGTAATAACGCCGCCGCCACGGTGATCGTTTCCGCAGCAAGCGGAAATAACAGCTTCAGCGGAAACACGCAGGTCGTGCAGGGCACCCTGAAGCTCGGCGCGGCAAACACTCTGCCAACGGGGACGACGCTCGACGTGGATTCTTCAAATGCATCTGTTGACGCTATCTTCGACCTGAACGGCTTTAACCAGACCGTGGCCGGCCTGCAGCGGACCGGCGCAGGCTCTGGGACCGGCGGCAGTTTCGTGACCAACAGCGGCAGCGCGGCCACCCTTACGATCAACCAAACCGCCAGCACGACCTACAGCGGGAACATCACCGGCAGCCTGGCCCTGACGAAGTCCGGCACGGGCACGCTCACTCTCACCGGCACCAACAGCAACAGCGGAGCGACGATCATCAGCGGGGGCACTTTGGCGATCGGCACGGGCGGCCAGTTATCCACCAGCAGCGCGATCACCAACAACGCCAACCTGACCGCCAACAGCACCGGCAGCCTGACCCAGGGCACCCACTTCAGTGGAGCGGCGATCACGGGCAACGGCTCTTTCACCCAGCTCGGCTCGGGCACGACGACCCTCAATACGGCCAACACCTTCTCGGGCGTCACCCTCATCAGCGCCGGAAAGATCGCCCTCGGTCATACGCTGGCCCTTCAAAACAGCGCCTACGACACCACCGGCTCCATCGGTGCGATCGGGCTCGACGTCACCGGATTCACCGCCCCCACGCTCGGCGGCTTGCGGGGTAGCGTGGCCCTGGCGACGGCGATCACGGGATACTCGGCGGTGACCAACCTGATCCTCAATCCCCAAACCGGCGCGTCGAACAGCTACTCCGGCGTCATCGCCAATGGCGCGGCCGGCCTGACGGTCACGAAAACGGGCGCGGGCACGCAGGTCCTCTCCGGAAACAACACCTTCACCGGTCAATTGACCGTGGCGGAAGGCGCGATCTCGGTGAGCACGGTCAACAACTCGGGAGCGGATGGCGTGCTGGGCAACAGCACCTCCTCGGTGATCCTCGGCAGCACCGGCAAGAGCGGCGCGCTGAGCTTTAATACCAACGTCGTTACAGCCACCAAGAAGTTCACCATGGCTGCCGGTGGCACTGGCATTTTTGACGTCACAAGCGGCCAGTTGGCCGTGGGACTGATCGACGGTTCCGGCGCCTTAAGCAAAACCGGAGCGGGAAATTTGGTGTTAGGCAACGCCAACACCTTCAGCGGCGGGGCCACACTGGGTGGCAGTGGTTTTGTGGCCGTCAACGTAGATTCCGCCGGCCCTGCTGGTGCTCCGACCAGCGGCGCCCTAGGCACGGGCACAGTCAATCTCGCCGGCGCGCAGATTCGGGCGGGAACCACAGCTTCGCGGACAATCGGCAACAACGTCACGATCTCCGCCGACACGCCCTTTGCCACCATCGCCAGCGAGAAATCGCTGACTTTCACCGGCACCATCCTTTTGAGCGGTGGCAACCACACCCTGAACGTTCTAACCGGCTCTACCGTGGGAACGGAAAAGCTGACCTTCTCCGGAGCGATCGGTGACGGCGGCAACGCCCTGGGCATCACCAAGACAGGGGCCGGCAACCTAGTTCTCTCCGGTAACAACACCTACACCGGCGCGACCACGGTCAGCGCGGGTTCCTTGGCAATCGGTAGCGCCGGCAGCCTTGCCAGCGGCAACGCGCTCACAGTGGGTGCAAGCGGCTTAGCCACCTTCGCCAACGCGGGCCAAACCCTCGGCGCAGTCAGCAACGCCAACACGACGACCAACGCACTTAACTTCAGTGCTTCGACCGGCACGGTGACGCTCGCCAGCCTGAGCGGCGCAGGTAACACGACCTTCGGCAGCAACGGCATCGTTACCGGCGACATCTCGGCTGGCACGGTGACCTCGGTCGGCAACCTCACCGCCAACATCTCCGGTGGTACAACCACGGTGGGTGGCGTGGCGACGATCGGCACGCTCTCCGGCGGCACCGCCAACTTGAACGGCGCCACCAGTGCCATCACGACGCTCAACGGCGGTACGGTTAACTTGGGTTCCGGCACCGCGCTCACCGTGAGTGGCGGCACCAGTGCCGGAGTGATCACTGGCACCGGCAGCAGCCTCACCAAAACCAGTTCCGGCACCCTCACGCTCACCGGGACCAACACGTACACTGGCACGACCACGGTTTCAGCCGGTACGCTTGCGCTTAACAACCCGGGCACTACGGCGCTCGTCAACACCTCGGCGGTGGTGATCGCCAGCGGTGCCTCGGTTTCACTCGGCGCGGCCAATCAAATCAACGCCGCCGCCAGCCTCACGCTCAATGGAGGCACCATGGACCTAGGCGTCTTTAGCCAAACCCTCGGCACACTCGATCTCAATGCCTCCTCCGCGCTCAGCCTGAGTGGCTCGGCGGCCCTGGTGTTTGCCAACAGTTCGGCGCTCGATTGGAACTCCGCAACGCTTTCGGTAAGCCATTTCGAGGTCGGCACCAACTCCCTGCGCTTTGGCACCACCAGTGGCGGCCTGACTGCCACCCAGTTGGGCCTTTTTCGGTTTGTCGAATTCGGCAACGTCGCGGCGCGCATCGATGACGACGGCTTTATCGTCCCGTTGTCCACGAACTACCTCAACTCCGGCGGCACCGACCTGGTCATCGCCACGCCGATCACCGGCACCACCACGGTTAATCAATCAGGCACGGGATCGATCACCCTGACCGGCTTAAACACCTCTAGCGGGACGGCCACGGTCACTGCTGGCACCTTGGTGATCGGCACCGCTGCCGGTGGCCACTGGGCGGGTAACGTCACCGTCAGCGGCACCGGCACCCTTAAAGGCCGCGGCGACATTGGCGGGGCTGTGATCGTCGACGCCGACGGCACTTACAGCCCGGGCAACTCCCCCGCGATCCAGCACGTCGGCTCGCTTACGGTAAATACCGGCGGCTCCGTCACGATCGAACTCGATGGCGCCACCGCCGGCACCGGAGCCGGGTTTCACGATCAGGTCATCTCAGCGGGCGCGGTCACTCTCACCGGCGGCACTTTAATCGGACAGACGATTTTCACCGGTTCGAGTGTGCCGGCCTAAGTGCCGACCCTCGGCGCCGTCCACGCCGTGATCACCGGCAGCACGGTGACAGGCAAATTCGACGACTACACGTTCGCCCCCGGCGACAATGCCGCCGGCATCACCTGGCTGCCCGAATACACCGCCACCGCCGTTAACCTCTACGCCGTCCCGTCCAACTACGCGACCGCAGTGCCCGGCCTCAACGCCAACCAAACCCAAGTCGGCGCGGCGCTCCAATCCCTGCGTAACTCCGGCCTCAAGTTTGAGCTCGACCAGCGCACCACCATGGACGACCGCGCCACCCTGTTTAACGGCCTGAAAACCCAAACCGCCGCCGGCCTGCGCACGGCCTACGACCAGCTCACCCCGGAAAAACTCACCGCCTTGGCTGCTACCACCTTCCAGTCCGCCTCGATCCTCAATTCCAGCCTGCAACAGCGCAGTGCGGAATTGCGCCGCTACGGGTCGGCGTCGATCAGCCTTAACGGCGTGGCCACCCCCGCCGCCGCGGAAGATTACAGCGTGCAAACGGTCATTGAAGACGGGGTGAGTTATCAAATCGCCAAGGCTAAGCCGAAAAAACGCTTCGGTTATTTTGCCTCGGCTACCGGTGCCTTTGCCGCAGTCGATGGTTCCTCAGACCGCCTCGGCTCTTTTTCGCAGACGGGGGCGGCCACCGCCGGAGTCGATTACGCGCTCAACCCCAACCAGTCGGTCGGGCTGGTGGTCAGCCAGGCGCTGGCCGACACGGATTTCTCCTCCAATAGCGGCACTGCCCGCACCACGACGAGCCGGGTTGGGGTGTTTCACGATTACCATAACGCGGGCTTCTTTGTGAATACCTCGGTGTCGGCCGGGCTTTCGGCCTATGACAGTAAGCGTAAAATCGCCTTTTTAAATCAAACCGCCAGCGGTGAAACGCAGGGCTTCAGTTACGGCGGCCAGTTGGCCACCGGCTATGATTTTAAGGTGGGCGGTTTTATTGTGGGACCGACTGCCTCGGTGGCCTATGACCATGCGCACATCAACGGCTTCGAGGAAACCGGCTCCGCCGCCGATTTGCGCGTTAGGCGTCAGAATGCGGATTCATTCATCACGAAGTTCGGGGTTCATGTGAGCCGACCCTTTGTTGCCAATAAAATCGGGTGGATTCCCGATTTGAGTCTGAGCGCAAGTCGCCAGTCGTTTAACCCCAATCGTATCACCGCGCGCCTGGCCGCCGGTGGAGAAGCGTTCAGGGTTAACCCGCAGGCTGGAGGCAGTGAGTATATTAACCCCGGCGCGAGTTTGTCGGCGCTGTTGCCCAACGGTTGGACGGTGCGCTTGAGCTACGACGCGATCCTCAATCCGCAATACTCCGAACACCGGGTGAACTTGAGCCTTAACGCAGGGTTTTAGGCCAGCGCATGCGGTGTGGCGCTGAAAGCGAACGGGCCGGCGCCGGCATCAAGGGTGATCTTCGTGCCTGAATCTGCGTTTATGGACCCTTATATTCTGCTTAAAAAGACCAATGCGGTTGTTTTAAGTGAATTTAAAGTGCGGGATTTTGAAGGTGAAATTGTCTGTTTTCGTCTTCCTTGATATGCAGGCGGTTGCTAGCCGCATCCTCGTTAAACGATACGCGAAGCTAGAGCCTCCTCGAAAAGCCTTTCGCAACGGGCGTATTCCCGCCCCGGCCGGCCACTGGGGGCGCAAACAGCCCTGAACGAACTCGGTTTACGTGTTCACGAAGGGGCGGCGGCCTAAAAACAGCCCCGGCCCCATCACCAAGGTCGCTTTTCCAACGGCGAAGTCCACGGCGGTTCGCTCCGGGGCTTTTGCACCGAACTAATTGAACCGATTTGGGTTAGCCGCGACGAGCGAAGCGACTCAGGCCGCCAAGGGCAGCGGCTTTTCCTGAGACTTCCTCGCGCGCACCAAAATCATCCGGTCAAAGTTGTGCGCGAGGATCTTCAGGGTCAGTTCGCTGCGCACCGCCGCCAACCCGCGACGACCCGGCCGGCCGAACCCGTGGTTGAACTTGAGCGTAAACATCAGCGACTCGATCGCGCTGCGCTCGGCGCGAAGCGTGATATAATCCTGGTGGTTCCACAGTTCCTCGCCGAGCAAGGCGCGCCCCTTGGCGCCGGAGATGCTCACCTTGGCCACCTTCAGCTCGTATGCCTGCGCCAGCCCTTCGGCGCTGGAGTAGCCGTCGTCGACGTTCGCGCTCGCCGGCACCAGGCCCGTGTTGGCGATATTCTGGATCAGCAGGGGCACCAGTTGCTTGCAATCAGCCACGTTGCCCGCGTCGAGAATCAGCGCGGTGACAAAACCGCCGCGGCTGCGGGCCAATTGCGGCTTGTAGCCAATCACCGGTTCCCGCCCGCCTTTTTCAATAAAAGCAGCACTGCGATCGGCCAGGCTGAGGACCCTTTCCCTCGACTTGGTCTTCACCCCATCATGCACCCGCGCAATGCTTTGCTGGATCGTCGTAATCACCGCGACCACGTCCCCGTGGATGCAGTCCAGTAGGTCTTCCGCGATCCGGCGCTTGGAGGGCCGCAGCTTGGACAGTTTAACATTTGCTTCGGCCTCTGCGGCTTCTACTTGGGTGAGCAACTTGCCGCCCAACTTGCAGGCGATTTGGTAAAACTGGTCGTAGAGCAGCCGGAGTTTTTGGGCTCGGCGGGGACCACCACCCAGCAGGGCGATGGCGCGGGCGCTCTTTCGCAACTCCTCCAGCCAGTGGTCTTTGAAGCCATCCTGCAGCGAGTTAAGCCCGACCTGGTCGAGCTTGCCGCCCATGCGGTAGGCTCGCTCAAAGAGGCGGTAAATGATACCGGAGTCTGTTGGCCAGCAACTGGATGCCTTGATCGCCGTGCTGTCCAGGGTGATATCGGTAAACGAATCGAGCCCTTCGGCCAAAATATCGGCCAATTGGGCCCGGTGGATCAGGGCGAGAGTACTCTCACTCAGGCGATTTATCAGGGGGCCAACGGTATTAGGTGCAGGCAGCGTGTACCCCAAATCATCGAGCAAGGTGCGCAACGATGCCGATTCAAGCAGCACCATCCGGGGGCAGGCACTGTATTGCGACCCCAAGTAACCGGTGGCCATGGCCGTGATAAAAACCACAACAGCGGGGGTGCGCGGACGCCCTGCGGCGAGGAACTCGGCTTGCGTTTTTTCCGCCGTGCCTGACGCCGGCACGGCGAACAACGCCTCGGTCTGCGCCAGTTCGAACTCCCGGTCCTTCCGCCGTTCGCGCTTTTCCGCCATGGCGTGGGCGTCGAGATCGGCGGTCATGGCCACTTCGATTTCGGGGTGGGACCGCCAAAAGCGCTTCAATTCCAATAAAAAATCACCAAAATCACTGCGCGCCGGGGTGGAAAAGAAGTCGCCGGAGGAATAAACGATCGATTCGTTACTTGATAATTTAACGCCGCTACTTATTTTGTTTCCTGTTTTCATGCAGTATAATACGGCACTTTTACAGTAAACTTAAATCACATAAGTTGTTTTTAATAAAAAAACCAAAAGCCTTTTCGAGGAGGCTCTAGCCCTGTGCCACTAAGAAACCGGAAGAACCCAGCAGATGCGGATCGACAAGTTCCGGCATGAGCTTCTCCAGCGAGGATATACAAGGCTGCGATATCAGCGTTAGCATCCCCACCACCACCCTTTCCGGCGTCCATATCCTCCTACGCTTGAAACGGATGTCGAGGGTGCGGAAGTGTTCCACCAAAACGGTAAGCAGGGCGCGTGTGTGTGTAGGGGACATACAGTCGCCGACCGTCTCCCATGCCTAGGGTTCACGACCATCGCATTGGCCATAAAAAATCAGGCCTTACGATGTGTTGCGGGCTTAACCGAGGGCCATTGTGGGTAGCCCCCCCCTAGGCAATGAGATCTGGAAATTCCGACAAGGCCCAGAACCGCACTCACCGACTGTAAATCATTTTTTACAATGACTTAGCAAAGATACTAGGCCTGAACTGAAGCCGAACCCGCCCGGCGGCGCCTGACTAAAGTCATCCCCAGCATCAGGCCGCCGGCTAAGAGCGCATAGCTCGAGGGCTCGGGGATAGGGGAGGTGGTGGTGCCGAAACCGAAGTCGTCGATACCGACAGTGGGAGTGGCGGAGAAAATGGACGCCTTGGTCGTAAAGGTCAGGCCCACGCTGCCAACCTGCTCTCCTTGATAGCCAAAGTAACCGGCGCTGACGCTCGAGTTATTAACAATAGCAAGGTCGGTCAATGTTTGGGTGCTGAGCGTTTCGCCCGAGAGACCCTTGAAAGTCGCAGTAATTGTAGCGAGCATATGCATGCGGCTTCCTAGACCTGCGAAAGTGAATGCCACGGTATTAGGTGCGACGAGAGAGCCCGAAGCGGCATCGGTGAAGCTTGTTCCATCCCAATCGCCAAAGGTCATCGTGGCCGTAAAGGTTTTGGCCGTGGCACTGGTATTGGCGGTGGATTCAAACCGCACGGAGTTGCTGCCCGAGGTGGCGAAATTAGGATTAGCTAAGTTGGATCCCGTAGTCGGCGAAGTATCGCCAGAGAAAGAAAACTTCACGTCGGGCTTGCCGGCCGAGAAGTCGATGATGTTGGTTCCGTTGCCAAAACCAGTAAACGTCTGCACCGTTCCGAATCCATCCGTGTTCTCGATAACTGACTGAGAGGTCACGTTAGTGGGAGTGAGAGTCTCGACGACGCGCGCCAAAGGATCGATCGCATTTGGCCCGGTGACGAGGGTAGGACCGGTGATGACGGCGGCGAACGAAGACTGGACGATCGCGATTGCTAAAATTCCTATTGGTAAATATTTAGGGCTTTTCATTGTTTTTTAAGGCTATGGTTAAACGTTGGGCGCTAGTATTAGTACTAGCGCATTCATTCGTTGATTAATAAATTTTGGGCGCAAGGGAGCAAAAATGTTAACCGTCTCATTCGGCGCGGGTCCCGTAATCGTATCGGATAAAGATTGTTGCGGAATTTCGGGTGCCGTTGGTTTCGTCAAAGATCGAGTGGCCTTGCGGGTCCAATGATTCGATCGAGTTCGCCCGCAGCAGGGCTCCATTGGCCGGCGAGCTGAGGACGATCCCCTGCCGCGCTCTTTTAAAGTGGCAATGTTCGACCACGCCCAGAATGACGCCGCCTTTGTCGTGGGGCACATAGTTTTTCACCGGCTCCTGCCAGTTCTCAAAGCGGGTGTGGAGATAGGCCACCGTATCCACATCTTCGCCTTGGTTGTGGCGGCAGATCTCGCCGATGGAATAGGCAACCCGCTCGCCCGGCTCTGGCCAGCGCTGGAAGGCGCGGTAGTGGTTAACCCAGCACGCAGGCGTGAGGCTGGTGTCGCCGCTATAACCGTGGATATGGGCAAAGGTGTTGCGCGTCGTGAGGTTCCAAGCCGTGGGATTGCGGTATCCGTGATTCCAGATCACACCGCCGGAGAGGTTCCGGTATTCGTTGTCAGCCACGATGTTTTCGATGCTGTTGAACCAGAAAATCGTGCCGTGGCTCTTGTGTTCGGCATCCACACCGCCGGTATCGACGTGGTTGCCGACGACGTGGTTCTGGTGATAGCAGGCCTGCAAGACGATCCGGCTGCCGGCGTCGGGAGCGATCAGCCAGGGGCGATCGAGGAGCAGGCGGGCCTCCGTTTCGCTGCGCTCGATGCCGGTCACGATGCGGAACTGGCCGAGCCCGCGCCCGTCGCACACCAACACCATCCAGTGGTCGTTTTGCCCCACATCCTCGGGCACCTTGCTGCCGAGAGGTGTCGTCACGGCGATGAAGAGCGTGTTGCCATCGAAGTTCTTCGAGGTGACATCACCCCGCAGGCTCGGGTCGGCGAGATCGAGCGTGACCGAGCCTGTGTCCGCTTCGTTGACCCGGAAAATGCCGCCGTCCGAATAGCGGAAATGGAACATAAGTTGCTCGCCCATGTTCTTGTCGAGGCCGGGACCGAGCGAGGCATGATGCCCGACGTCCGTGCCGCGGTTGCCGGAGACAAAAATATGGCGGTTGGCGCTGTTAACCGAGAGAAACATACGGTTAAGCGTGCGCCCATGGGTGCGATCGGCACCGCGCATCGTGTTGTTTTCGACGATCACCCGCCGGCCCGCCATGGTGACAACTCCGATGCAGCGGAAGCCGCTGTAGAAAATCGCCACCTTCTCACCCTTACAATAAAGACCGGGAAAATAGCCGGTAAAGCGGCAGCCGCTGATCCGCACATCGTCAGTGAAAACAGGCGTTCCGCTCGCATCGCGCCGGCCGATCTTAATGCCGATGCCGAGGTGATTAAACTCGCACTCCTCGACGGCGATAAACGAGGAACCCGCTGCCTCAAGGTGCAGGGCCGCGCTCTCGACGGAATGCGGCACGCGCTCTGCCATCGGGACTTTGGGCATCGCATCCGGCGTGATAAACCGGCAGCGGGCCACTACCACGCCTGGTGCAGCCACGGTGACACAGCGCTGGCAGGCACCGTTCACACCATTAATAAAATTGATCCCCTCCAGCCGGGAGCCTGCGGACTCGACAGACAGTAATTCCGGCAAGGGTTCAGCATCAGCGGGGCCGGTGAGGACCGTGTGGCTGCCATCAATGACGTGCCGGTCTTCCTCGCGCGTCCAACGATGCGTGCCCGCCCCGGCACCGAGCAGTTGGACGGGAGATCCCGCGGAAATCCGCAGTGGTCGGCTGATGCGATAGGTGCCCGCTGCCAGGCGCACCGTGCAGCCCTTCCGTGCGGCCGCATCCAGGCAGGCCTGCAGTGCGTCCGTGCAATCCGTTCCGCCATCGGCCAACGCGCCCCAATTAGCTGGGTTCAGGGTCTCCGCAGATGCTGTTTGCGCCGGCATTTCGATACGGATGGAAACCGGTGCGCTCCAGCCCCAGTCTGCGCCCGTGCCGTTGTGGCATTGCACCTCGTAGTTACCAGGCGGGATATCCTCCGGCAACCGGGCCGAGAGTTGCCAGTCGCTGGCGGCGACCACCTCCAACCAGCCCTTAAAACTCGCCCCGACAATCCAGACCCGCGAAGGTGATTGGGTGAGCGACAGGTTTCGCCCGAAGATGCGAACAAGGGAATTCTCCACACGCCACCACCAAACCGTCGCGGCATTGATCCGGAACGGCTCGCCCACCAGACCGCCACGCATCGGCCAGATCAGCAGAGCACCGCGTTCTAGCGCTGGCGGAAGCACCGCCAGCAACCGGTCTTCAGCCGCATGAGCGGGTTCAACTGCGTGAAAGCTCACCCCATCCCAAATATGGAGCCGCGCCCCGGCCAACCCAAGGCCCGTGGCCGCGAGCGTCTCGTCGGCAAAAGTCGTGTCCGAGACCATCGCCAAGACAGGCGATTCCCCGGAGCAGTCTTTGGGCGTCGACGACGGACGAGGTAAGGATTCCGCTAACACGTCGCAGGAACCACGTGGCGGCAAAGGGATACCGGATGAAAATGAAGTCATGATAGTTTTTTACCAATTAACGGCCGCCCGGCGCTATCGCTTTGGCATGTGCTACGTCGCAGGCGGGCTAATCCTCGCCAAGAGGGACGGTGGCCGACCCTTGCCGACGCCATGCTTTGGGTGTCATGCCGGAGCGGGCGAGGAAGTTCCGATAAAAGTTGGCGAGGTTTCCAAACCCGCAAGCGAAGCCGATCAAGATGACTTTGTCGTCGGTCGAGCTGAGCAGCGTTTTCGCCCGTTCGATTCGGGCTTGGTTGACGATATCTGTTGGCGTGCAGTGGTAGAACGCACGGCAACTTCTGGCGAGATGTTCCGGGCTGCGCCCGCTGCGTTTCTGCCAAAAGGCCAGCGACTCGGAAACCGTCTCCCCGGCATCCAGCAGTTCGCTTCGCCACTGTTCGAGCCAGGGCGGTGGTGAGGGTGCGAGTGACTCATCCTGTGCGCGGAATGAGGCGATAACCTGAAGGACGGCGTCGATCACATCGGAAGGCGGGCGCTTATCGCGTCCAGCGAGTTGCTCGAAAACCTTCCGAAGGTCCCGGAGATTCTTCGAACTGAGCCGGACATGTCCCGCCGGAGTTCCACTGCGGAACCAGTTGGCGGGAACCGATAAGCCCATCAACTGATGAAATTGACTCCACCAGTCGGATTCCATGGCGACGTTGAGGATCGCAAGTTCCTCCCCGGCCCGACAGGAGAAATGATGGCAATCCTCCGGACGGATGACGGCCAAGTGCCCAACCGATACCTCCACTTTAATGCGGTTGATGTGATGCGTGCCGGAGCCGGCCACGATCAGAAAGACCTCAAAAAAGTCGTGGGTGTGGCGAAGCGAGACCTGCTGCGAGAGCACGCGTGTGGTCGCGACATGCGGCCGGTGGGCCCGAGTTTCCAGGTTTTCAAAGAGAAGCGTTTTCATCACTACAGTATAGCTTTTTGTCAATGGCTTGGAAGAACCGTTTGGGAAATTCGCGTAAGCTATTTGTGTGATGGCCATACCGGCTGTCCCAACAACACCAATCATTCCAACAATGAATCCCAGACTGACTCCGCAAAAGGTGGCTAAATACAAAACCGATGGCTACCTCGTAATCAACGAACCGGTTCTCAAGCCGGACAGATTCGAAGCTCTCAAGGCGTGCTTCGAGAAAATCCTCAGCAATCTGCCCTCCAACGAGCGCCCGGAATCCATGGACGTTCCCCACTTCATGCACCCGGAGCTGCTCAAGTGGGCGCTGGATGATGATATACTGGCGCTGGTTGAACCGATCATCGGTCCAGACATTGCTCTCTTCTCCACCCACTTCATCTGCAAGCCGAAGGGCAACGGCAAGCGCGTCCCCTGGCACGAGGACTCGGCTTACTGGAAAGGCCTGGTCGAGCCGATGGAGGTGGTGACCGTCTGGCTGGCGATCGATCCCTCCACCAAGGTCAACGGCTGCATGAAGGTCATTCCCCGCACCCATGTCGAGGGGCGCAAGGGCTTCTCCGATTATGATGCGGTGGACACCGCCACCAGCGTGTTCGGCACCGAGATCAAGAAGGAGCAGCGCGATGACGCGCGTCAGGTTTACGTGGAGATTCAGGCCAATGAGTGCTCGCTCCATGATGCGCGCATCATGCACGGCAGCGAGCCGAACACCTCGCAGATCCGCCGCTGCGGCTGGACTCTGCGTTTCGCCAGCACCGCTTGTAAGTTCAACGAGGAAAAGTTCGCCGGCGCCCATCAGGTTTATCTGGCCAAAGGCCGCGACCTGGGCGGCAACCGCTACGCCGATCCGACCCGCGCTTATCCCGAGGTGATGGCCGCGCGCGGCGCCACGACCCGCTACAAGAACGCCCACTAATCATCACCCGCAGGCGCGTATCCTGGACGGATACGCGCCCCGCAGCCGATTTAAAAGCCATGCAAACGCTCTTCGCCAAAGCCTGCTGGGAAGTTTACAGCCGCCCTCTCAACTGGTTTGTCGGGGAGGTGGCCGCCGCCAAGTGGCAGGCCACGGAAATCTACTTGGCCAACCGCCCGGAATCGACTGCGGAAATCCGCCGTCTTCATCGCAACGCCAACCTCAGTCTCATCGCCCAAATTTCCACTGCGGGGGCAACTCCGGAACAACACCTTTCCTCTCTTTATGAGCGCTATCACCACGCCCTCGAATCCGAACCCCTTTTCATCAATTGCCACACCGGTCGCGACACTTTTTCCTTCGAAGACAATCTCAAGTTGTTCGAGGCAGGGGTCGAACTGTCGTTGCGGGAAGGCGTGCCCCTGCTCCATGAAACGCACCGCGGCCGCGCCCTCTTCACCGCGCCCCATTGCCTCGCCTATCTCAAAGCCGTCCCCGGGCTGCGCTTGACGGCGGATTTCTCCCACCTGCTTTGCGTCCACGAGAGCAACCTCTCCGACCAACCGGAAGCGGTGGATGCCATCATCGCCGCCTCCGATCACATCCACGCCCGGGTCGGCTTTTGCGAGGGTCCTCAGCTCTCTGATCCGCGCAATCCCGCCTACCGGGACTGGGTGGACTTGAGCGTCGGCTTCTGGACCCGCATCCGCGAGCGCATGGCCGCCGAGGGCCGCGAGTTCATGACAGTGACCCCGGAGTTCGGGCCAGCCCTCTACGCGCCTCTCGAGGGTCTCTCTGACCAACCCTCAGCCGACCCGTGGCAAAGCAACCACTGGATGCGGGAGGAGTTGAACCGCCGATGGTCTTAAACCGTAGCCGACCCCGCAACCAAACTAACCCGCAAAATCGCCATGGCAACCAAACGCCCAATCGAAACGCTCGGAATGGACTACGTCCGGCGCTACACCGCCGCCTATCGCGAAGGCTCCGACGCATTTCACCGTGAAATCCTTTGCGAGGATGTGCAATTCCCCGCCGTGCTGGTCCCGCCTCGGCCATCGGATTTGCTGGCCGGCAAGCGGATCTATCCGGAGGTCGGCTACTCGGTCCAATACGGCGGGCTGGGCTACTACGCCAACTTCGCGGCGTGGGACGCATCTATCAAAATGTCCGCGCCTTCGGCCGGGGAGCTTGCGGAGTGGCAACGCCTGCGCGCGTTTTGGGAAGTGGAAAACACGATGGCTAAGTGTGACCGGGAGTTTCCCGCTGAAATCCGTCAGCGTCTTCCCGATCTCTACGATCGGGCGGAGAGTCTCGCCATGCCTGCACTGCCGCTCTTCCGCATGGCGGGCCTGCAATTGGATTACGGGAAGCTGGTGAAACACGGCGTTGCGGGGCTGGAGGAGTTAATCTGGTCGATGCAGACCAATCCGCCCGGCGGTCAGGCCGCCGGGTTTTACGATGCTGCGTTGGCCTCGCTCGGTCGGCTGCGGCGCTGCATTGGGCACTATCACCGCGAAGCGGAAAGACTGGAAGCCGCCGATCCGGTCGGCCCGGCGTCGGCGCTGCGCAAGGCGCTGGTCGGTCTTCTCGAGCACGCGCCGGAGACCTTCCACGAGGCGCTGCAGCTGATTCTGCTGACCTCCACTCTCACCGGCACGATCAACTTCGGCCGTCTGGATGTGGTGCTCGGGCCCTATCTCTGCCGCGATCTCCACTCGGGCGCGACAACCTGGGCCGAGGCGCTCAAGGTGATGCAGAATTTCTACACCATCCTCGAGGAGGAGATCCTGCATTACGACGCCCGGATCATCGTGGGCGGCATGGGGCGGGAGAATGAGGCGGCTCCCGATCGGTTTGCCCTGCTCGCGATGGAGACCACCGAGAGCCTGAGCCTGCCACTGCCACAGCTCACCCTGCGGTTTTATTCCGGCCAGAACCCGGCGTTGCTGGAGAAAGCCTACGACGTGATCGGCAAGGGCAAGACCTTCCCGATGCTCTACAACGACGAGGTGAACGTGCCTGCCGTCGAAAAGGCCTTCGCTGTCGATCGCGAAACCGCCCGCGAGTATCTGCCGTTCGGTTGCGGCGAGTATATGATCCATCACCGGAGCTGCGGCACGCCCAACGCCATCATCAACCTGCAGCGCTGTCTCGAATCGGCCATCAACCATGGGCGCTGCCTGAGCACCGGGCGGAGCATCGGTCCCGACTATGGGGATCTGACCTGCTACCCGGATTTCGAGTCGCTCTGGAGCGCCTACACCCGCACGGTGGAGTTCTTTCTCGATCCGCTCGCCAAGGCCCAGGACTCGGTTTACCGGACCACCGGGCGCGAGTGCCCCTATTCTCTGATCAGCCTGCTTTACGACGATTGCCTCGGTCGCGGCCGTTCGATCTTCGACGGGGGCATCCGCTTCCTCGGAGGCACCAATGAAACCTACGGGAACAACAACGCGGCCGACAGTCTCACCGCCATCGAGAAGCTGGTCTATCAGGAGCGCGCCTGCACGGCCGCGGATCTTCTCTCGGCGCTGCGGGACAATTGGGAGGGGCATGAACTGCTCCAGCGGCGATTCAAGGAGGCGCCCAAGTTCGGCAACGACGACACGGCTGCCGACGCGATGGTCTGCCGCGTGCACGATCACGTCTGCCTGGGCACCTCCGCCGCCGCGCGGGGCACCGGCCTCCACCATTTCCTGGTCGTGGTCATCAACAACGATCACAACACCCGCTGGGGCAAGTTCACCTCCGCCTCGGCCGACGGCCGTAAAAACGGCGACCCGCTCGCGCCCGGCAACGCCGCCGGCCCCGGCTGCGATCGCAACGGGCTGAGCGCGCTGTTGAATTCGCAGGCCAAGCCCGACCCGTCCATCCACGCGGGCACCGTGCAGAACGTCAAACTCACCCCCGCGCTGCCCCGGCAGCACCGGCCGCTCTATCACGCGCTCTTCAACACCTACTTCAAACAGGGGGGCACCCAGACGATGGTCACGGTCACGAGCCGCGAGGACCTGCTCGCCGCGATCGAGCATCCCGAAAAATACGCCAACCTGCTCGTGCGCGTCGGCGGGTTTTCCGTCCGGTTCATCGACCTCGACGCCGCCACGCAGCGGGAAATCCTCTCCCGCACCGAGCACGGAACATGACCGGAACCATCACCGACATCCACCGGACATCGGTAGTGGACGGGCCGGGTCTCAGGACCACGGTCTTCCTCAAAGGCTGCCCGTTGCACTGCCTCTGGTGCCACAATCCCGAGACCCAGAGCCGCCGGATTCAGCTCGGCTTCGATCCCTCCAAGTGCCTCGGCTGCGGCAGTTGCGTCGCTGCCTGCCCGCCCTCCGCACTTTCGCTCCACGACGGCAAAGCTCACCTTGGCCGTGCCCTCTGCACCGACTGCGGCCAATGCGCGGACGTGTGCCCCTCCGGCGCCTTGTTTCTCTACGGTAAGGAAATGACCGACGACGCGGTGCTGGCGGAAGTCGTGAAGGATCGCGCCTACTACGATGCCAGTGGGGGCGGAGTCACCATCTCAGGCGGGGAACCGATGGCGCAGCCGGAATTCACACTCTCCCTGCTGCGGAAATGCCGGGAGGCGGGCATCCAGACCACCCTGGACACCACTGGTTTTTTCCCGCGCCAGCTTTGGGAGCGGACTCTGGCCGTCACCGACCTCTATCTCTTCGATTACAAGGCCACCGATGCGGAGCTTCACCTGGCGCTCACCGGCGTCCCGCTGGCCCCCATTCTCGAGACGCTGGACTTTCTCGTTTCCCGCGGCGCGCAGATCCTTGTGCGTTGCCCGATGATTCCCGGCCTCAACGATGGGGAGGACCACCTCGCCGCCATCGCGGCGATGGAACGCCGTTATCCGTCGCTGGCTGGAATCGAGATTCTCCCGTGGCACACGATGGGGAACTCCAAATACGCCAAACTCGGCAAATCACTCGGCCCGGGGCTTCCCGCGGAGAACGTCTCCGAGGAGACTAAAAACCGCTACCGCAATTTCTTCGCCGGGCGGGGCTGCGGCAAAGTGCGAATCTGCTGATCTCTGCGACGATTCACACGGTGTCCCTATTTCAAAGAAGTTCGCAGTTGCCATACTGTCGCCTCATCGTCGAACCTTTCGGCAAAACCTGAAAAAACCTCTGCCATGAACAAAAAAACTACCCTCGTCCGCGCCTTGCTTTTCGCAGGCATCGCAACCTCAGCTTCGGCCATGGTTCTCACAAATCCTCTACGCGTCGGGGGCCAAAAAGCGATCGACCCCAAGGGCGTCATCGCGAAGGAACTCGTGCCCGCGAATGCCGTGAGCAAGGAGGAAATTATCGCCCTTCCCTCATTCCGCTCGGTCCAGGTTTTTGGTGCGTCTGGAACGTTCTTTGAACCGAAACAGAATATCATCAACTTTACTGGCACGAATGACATGGTCCCCGATGTCGAACTGACATTCGGAGGGTATGATCCCACCCCGCAGAGCGGCGCGGCGATATTTAATGCGAATTATACGAGCTCTGACGGCATAGCGATCCGCCTCGAGGCCACGGGGAGCGCGGTGCCCAAATCCAAATCGATGAATGCGGTTCTGAAATTCGGGGACTATAATACAGACTCCAATACTTTCACTCCAGCCTCCGTTGTCTCAGGCAAAGCTCCCGTCGCCGTGGCCTTCACATTGACCGGTCTGGGCAACCGCACCTACATGCTCGATTCCATCGTTGTCGTTTTCAAAGACACAGAAGGAAATGTTTTAGAGACCCAGGCACTGACCGGTCTCACTATTCCGAACGACGCCAAGCCGCGCGCTGCCTACTTTGCCTTCAAAAGCACGGGGGCCCGTATCGGCAGTGTCTTGATCACGGCAACAACACAGGAAATCAAATACTCGGCAACTCCTCTGCTGGGCCTCGATGATCTGGGATTCGCACGCTGAAAACATGCCGCCCGTCTCGACCTTAATGAAAACCATTCTTCTGGCCGCGCTTTGGACCATCTGCTTCTTTTCAACGTCCCGGGGGTTTGCGCAGGAACCCCCGTCGGCCGTGGTGCCGGAAGAACCGGCGGAAGCGGCGTTTGTTTTATCACGCCGTGAGGAGGCGCCAGCCTTTCCCGCGAGCCAGAAACGCACCCTCAAACCCGGCTTTAGCAGCGTGGGCACGTGGACCGCGTCCGGCACATTCAAAACCCCGCTTGGCAATTCGCGCTGGAGCAACCAAGCGGGCATCGCCCGATGGAATCCCTTGCTGACCACCCCGGGCCTCTACCGCGTGTCGGCCTACAAGATCGTCAGTGGTAAAAAAGACGATCCCGAGATTGCTTTCACGATCAACCACTCCGGCAAGAAATCATCCGCTTCGCTGGACTCGACGCAGGGTGCCAGCGAATGGGTTGTTCTCGGAGAATACGACTTCTCGGCCGACCGGGATGAATTCGTCGAGTATGTGCCCTCCGGCAGCGCGCAGGGAAACATCTACACCCGCATTTCCGATGTGCGCTTCGACAGGATCGATGCCTCGGGAAAAATTGAGGACTCGTTGATCGTCACGGTGGAACCCTGGTTGCCGCGTTATCTGAATGTGGCAGGCATCAAGGAACATCCTGCTCGCCAGGAGATCACCACCCTGGTGCGCAAGGGATTTGCCACGCTTCTGCCGGATGGCACATTCGCGCCGGATGAGCCGATCAGCTCCAGCGATTTCCTCGCATGGGCGATGGCCACAGCGTCTGACGAGAAGCCAAGCACTCAAGACAAAACGCTCGCCAAGGCCAAGGAACTGGGAATTCCACAGGCCGAGGAGTTACTGAAAAGCAATGGCATCACCGGCAAACAGGCCGCCAAACTTCTGGCGCAAATCGCGCAGGCCAAGGGCCGGTCATTGGCGGCACGTCACGGCGCGCCTGCGACTGCCTCCGAGGTTGAGATATGCGAGTCAATAGGCATCCTACCAAAAGCCCCTCCGCAGAATCAGGGCTTTTGGAGCCGCTTGAAAATGCGTCTGGGATTCGTCGGCGAGGCTGCCGAAAAGAATCTCACCCGCGCCGAGGCGGCGGTCGCGCTGCGCCGGTTCCTCCATCTTGTGCTGGCACCCAATCCCCCGCCCGGTGGCGATTGGCAATTGGTGTTTGAGGATCGCTTCGACAAGCCTGCGGTGGACGAATCGGTCTGGACGATCGACAACTCCGTGCGCGTGCCCAACCGCCTCGGCCGCTGGCGGGAAAATGTGGAGGTCAAGGACGGTCATATTCGCCTGCTCAACAAGGTGGAATCCCGCAATGGCTGCGTCTGGTCGAGCGGCAACCTCCAGACGAAAGGCGAATGGCAATACGGTTACTTCGAGGCCTCGTATCGCTACGCCCGCGCTGTCGGCATCAACAATGCCTTCTGGGGTTTTTCCAAAAACAGTGACAACCCCCAGGTGGAGCTCAATCCCAACGAAGGATGGTATCCAGACATCATCAACGCGCACTTTTACATCCACCACAAGAAGGATAGAAAAGTCACGCACCTCACCAATGGCACTGCGGACGGAACGCTCCTCGGTTACCGCGCAGGGGAGAATCTGGCCGATGACTTCCATGTGTATGGCATGGAGTGGAACGAGAAGGAACTCATCTTCTACTTTGACGGGCGCGAGATTCGCCGCCTGCCCAACATCGACTGCCACCGCCCGATCGCGGTCTGGTTTTCCACCTACATCGGCGACTGGTGCGGCGGCAAGGCCACCCGCGCGGTGGACGGCACGGCCATGGAGGTCGATTGGGTGCGGGTCTGGCAGAAAAAACCGGAACGCCGTTAAAGGTAGGCGAAGGATTGTTAGAATTCCCATTCTTAC
The DNA here is from genome assembly GCA_024998815.1 of Opitutus sp. Taxonomy (NCBI): domain Bacteria; kingdom Pseudomonadati; phylum Verrucomicrobiota; class Opitutia; order Opitutales; family Opitutaceae; genus Opitutus; species Opitutus sp. The sequence continues at coordinate 217,314 of JACEUQ010000002.1, forward strand.
GGACTGGTGATTCACGAAATGGTCACTATCACGGGAGGCGAGCCGATGGCGCACCCGAAATTCACCCTTTCGTTGCTGCGAAAATGCCGGGATGCGGGCAACCACACCGCCTTGGACTCCACAGGATTTCCAAGGCGGAAGCTTTGCGAAAGGACCCTGGCCGGAATGGCACTAAGTTAGGCACGACCGCCCCAACGGGGCTCTCTACCACAGCCTAGGGCAACCCCTAGGAATCATGGGGTAAAGTGCACAAGCCCTGAAGGGGCGATTAAACCAGGAGCGACGATAACACCCCTTAACTTAGCGCCATTCGACCCTGGCCGTCACTAACCTCTATCTGTTCGATTATACCCATTACATAGCTATTCGGGCCAGACGCAAAGACGCTAAGCCGGGAAGTATGAGTAACCCATTTCAAGTCAATGCTTTCTTTGCGCCTCTGCGACCGAAGGTCCTTCTGCGCTGCACGATGATTCCCGACCTCAACGAACAGGACGAACCCCTAGTGGCCATCGCGGAGATGGAACGCCGTGATCCGTCTCTGGCCGTTATCGAGACCATTTCTTGGCATATGATGGGGAAATCGAAAAACGCTTGGCTCGAACGGCCAGTCGCTCGGGGTTGACAGCAACTTGCGAATCCGCAATTTTTGAGACGTTTCACATGAGGGAAATCTTGTAACCACGTTCAAGGATTTGATGTATTTCTAAATAATACATCAGGGAGATTTTTGGAATCTCCAACATTATGAAATCTAAATTTACAGGTCTTTACACTTTTTTTTTAGCAGGGATGACGGCTTCGGCTTCAGTTGTGGTTCTAACAAATCCTAAACCGATCGAAGGCATCAACGCGATCGATCCCAAGGGGCTTATCGTGCAGGAACTTGTGCCCAATAATGCCGTGAGCAAGGCGGAAATCATCGCCCTTCCGACATTCCGCTCGGTCCAGGTTTTTGGTGCGTCCGGAGAATTCTTTATGTCGCGACGGAATATCATCAGCTTTACTCAGGGGAATGACATGGTTCCCGATGTCGAGCTCACCTTTGAAGGATCGGATACCTCCCCGGCGAACGGCGCAGCGATATTCAATTCGAATTTCACAAGTTCGGACGGCGTAGCGATCCGCCTAGAGGCCACGAACAGCGATATACCCAAATCCAAGTCGATGACTGCGGTTCTGAAGTTTGGAAACTACGACACAAAATCCAAAACTTTTACTCCCGCTGGCAAATCCTCAGGGCTAGGAGCGACCGCAGTGGCCTTCACATTGACCGGCTTAGGCAATCGTAACTACATGTTAGATTCGATAGTTGTAAAATTCAAGGACTGGAATGGGTTAATTTTAGAGACCCAGTCGCTGACAAAACTTAACATTCCGAACGACGCTAAGTCGCGCTCCGCATACTTTGCTTACAAGAGCACCCAGAAGCTCATCGTAATAGTCGATATCAAATTGACCACAAAGGACATGGTATATGCTGCCACGCCATTGCTTGGCCTCGATGATCTGGGCTTCGCTTTTTTAAAACCACCTCTGCACCATTGACGGCATCAAGCCTTGCGGTGAAACCGAGCGCACCGACTCCTTCGGCCCGGTGACGATCGTCAGCGCCAACGAACTCCCACCGGGGACTTTCAGCTAAAAGCGTTTTCTTACCCCTACCCATGCTTCGTCCTACCCACATGCAGTACCCCCAAAGCCTAAGTTCGCGTCGGGGATTCGCGCTGCTCATAACTATTGAGCTGATAGCGCTACTCGTGATACTCGTACTAGGTATGGCCTCCTTTGTCCGCGTCGAGGTCCAACTCGCCGCCAACACCCAGCAAGTCGAAGTCGCGCGCCAAAACGCCCTCTTCGCCCTCAACCTCGCCCTCGGAGAACTCCAGCGCACCGCCGGACCCGATCAGCGTACCACCGCCCCGGCCGCCCGCCTTGACACCAACCCCGCCACTCCCCCCATCGAAGGCGTATTCAGTGCGAATTGGACGGGCGTCTGGGGTCGCACTGCACCCAGCGCGACTAATTTCAACGCCCCTTCCACCATCACCCAGCCGCGATTACTTCAGTGGTTAGTCAGTGGAAATACCTCCAAAAGTCCGCTCATCGCCTCAGTCGCCACAGCCGACTTCGGACGCATCACTACGCCGTCGGTGGATGCCACCCCGGACTTTCAACCCACCCAGGCCATCACCGGGCTCGACTCGTCTACCACCGCCCTCAGCTCCCTCCATTCCACCGCCGGCACGAGAATTAACAACCAACCCGCCGCGCTGCTCGTAGGCCCCAAAACCACGGACTTTTCCTCCACCTCTGCAGCTCAAGCCAATGCCGTTGTGGCGCCTTTGGTCCCCATCACTGCCCCCGCCGGCTCCGTACCCGGCCTAGATCCCGCCGCTCCCCCCCCCATCATCGGTCGTTTCGCCTGGTGGGTAGGCGACGAAGCCGTCAAAGCTCGCATCAACCTCGTGGATGAATACAACGCTGCCACGGTCGGCTCGTTGCAGGACCGGCTGCGCGCCCAAACCGCCCAACGCGTTGGCATCGAACTTGTCGATGACGACACCGATCCGCTCAACGCCTCGCTCATGCCCTCGGTTTATCCAACCAACGCTGGCGACCTCAGCAAAGTTCTCGAACTTAACCAGTTTCCCTTCTCCAGTGCAGATCCCGTCGCACAGTCCACGCTCTCCGGCGTGCGCAAACTGCGCTTTCACGATCTTACCACTACCAGCACCGGCGTGCTGGCCGACACCCTGCGCGGTGGCCTGCGCAAGGATCTTACTGCTGCCTTCGCCGGCCCTGCCCTGCCAGTCGCCTTGACCGGTACCGGTGCGCCCGTCTTCACCGCTGCTGATGCCGGCGCGGCGGCTGGCAAACCCGACGGCCCCACTTGGGATTCAATTCGCGACTATTACCGCCTCAACCCAAGCGGCAGTGCCACCTTCCCCGTGCAGACCAGCACCCCGACCACCGCCGGTGTAGCCCCGATTATGGTCGGCGCCCAAATCGCCGTCTCCGCAGGCGTGGCCCCCGTCGGTGGCGTGCCGCGCATCCACTACCATATCGTGCCCTCGGTTGCGCTCTGGAACCCTTACAATGTCACCCTCGCCGCCAGTGTTTATTCTTTCAATGTAACCCCAGGTTCCGGTTGTTTTTTGGTCCTCCAAGTCAACCAAGGTGGCACCCTCACCCCCGCCAACACCAATGCTGCATCCACCGACGGATTCATCATTTTCCAACCCGGTGGTGCGATTCTCAACTTCACCCTTCAGTCTCGAGCGCTCGCCCCCGGTGAAACCGTTGTTTATTCGCTGGCTGCCAACCAATCACTGAGCAGCAATCGAACCCCCGGAGTTGGCTTCACCCTCACACCCGATGTAATCAACCCCTACTTCGCGGCTACCTATATCGACCCCAAGGTCACCGTGCCGGCTGGCACCCTGACCAACCTGCGTCTCACGGTTTATGGCAACGGAGGCCTCGGGGTTGATCCTAGCGGTTCGGCCGTGGGGCTAATGAAACTAGGTATGAGAAAAGATAGTTCAGCCGGCTCTGTGCTGGGCCGCTCGCAAGGCCTGCGAGGACGCGTAAGTATGGCCAGTACATTTACCCTGCCAGACCATGGCGGCAGTGTGAGTGGCGCCCCGCAGTTTGGCTGGAAATACGCCCTGCGGATGGGTGACCAGTCGGGCACCACCATCATCCGTTCACGCTGGCTAGCCGATCTAAATCCACGCTCACCCCGTTCTAGTACTTCGCCGTCGGACATCACGGTGAGTGGCGACTGGCATAACAACCCCAGCTTCCATTCGTGGATACCCTCGTTGGTGAACCCCTTTGCTTTCGGACTCACACCGGTCGCGTCCGGCTGGCGGGTAAATGACGTTGCACCGCAGAACGCTTGGTTGTTCACCATCCCGACCACCAGCGACGACTTTGCCGCCCGCATCACCTCCTTGGGCGAACTGCACTCCGCCCCTTGGTATCGCAACGATCCCAATAACGCATTAGGCGGCTCCGACACCATCAGCAACTACCAGCCCGCCTTCCCCCTTGGCAACTCCCTCGCTCCCGCGAGGATTAGCGCTGCCACCATCAGTCGAACTTACACACCTGCACAGGCAGGGTCAGCACAGGACACCGTTTACGACCACTCCTTGCTGCTTAATCACGCACTCTGGGACCGTTATTTTTTCAGCACAGTGAGCGCGACCACCCCGCCTGCCTTCCCCCTGCCCAATGGTCGTTTCTCCGCCTACTCCGCAGACGGTACTCCGCCAGCCACTGCCGATCTGCGCGACTATGACCGCGCCGCCTCCCGACTCCTCGTTAAAGGCGCTTTCAACATCAACTCCACCTCCGTCGATGCCTGGGCCGCCTTACTCGGCAGCCTGCGCGATGTCCCCATTGCCGGTGCCACCCCCGTCGCCGGGCAGCGCACGCCCTATACCCGCTCGGCTACGCCGGCCACCGCCGTCTTCGACCCATCCACCGACGATGCCTCCTCAATTACGGCCGTCGGCGGCTTCCGCGCCCTGACCGATGCCCAAATCCGCGATCTCTCCGAAAAAATAGTCGTCCAAGTAAAAACCCGTGGCCCCTTCCTGAGCCTTGCCCAGTTAATCAACCGCTCGCTGGTGACTGGCGATGTTCGCGGCCTCAAAGGTGCGCTCCAAGCCGCCATCGACGCCTCCACGCTCAACGCCCGCCTCCTCCTGCCCGCCGGCATTGTGCAGCTCCCCCCATCTGCTCCGGCCAACCCCTACACCGATTTGCCGACGGGGTTTTCCGCTAGCGATCGCAAGTTTTTCCTTGGCCAATCAGGCGGCATCAATGACCGACAGTTTGGCTTCGGTGATACCGGGGCTGATACTACCGCCCATAGCACCCCCGGTTTTTTCACCCAGGCCGACCTCCTCCAATCCCTCGGAACCACCTTGCAGGCCCGCTCCGATACCTTCCGCATCCGCACCTATGGAGAAGTCGTCAACCCCGTCACCCAAACCACGACAGGCCGCGCCTGGTGCGAAGCCATCGTCCAGCGCCTCCCCGGCTACCTTAACCCCACCGCCGACGCCGCTTGGACTTCCCCCCCCACCGACGTGACCAACCAGGTTTTTGGGCGTCGTTTTCAAGTCGTCTCTTTCCGCTGGCTTTCCCCGGAAGACATCTAAAGCCCCCTCTCCATGACTACCCCAAATTGTGTGCTAAGACTCTGCTTACTCTGCTTATTCGTGACCGGGCTCCTCGGCGCCACCGAGCCTCCATCCCGCACCATTGCCGTGACCGTGCGTTTCCTGCTCTGGTCCGAGCCCGTCGAGAGCACCGACACCCCGACCGACCTGGTTGCGCCGACCCTACCAATCTGGACCTTCCCTTCCGAGAAAAGCCGCTCGGTCAATGTCGAGCTGACTCCCGCCGTGGCCACAGCCCGCCAAAGTTACCTCGGTCCCGAACAACTCACCTTTTACCGCGAGACGCCCGCCGCCCGTAAGGGCGATTCGCCTCTACGCGAGCCGGTGGCTCGCACAACGCTTCCGCCTGACTGGTCCGCCGCGCTCTTCATAGTCACTCCCGCCCCCCCCGGTTCGACCCTGCCCTGGCGATTGTTTCCCGTGCGCGACGACGAGGAAAGCCTGCCATGGGAAAATCTCCGCATCCATAATCTAGGAAGCATACCAGTGTTTCTGCGCCTCGGCAGCCGCGAGATTACCTTATTGCCGGGCGAAGCCGTCCTATGGCCTTATTTACAGACTGCGATCGGTCAGCCTCTGCTACTCGCGGCTGAGATCGAAGATAAACCGAAACGCGTCTTCACCGGCTACTTGGCTACCCTGCCGGCCACCCGCAAACACGTTTTCCTCCGTCCCGCGCCCGGCACCCCCCACCTCTGGCGCACGGTCGAAATAGTCGAACTCCGGTAGCCCCTCCTTTATAAGCCTAAATCCGGCATATGGCGGCCAAACAATCACCTGCGTGATTTTTGGCTAGTTTCTGCTGCCGGATTTAGGTTTAGCCTGAACTCCAAAGTTGAGTTAGGAGTGGAATCGCGAAAGCGCATCAATGTAATCCCACTAGCTGCATGATTTTAGACTTAAAATCAGCCATATTTGGGCATTTTATACCATTTCGCTTTCAAACGTATAATAACTAGGAGGCAAGCCAAGGGAAGAAGGTGAGGCTACGCAGGCGATTGGAGTCGGCCGCGAGTTCCTCCAGTGGGGTTTTTAGCCGAACTTCAACATCGGCAAGGGTGGCAAAGAGCTGGTTGGCAAAGCCCTTTTCCCGAGTTTCGTCCCAGATGTGTTCGCTCGGGTTGCATTCAGGGCAATAGGGAGGCAGGTGCCAGAGACGAAGTCGCTCAGGCACCGGCAAAGACCGCGCCTTGTGCCAGCCCGCGCCATCAAGTACGAGCAAGAGCGGCTCATCGGGCCAGGCACCGAGCAGGTCTAGCAGGAACAACGACATGGCGGCGGTGTTGCATTTGGGGGAAAGTCGATGAACCAGTTCGCCGCGTTCGGGCGCGACAGCCGCAAAGGCATACAACGACTCCCGGACTACTTGGCGGGGCACCTTGGGGCGAATGGGTGCAGGAGCCCAGCAATCGGTCAGATTGCTGATGCGTCCAAAACGTCCCTCGTCCATGAACACCACCAGCGGCGTGCGCCCTAGCCGGGTGCGCTCAGCGGCTACTTCCGCGGCGAAGTTTTTTTAAAAGCCGCCTCCGCTGCCGGATCCTTCTTGGGGTGACTGGGCCTGGGCGCGAGTTTACGCCAGCCAGCCTTGGCCAGCAGGCGATAGATGCTGGAGAGGGCGACCTTGTGCCCGACCAGCTCTTCGTAATCCCGCTTAAAGACATTGGCCACGACGATGCCTCCCTGGGCCGCGGCCGGAGCGTGCCGATCAAGCAGCGTCTTGGTCTGGTCAGCGGTTAACAACGTGCGCCTGCGTCCACCTCGCCCGGGCCGACCGATCACGCAGGCCTCACCCTCGCGCAAAAACCGGGAATGAAGCACACGCACCGAGTGCACGCTCAAACCGGTCAACTCGGCAATCTTGGTTGGGGGTAACGCATCTGAAGCTCGCATCAAAACCGCTTGGATGCGCCGTTGCTCTGCAATGTCCTTGGCTCGGCGAAGCAAGACCCTCATTCGCTCGGCGGTATCCCCCGGAAAATCTTTAGGTGGGCGCATAAAAAAGCCTTCTGGGGCTTCCCCAGAAGGCACGGTTATTATATTTTTGAAAGCGAAATGGTATTATGCGCATGGGACGTAAATTGCTGTTATAGGGAGAGGATGTAGGCGCGGACCTTTAACTCGATGGCCGAGGAGTCCGGGTGCAGGCAGATGGCTGCGGCGGCGGGGCTCTCGATCCCGCATTATAGCGACCTGTTCCGTCGGGCGACCGGGTATCCGCCCGTTGAGTACTTTTTACGGTTAAAAATCCAGCGCGCCTGCCAACTGCTCGACACCACCGAACTGCGGGTCAACGAGGTGGCGGCGGCCGTGGGCTGGACCGACCCGTTTTATTTCTCGCGGTTTTTCAGGAAAATCACTGGTCAATCGCCCCGTGTGTGAGCGGCGAGCGGGAAAGCGTCTATTTCTGGCGGTTAGGAATGCACTTCTTCTTCGGTGGATCTTCTTCCCCTTAAAAAGAGTAATACTCTTCTTCCGTGGGTGGGTTTTCTTCCCTGTCCGGCTGGGGATATGAGGGGTGCGAATGGGTGGAGATTGAACCGGCGGGACGCTTGGCGGATGCACAGCGATGCATCCAACCGGTTCACGCAAGTGTTTGCACTGTGCCGATTTCTTTCTGCCCGACGCGCATAACCGCGAGCGTCAGCGCTACTGCGGGAAGCCGGGATGCCGACGGGCGAGCCGGGCGGCCAGTCAGGCCAAATGGTTGGCGAAGCCGGAGAACCTCGACCACTGGAAAGGCCCAGAAAATGTCCAACGGGTGCAGGAGTGGCGGAAGGCCAATCCGGGGTACTCAAGGCGGAGGGGGCCGCGACGGCGGGTGGCGTTACAAGACATCCCAACTACGCAATCCGTTGTGCACCAGCCTAAAGCCGAGCCGGTCGCCGAGGTGGCGTTACCGAATCCCTGCGCGGCGTTACAAGACAGCTGGGAGTCGCAAAACCCTGTGCTCGTGGGGCTTATCGCGCAGTTCGCCGGAGTGACGTTACAAGAGGACCTCGAACCCATGCTGCGACACCTGCACTCCCAGGGGCGGGTGATCCTGGGCATCGACGTCCAGCCGCCCGATTATGCAAAAACAACCGATCGATCGCGAACAACTCCGGCGCACGCCGGCCCAGTTTAGCTGGCTGGACCACCGGCTGGTGCGGGGCAATTACCTGGGGCGGGCCAGTGCCCCCGCCTGGGGACTTTATCTGGTCCTGGTAACCGTGGGTGACGCCGACGGGCTGAGTTACTACGCCACGCGCACCCTGGCCCGGCTGCTCACGCTCAGCGAGGACGGCCTGGTCGAGGCGCGTCGGCAGTTAATCGAGGCCGGGGTGATCGCCTACGCCGCGCCACTTTACCAGGTGCTTTCCTTGGACCGGGGCAGGCCATCGCACACGCTGGCGGTAACGCCGTCGCCGAGCCGGGAGGTGGGGGCGTGATCGATTACGAACTGTATTGCCGGATAAAACAGGCGGAGGCGGCCGGTCACAGTGCGCCGCAAATCGCCCGCTCGCTCCAGTTGCACGTGCAGACGGTGAGGCGCTGGCAGGCGCAGGAAAAGTACGTGCGCAGCCAGGCCGCGCAGATGCCTAGGCCAAGCAAGCTCGACGTGTACAAGCCGGCGATCGCGCGGTGGCTGGAGGCCCATCCGTTCACCGCCATGCAGCTCTGGCAAAAGGTGCGCGAGCGGGGGTACACGGGCGGGTATTCAATTTTGAAAGACTACGTGCGGCGGGTGCGGCCGAGGAACCTGGAGGCGTTTCTTACCCTCAAGTTTGCCCCCGGCCAGACCGCGCAGGTGGACTGGGGCAGTTTTGGCGCGGTGGAGGTGGACGGCACCCGGCGGGCTTTAAGTTTTTTCGTCATGGTTTTGGGGTACAGCCGGTTCCTGCATGTGGAATTTACCCTCGGGCAGGGCCAGGAGTGGTGGCTGGGCTGTCACCGGCGCGCCTTTGAAAAACTCGGCGGGGTGCCGCGCGAGGTGATGGTGGACAACTGCAAGACGGCCGTCCTCTCGCATGTGCCCGGGACCGACCCGGTGTACAACGCCCAGTACCTGGACTTTGCCCGGCACTACGGGTTTACGATAAAAGCGTGCGGGCCGGGGCATCCGCAGTCCAAGGGCATGGTGGAAAACGCGGTGGGTTACGTGAAAAAAAGCTTCCTTGGCGGGAGGCAGATGAATGGGTTTACCGAGCTGGGGCCGGCCGCCAGCTTGTGGCTGGAAACGGTGGCCAACGTGCGCGTGCACGCTGAAACCCAGGGCCGGCCGGTGGACCGGCTGCCCGAGGAGCGCGCTGCGCTCCTGCCGCTTAACCCGGTGGCCAGTCCGGCGGTGCGCACCTTAAGCGTGCGGGCGTCGCGGCGGTGCCGGGTGAGTATCGAAACGAACCGCTACTCGGTGCCCACGAAGTTTGCCGGGGCGCTACTCACCGCGCAGATCGAGGGGGCGCAGGTGAGGTTTTATGCGGACCGCACCCTGGTGGCCGAGCATGCCCGCAGTTTTGCCCGCCGCGCCGATGTGGAAAACCCCGAGCATGTGCGCGAACTCGAGGAGCGCAAACGGCAGGGGGCGCGGCAGCGCCTGCGGCTACGGTTTTTGGAACTGAGCCCGGCGGCACCCGCCTACCAACGGGGGCTGGAGGAGCGCCGGCTCAACGCGGGACACCACCTGGCGACTATCGTGGGTTTGGTGGCCCTGTATGGAACGGAGGCAGTCGGCCGGGCGATCGAAAGCGCCCATGAACTCGGCGCCTACTCCAGCGATTACATCCTCAACTTGCTCGAACAACGCGCGCGGGCCTTGCCGCAAGCCGGGCCGATCCACCTCACCCGCGCCGACGCGGTGGCCGCGTTGGAACTCGAACTGTGTCCCCCGGATTTAAGCCCCTACACTCTATGAAAACAGAACCCGAAAAAACCGATTTATTAAAAGATCAACTCAAGTACCTGAAACTCGGTTACCTGCTGCGCCACCACGGCGAACTCACGGCCGAGGCGGCCAAGGCGCGCTGTTCGCACGCCGAGTTTTTACGCCGACTGGTGCAGGCCGAGACCCAGGACCGCCAGATCCGGGCGCTGGAGCGGCGTATCCAGGCGGCGCGCTTCCCGGTCAAGAAAACCGTCGACCAGTTCCAGTGGGACTGGCCCAAGGAGTTGAACGAAGCGCAGGTGCGGCACCTCTTCGAACTGGGCTTTGTCAAGGAGCGCACCAACGCGGTGTTTTGCGGTGGTGTGGGGCTCGGTAAAACACACCTCGCGAGCGCGTTGGGCTACGCGGCCTGCCAGGCGGGTTACACGGTGCTGTTTACGACGGCGGTGGACGCGATCAACGCCCTGGTCACCGCCCAGTCCCTGCACCGGTTGCAAGCCGAGTTAAAGCGTTACATGACCCCTGCGGTGCTCGTGCTCGATGAGGTCGGCTACCTGCCGCTCGACAAGTCGGGGGCCGACCTGCTCTTCCAGATCGTCAGCCAACGCTACGAACGCGGCTCGCTGATCGTCACCACCAACAAGGCCTACAAACACTGGGCAGGGATCTTTAACAACGACGCTGGCATCACCGCGGCGATCCTGGACCGCCTGCTGCACCGGGCCCAGACCGTCGTCATCGAGGGCAAATCCTACCGCATGAAAGACCGCCTGGCCGACGAACCTGCAAGCTGACCGGGCCTGATGATCGGCCCCTGGCGGGGCCGGTCATCGGCTTTTACGACAGGTGATTTTGTAACCGCCAGAAATAGACGGTGTTCGCGCCGCCGCTCACATATAATACGGCACGTTGCCCCGCCCAATTAAGTGCTGAATGCCATAATATGCTGAAAATCACTCGCTACAGCGCGTTGAGGCGTAACGCCTACGCGTGGACCACGCCGGAACGGACGACACGGAGGTCGTCCCTCGTGTGCCCGGCATGGGCGTGAACTAAACATATGAAACGAAATGTTCGGGAAAAGTGACAACAACCGTAGCCAAAACCAAGGCGGGAGCGACGAGGCACTCAGCACGAAAGAAGGAGGAGGCAAAAGTCCGACCGTAGGAACACGAACAGGCAGCGAGGCCGCGATGCGGGCGACAAGCGTGCTAGGAAACGCGAAGTCCAATAGTCACCGAAAGACGCATTGGGTAGAGCCTGACGGCACGGATGGAGAGTTCACGCACCTTACCCGGGGAGGCCTGCCAAGCGAAAGCGAGGCAGGAGTCAGCAGAGGCCGTAGTAGCGAAGAGGCCCGCGTAACGGCGGGAAGAGCGAAGGGCCGAAGAGAAGGAGAAACGCGGATCGCCAGAAGTCCCCGAGGTAGTGGGCGGGAAGGTTTCCGAAACGAAGCGGGCGTGACAACTACGGTCGCCACCTGCAGCGGTGCGAGCGGACTGGGCGGATGGATAGCCGTCTGGAACGTGAGCGCGGGAGCCGAGTCCGGCAGCGGGCGGCGGAAGGGAAAACGATGAACGCGAGTGAAACGCCGGGGGTGACGTTGGAAGACGTTTGCTCGGCGGAGAACCTAAACGAGGCCTGGGCGAGGGTGAAAGCCAACGCCGGGGCCGCGGGAGTGGATGCACGATCGGTGGCACAAACCGCCGAGCTGATCTGGGGGCACAAGGAGGAACTGCTGGAGCTGCTTTTGGCCGGTAAATACCAGTCCAAGGCCGTGAAAGCGGTGGACATCCCGAAAGCCAACGGAGGGGTTCGCCGGTTGGGCATACCGACAGTGCTGGACCGCTGGGTGCAGCAAGCCGTACACCAAAAGCTCGGCCCCCTGTGGGAGAGCGAGTTTAGCGAACACAGCTACGGCTTCCGGCCAAACCGCTCCGCGCACGACGCGGTGCGTGCGGCCCAAGCCTACGTGCAAGCAGGCAAAAGCCCCGTCGTGGACATTGATCTAAAGGCCTTCTTTGATCACGTGAATCACGACCGGCTGATGCATCTGGTCGGGCGCAAGGTACGCGACAAGCGCATCTTGCGGCTGATTGGGGAGATGTTGCGCGCGCCCATGAGACTGGCCAGTGGCCAAGAAGAACCGCGCCGGGAAGGTACGCCGCAAGGCGGACCCCTCTCGCCGCTACTGGCCAATATCTAGAGCCTGTCCCGTGCTCATAAGTAATTGTAAATAAATTACTAATGAATTAAAATAGAGGCCGAAACCAAGAGGATTTCCTGGCTTCGGCCAAAAAACGGCCTCTATAATTGGGTGTGAAACAAACCACAAAAGCCGTCACCTCGAACATCGCCTTACAAAGCTGGCTGCGTCCAGCCTCACTGTGGTCGGGGCCAATAAAGATTACGCCGAGTTTCGCCAGATGCTCGAAGCGGTGGATCGGCTGCTGAGAGGGAGCCATCTGGAGGCGATGGCGGTGGACTTCGCCAAGGAGGAGGCGGGCGAGGTCAGTTTCGTGCAACTGCGCAACCGGATGGAGTTTGCACTCAAGGCGCTGCGTTTTGAAGTACTGCGCCTGCTATTGGGCAACATGTCGTTTCGTAAGTTGTCCCGCAGTATCGCCGCAAGTGATTTGCTGGCGGACTTTTGCGGAGTGCGCACGCGGGAGGGCATCCACGGGGTGTTAAAAAAGCGTACTGGAGCGGGCGGCGAAGTTTTTCACCGCCGAGCAGGTACGCTGGATGGGACAGGTGTTTGTGGAAATGTGCGGCGAGCCGGACCGCGCGAGCGAGTTGGGACTGAGCGCGGCGCTGGACACCGACGTTTGCCGCGTCGACGGTACATGCCTGGAGACCAACATCCACTTCCCAGTGGACTGGGTGCTGTTGCGCGATGTGTCCAAGACCTTGCTCAAGGCCATGATTTTGATCCGCCGGGCGGGATTGCGCCACCGCATGCCGGAAGAGCCGGAGTGCTTTGCGCGGCAGATGAACAAGTTGTGCATGGCAATGACCCACGCCCGGCGTCGCAGCGATCCCAAGCGGGCGCGCAAACAGATCCTGCGCCAGATGAAGCACCTGTTGCGCGGAATCGGCGAACATGCCCGCCACCGCGACTTACTTGAGCACAAGCATAGCCAAACCCCTTACAGTCAGCGGCAAGCCAAACAGATCATCGCACGCATCGACGCCATGCTCGGTCAGCTGGGCGCGGTGATCAAGCAGGCCCACGAGCGCTTGATCGGCGAACGGTCCGTGGCCAATGAGGACAAAATCCTCAGCGTGCACGAGCGTGACGTCAACGTGCTGGTCCGGGGCAAAGCCGGGCGCAACGTCGAGTTTGGCAACTCGTTGTTGCTCAGTGAAGCATCCTCGGGCCTGATCACCGACTGGCAACTTTACCCAGGCGCGGCTCCGGCCGAATGGCGTCAACTTGAGGAAAGTCTGGCGCGGCAAAACCGCTTTGACCTGAGTGCGCCGATCAGCGCGGTCGGCACCGACCGCGGCTTCGCCATCAAAAAAACCGCCGCAATCCTCAAGCAACAGGACATTTACGACGCGGTTTGCCCGCGTGATCCACGTGAACTCACCGAGCGCTTAAGCGAAAAACGCTTCGCCCAATTACAGCGGAGACGCTCGGCGACCGAAGCACGTATTGCGATTATCAAGCAACGCCACGGTGGACGCCTGCGTTGCAAGGGCTTTGCCAACCGCTACCGCTCGGTGGGCTGGAGTGTTATCGGTCACAACCTCTGGCTGGTATCACGACTGCTCGCCGAAGAAATCATACTCAAACGGGCCGCTTAATATCGGTTTTGTGAATAACCGGGCACTCGCCCCGGCTTTGCCGTGCCCGTTCACCGGGCTTGACGACCAGAACTGCAAACTGGGCCGCCGTTTTACCTCTTTTGGACGATCTGCGTAGCCCGGTTCACCCTGAATCCTATTGGGGCTTCCGCTCACGTTTTGAAAATCGGGAAGCGCGGGACAGGCTCTATATAGAGCCTCTGGAGTTTGGCCCCAAAAGCAGGTGGATGCGAAGCGGCCGGAGGCCCGGTTACGCAGCGCGGAAGAGTGCTTCAGCCAAGAAGGGTGGCGCTTTTGATGAGTTCGTGGAGGGAGGGTCGGTCGACGTGAAGTCGGAGAAACTCTCTGGGGCGATCTGGTCGGCCCAGCATTCGCTGCGCAGGGTGCGCAAGAGGTCCCCCGTGGAACTGGTCGCAGGCGAGGCGCCCGAAGAGTGCGTGCGCCATTTGGGCGGGCGAAGATGCGGCGGCGGATCAGGGGTTTGCCCCGCAGGATCGCCGAAGAGCAGGGCGGCGATTAACAACAGCGCATAGGCGGCGACGGTGGCGGCGGGTTGGTTGCGGTTGGAGGCGGCGGTGCGCAGTTGTGCCTGGCCGGTGCCGATCAGGGTTTTCTCATCCCGGAAGTTTCCCTCGATGCCCCAACGCCAGAGGTAATACTGGAGTTGGTCACCCACGGGCATATCCGGGTCGGTGCAAACCAAGAAGGCAGGCTGGCGATAGAGCAGCTTCGAGCCTGCGCGCAATCGGTAGCCCACCGGGGCGATCACCATGACTTGCAACGGGAGCGTCGCCCCGGCTTTACGCCACAGCACCGGCCCGAGGGTCTTGATTTTAAAGGTGTGCTTTTTTCCGGCCGCATAAGCCTCGACGCTTTGCCAGGCCACGGTGTCGTCGGTGCGCAGCTCTTCCGGGGTCTGGACCGGCGCGCCATAGACCGGCGGGCGACCGGTGGCCGCGGGTGGTCCAGGCAGGGCGTTGAGCACGGCGTCCCGGCGGATCCGGCCGATATAAACGGTCTTGGCGGGCAGGCCCTTGAGTACGACCGCATTGGTGTAACTGCCATCGCCGGCGACCACCAGTTTGCGCGTGTCTGGCAGCGCCTGGCGAAGCTGCTGGATGCGGGCGAGCGCGACGACATTAAGCCGCTGCTGTTTTTTCTTCTCCGTGTACTGCTGAACCTCGTCGGTAGTGGCTTTTTTACCCGGCTTTGGCGGCGTCGGCGCGTGGGTGAAATCCACCGGAATCATCCGGGCGTGTCCGTCGGAACCAGGCCAGGCCGCAGAGAGTTGCACATAGCGCTGGCCGCGCACCAGGTTGGTTTGGAACGCGGGGCCGAGCGGATCGCGTTTCCAGCCGACGCCGTCGATCTTGACCCCGGTTTTGCGTACCAGGGTGTCATCGATGGCGGCCACCAACGGGGTAAGCGCCGGCAGGTTTACCTCAAGCTCATGGAGGACCGTGCGGAAAAGCCCCGCCGGCTTCACCCGGTCACGCGAATACAACCGGTAGTCGGCCGTCCAGTCCTGCTGGGCACGCCCGCACAGACAAATCAGGTTGGTAAGAGTCCCCCGGCACGGTGAAACCAGTGCCGCCATGAGATGCCCCTGCAGTCTCCGGGCGCACTCGGGGGCGGCGCAAGCCGCAGCACAAGCCCGTTTCATAAGTCGTCCCAGCCGATCGGATAAACCCAACTGGACTTTTTTTTAACGCCTACGTCCACCAGCTCGGGCGTGACCGGCATAACGGGCGCGACCAGACTGCGTGAGAGGACCAAATGATGCGCGTCGGTGACGGTCCACTCGACGGCCTCCGACTTGGCGAACCCCATCGTCTGGGCGATGGAAGCGGGTAATGTCACATACCACTGCTCACTGTTTTTGCGGATGATGCGCTGAACTTTGGTGGTGGTGCTCATGGTCCGACACCATCGTTCATGGCCACGCTTTTTCCCATGGGCCCGACGCCCCATTTATCTCTACGGCCTTCTCCGGGCCAACTAGTCAGAGGCCAAACTCCAGACCTTGAGCTCACGCTCAAGGCCACGTTCGGGCGGGTGCGGCCTGGAGTGTGCCTTTGCCTGGGTGGCTTTGGCTCGGTGTGGCTTCGTGCGTGAGCACGAGGTGTTTTTTCTGGCTGCGGTGCGCCGAATCCTTGAGCTCACGCTCAAGGCCACAAGGAGTGTGTTCGCGAAGAGTGTGGCCTTGAGCGTGAGCTCAAGGATTCGGCTGATCTGCGTTCGACTAGTCAGGGGCCAAACTCCAGAGGCTCTATATAGAGCCTGTCCCAAATTTCCGGATTTTTAAAAAGTGCGCAGAGGTCCATTGGGATTGCGGGCGAACGAGGTGGCACGAATCACCCCAGCGACGTTAAACGGCGGCCCGAATCGATTTTTCCCGCCCCCAAGCGCGGTAGTAAGGTACGGCAAAGCCGGGGCGAGCCCCAGGGTTATTCACATTTTTGCCGGAAAATTGAATTAAGCGGCCAGCGGAAGTGTTATTTCCTCGGCAAGGATTCGTGACACCAGCCAGAGGTTGTGACCGAGTACACTCCAACCCACCGAACGGTAGCGGTTGGCAAACCCTTTACAGCGCAAGCGTCCGCCGAGGCGTTGTTTGAGGATCGCAATGCGCGCTTCGGTCGCCGAACGGCGCCGCTGCAATTGGGCGAAGCGTTTTTCGCTCAAACGCTCCTTGAGCGCGTGCGGATCACGCGGGCATACCGCATCGTAAACGTCTTGTTGCTTGAGCATTGCGGAAGTTTTTTTGGTGGCGAAGCCGCGGTCGGTGCCGACCGCGCTAATCGGCGCACTCAGGTCAAAGCGGTTCTGCCGCGCCAGGCTTTCCTCGAGTTGGCACCATTCTGCCGGAGCCGCGCCCTGGTAGAGTTGCCAGTCGGTGATTAAACCGGAGAGCGCCTCGCTCAACAGCAACGAGTTGCCAAACTCGACTTGGCTCCCTGCTTTGCCGCGAACCAGTACGTTCACATCAAGTTCATGCACGCTGAGGATCTTTTGGTCGTTGGGCACCGGGCGTCCGCCGATGATGCGCTCGTGGGCCTGCTTGATGACGGCGGGCAGTTGGCCGAGCATAGCGTCGATGCGGGTGGTTATCCGCTTGGTTTGGCGTTGGCTGTAATGGGTTTGGCTATACTTCTGCGCCAACAGGTCGCGGTGGCGGCGGGCATGTTCTCCGATCGTGCGTAACAGCGTCTTCATCTTGCGCAGGATCTGTTTACGCGCGCGCTTGGCGTCGTTGCGGCGGCCTGCGTGGGTCATTGACATGCACAACTTGTTCATCTGCTTGGCAAAGCACTCCGGCTCTTCAGGCATACGGTGGAGCAGTCCAGCGCGGCGGATTAAAATCATGGCCTTGAGCAAAGTCTTGGACACATCACGCAACAGCACCCAGTCCACCGGGAAGTGGATGTTGGTCTCCAAGCACGTGCCGTCGATGAGGCAAACATCCATGTCCAGCGGCGCGCTCAACCCGAGTTCAGTGGCGCGATCCTTCTCGCCGCACATCTCCACCAACACTTGCCCCATCCAGCGCACCTGTTCGGCGGTGAAAAACTTCGAGGCCCGCTCCAGCACACTTTTGGACGCCCCCTTGATTCCCTCAAGCGTGCGAACACCGCAAAAATCCGCCAGTAAATCACTTGAGGCAATGCTACGGGAAAGCTCGCGAAAGGATATGTTGCCCAAATGCACCCGCAACACTTCAAAGCGTAACGCTTTGAGCGCAAACTCCATACGCTGGCGTAGTTGTGCGACACTGGCTTGGCCTGCCCCCGCCTTGGCAAAGTCCATCGCCATCGTCTCCAAGTGGCTGCCACGCAACAACGCGTCGAGTCCTTCCAATTGCTGGCGAAACTCGGCGTAATCTTTATTGGCACCGACTGGCGTTAGCGCCGGACGCAACCAGCGTTGCAGGGCAATGGCCGAGGTGGCGGATACGGGTTTTGACTTCATGGCCGATTATAGCGGCTTTTTTTTGACCAAAACCAGGGAATTACCCCTCTTTAGGCATCATTAAACTTATGCTAATAGTTCACTGCTAGGTTTTTATGCTTTCGGGACAGGCTCTACCTAGTGTAGTGGACGATAAATAACACTACTTATTATTGATCGATGAGCGGGCGCGCTGAACCTTGGCGAGGATGTCGGAGGCCTTGGCAGTCCAGATGAAGGGTTTGGGCGAGCGGTTATGATCGGCCAAGTAGGTTTCGATGGCAGCGAGCAGTTCGTCGAGGCTCCTGAAGATGCTGCGGCGGAGGCGATTGACGGTAAGATCACGGAAAAAGCGTTCGACCATGTTCAGCCAGGAAGCCGACGTTGGGGTAAAGTGGATCGTGAAACGAGGGTGCTTGGCCAGCCAGCGGCGGACCTTCTCGTGCTTGTGGGTGGCATAGTTGTCGACGATGAGGTGCAGGGGCTTGTCGGGCGGGGTGCTCGCGTCGATCAGGCGCAGGAACTTCAACCATTCCTGATGGCGGTGGCGTTTTTGGCAGGTACCGATGACCTTTCCGTCGGCCATATTGAGGGCGGCGAAGAGTGTTGTGGTGCCGTGACGCTTATAGTCGTGGGTTTGGGTTGCCACCTTGCCTTGTCGCAAAGGCAGGCCGGGTTGGCTGCGGTCCAGAGCTTGGATCTGGCTTTTTTCATCGCAGCACAAAACCAAGGCGTGCTCGGGGGCGTTGAGATAGAGCCCGACGATCTCCTCGAGCTTCTCCACAAAGCGCTTGTCCTTCGATAATTTGAAGCCCCGCACCAGGTGCGGTTTCACTCCGTGGTTGCGCCAGATCAAGCCTACGCTGCTGGCGGCCAGTCCGCTGACTGCCGCCATGCGCCGCGTGCTCCACTGTGTCGCCATGGGAGGTGTTTCCTCCAGTGTGCGCCGTATCAGTTCGGCCTTGTCCTCCGGCTTGATCTTGGCGCGACGACCTCGCCCGGCACGGTCCCGTAGCAGTCCCGGCAACCCCGACTCCAAATAACGCCCCCGCCAGCGCGCCACCTTCTGCCGACTCATTCCCAACTTATTGCCGATCCATTCGTTGCCGTTGCCTTCAGCGGCAAGCAGCACGATCCGGCACCGCTGGGCATGCTTCTGCGGTGTGCCGCCTCGTTTCGCCCATGCGCTCAATTCGGCCTTCTGCTCCTCCTTCAAATTAACTGGGGCTGCTTTTCTCATTCAGCTACAGACGCTCGGCCGTTAATTTAGTTACGCTATTTCTCGCACACTACACTAGTGTAGTGGACGACAAATGTCGTTACTTATTCTTAATGGTAGAGCGTGCACGCTAAACCTTGGCGAAGATGTCGGAGGCCTTGGCCGTCCAGAACAAGGGCTAGGCGAGCGATTGTGATCGGCTTAATAGGTTACGATGACGATGAGCATTTCGTCGAGGCTCTCGAAAATGATGCGGCGGAGTCGATTGACGGTAAGGTCGCGAAAAAAGCTTTCGAACATGTTCCGCCAGGAAGCAGAAGTGGAATTGTACCGCCTCTTGCGAATGACAAATCGCGCTTCAACTGCGGCGTTCGGGTTGAAGGCCATGCCCGCACAGTTCCTCGGCTACGACCCTCATCTTAGGCGTGGAAACCCTTGCACATACATCTCGGCGAGCACTTAAAGCAGCGCCTTCTCACTACGTTGGTAAAGCGCGAACACTTCGGTGGTAAACAGTCCATCCCGGTCCTGCGGCACACGCAGCTCCAGTGTGCCCAGCCGGGTGGGCAGCTTCCGGCGTTAGTGGCCACTGCGGTAGCCTCGCCTTCCATCGCTGGGTGCATTTTTGCCGGCCCCAAGCGCCTCGTCCATCTCGGCTTCCAACGCCGATTGAATCATCTACAGCAACATCTCCTTGAGAGGTTCTTCGTCTTGTAAAAGCCCCAGCATTTGCTCGCGCGCTACCTTCTTCATATTATTTTCCTTCGCCGGTCAGGTGATGCTTTAGGGAACTCCTAAATTTAGCATATAAATGATGAACAATGACATAAGTTATGCATAGCGTATATCTCAATGAGCCTGAATCAATATACATTCTTTGGAGATCACGCGTCGCTGGAGTCCTTGACGCAGCACGGCGACCGCCTGGTGGAGTTGGCCAAATATATCCGGTGGGAGCCATTGGTGGTGGTGGCCGGAAAAATCTGGCGTGCGGGGGCGGACAAAAAAGCACCGTGCGGAGCCAAGCCGTGGGATGCCGGTGTGATGGTGCGGGTGCTGGTGCTCAAACGCCTGTATAATCTTTCCGACGAGCAGATGGAGTATCAACTCAGGAACCGCTTGTCGTTCTTGCGCTTCGCCGGACTCGGTTTGGGCGACGCGGTGCCGGACAGCCGCACGATTTGGCTGTATGCCGATCAGTTGGCCAAGGCGGATGGTGCCCGGGAGCTGTTCGAGGCGTTCAACCGGCAGTTGGCCGAAAGGGGCTTGCTGGTGAAGGAGGGCGTCATGGTGGACGCCACGTTTGTCGCGGTGCCGAAGCAGCGCAACTCGCGTGAAGACAACACGAAGATCAAACAAGGCGAGACTCCGCCGGGGTGGCTCAAGCAGCCGAATAAACTGGCGCGTAAAGATGTAGACGCGAGATGGACGCAGAAAAACGGCCAGTCGTTTTACGGCTACAAGAATCACGTGAAAATGGGCGCCAAAACCAAAATGATTCATGCGTTTATCGTGCCCCCGGCCTCCACCCACGACAGCCAGGTGATGGCGGATTTGCTCACCCCCGGTGATAGTGCGGTGCATGCGGACTCGGCCTAAACGGGTGAGAAAATCGAAGCGGACCTGCTGGCCAAAGGCGTGCACAATTACATCCACGAGAAAGGCAGCCGAGCGGCCCCACTGACCGAAGAGCAACAGCTGGCCAACACCCGCAAGTCGAAGGCGCGGGCGCGGGTCGAACACCCTTTTGCGTTCATGGAAAAGTCCCTCGGGCGCATTTCTAACCGTGGAGTCGGCCGGGTTCGCAACGAGTATCAGATCGGCATGATGAACCGGTGCTACAACCTGTGCCGTTGCGTGCAACTGGTCACCGGTCGGGCTCAATGCACTGCCTGAGCGCTCCTTCCCCGGACTCAAACCGCGTGAAACCATAATATTAAACACCTGTTAACCCACGCTTTTTGCGAGTGCACTCACACTCGCCTCAGCGGGATGATTAAAAATCACATCAGGAAATGAAATTAGGACCTCCCTTTATTCCTTCAGTTGGTGGTTTTCATTTTACACCTCACCCACTACCATAAATCGTCTTTTTGCTGAGCATTCCTGAAAACTACCCGCCTTTAGCGATACCCTGTTTCAAACGTGGTGCGGC
The DNA here is from genome assembly GCA_024998815.1 of Opitutus sp. Classification (NCBI taxonomy): domain Bacteria; kingdom Pseudomonadati; phylum Verrucomicrobiota; class Opitutia; order Opitutales; family Opitutaceae; genus Opitutus; species Opitutus sp. Next base: position 238,508 of record JACEUQ010000002.1, read on the forward strand.
AGTCTCTGATGATCGGCGTATTTTCTCGTGCTGCCATTCGACCCAGGTCACGCTTTTACTAAAATGTCCGCCGAGCTACTCCATAAATTGAAGTCCATTACCGGTTGTTCCCGAGCTACGATTTACCGCGCATTACAGGGCAGCCCGCTGGTCAGCTCGGCTACCCGGGAAAAGGTGCAGGTTGCGGCTCAACAAATCGGGTTCCTGCTCAATCCACTGGTGGGCGAGTGGATGGCTCGCGTGCGCAACCCCGAGGCCAGGCTTTCTCGCATGCCGATGCTCTACTTGGCCGGCCACAGCCGCGCGGAATATGCTAAGAATTTTTTCCTCACCGCCGCCTGGATTGCGGCGCGCCAGCGGGCGCGCGAGCTCGGATTCTCGATCGAGATTTTCTATCTCAATCACCGCACCGATGGCTCGGAGCGCACGGTGGACCAGATCCGCAAGCGCGGCATCCGGGCGATCATCCTTGCGCGCTTCCCGCCGGGCTCGCCACCGGTCAAGCTGCCATGGGATGAGCTATCGGTGGTGGCGATCGGCTTTACCGGAGATCACCCGCCGGTGCACACGTTGGCCTCACACGGATTTGAAACGATGCGCCACGTCATGGAGGAGCTGCGCCAGCGTGGCTATCGGCGGCCCGGCTATGTCGGCAGCTTGGTCACAGAAAAAATCGGTGGTAGCCGGCACACTGCGGATTTTTTGGCCTGTCGCGAATCGTTTCCCGAGGCGCTGGAGGTGCCGCCTTTGCGACTGGTAATGGAGGGAGACCTCGCCCCGTGCAAGGCCGCGTATTTGCTGTGGTTCCGGAGATATCGCCCGGATGTGGTCGTGAGCGGCGGCATCGCCGAGTATCTGGCATGGCTGCACGAGGAAGGGCTGAGAATCCCGGAGGAGGTCGGCTATTTTCACCTCGGCCTTCGCAAGAATCTTCCGGCGACCCGGCATGCTGCGGGGATCCCGCAACCGGGCGCGGAACTTGGGCGCAGTGCGGTGGATACGCTGGCCGCGATGCTCTACCACGGCGAAACCGGACTGCCTGCTCGGGCCGATATTGTGCAGACTTTCGCCGATTCGTTCGTGGAGGGGCGCACGCTGCGCGCGCCCCAAAAGGAGATGATCCGGGCATGAAGGCGACCCTCATTTCAGTCTCCAAAGAGGCCGGAGTGTCGAGCATGACCGTGTCCCGGGTGATCCACAATCATCCCACGGTCGCGAAAGAAACGCGTTTACGGGTGCTAGCGGTTCTGCAAAAGCAGGGCTACCGGCGCAATCCGTTCCATTCGGCCTGGAACGTCAGCAGGCGCGGCGACCGGGTCGCTTACCGAGCAATGATTATGTTTCTCTGCGGCGAACCGGAAGCGAGCTTGGAGAACCGGCCATGGATGGCCGCGATCTGGCAGGGAGTGCGGGAACGGGCAAAGACGTTGGACCTCACAGCGGGTTACTTTCACGTGAATCCCGCTAATCCGGGCTGGAGGCGTATCGGCAGCATTCTCGGCGCCCGCGGGGTGAACGGCGTGGTGTTCGGGCCCTTGGCGGCGGAATGTGCTCCCATCGCAATGCCCTTGGATAATCTGGCGGTTGCCGCTGCGGATTATTGCCAACCTCTCACTCAAGTTCACCGGGCGGCCCAGCACCATTACGACGAGATGCAGCGCGTCTTCTCGAGGTTGCTTGCGGCGGGCTATACGCAGCCGGGTATGGTCGGCCCTAGTGCTCCTGACGCCCGCGCCTGCCAGTGGATGGGCGCCTTCATTGAGCGCCAATTATGGCTGCCTGCGAAGCATCAAGTTCCCTCATTGCGTTTGGGTGGCCCGGGTGCGGAGCAGGAGTTCCGCCGTTGGTGCCGCGAATTCCGTCCGGACGTGGTGGTGACCGCGCTGGGCGAAGTCGTCCGTTGGCGCGAGGCGTTGCCGTGTAGCCACCCCATGCCTCCCGACCTTTTCCTGCTCGATCTCGATGGCCCGTTATCAATGGAATGGGGCACTCCTTCCGCCCCCCCAACCCGCAGCCAGAATCTTACCGGTCTCGTTTATCCCGGAGCCCTGATCGGTGCCGCGGCTGTGAATTTAATGGCTACCCAGTTGCGACAATACGAACAGGGCCTTGCCGCAATGCCCCAAACCGTCCGTATCTTGAGCCGTTTCCAGGAAGGCAACAGCTGCCGCTTGGGGAAGGAATTAGGCGTGGAGGGCAGGTTGCGACGATAAACATGAATTATGTTTCGAATTTTGCCCCTTCACATAATGGTGTTACCTGCTTTTCTTTAAACTACCTATATTACCCTAATGAAAGAATCTACCCAAGAGCCGCCCCAGCCCGTATCGTCCTCGAACCGCTTCAGCGTTGGGACGTTGACCTACACCAAGTCAGGTGTGGTGGCGTTGTTCGGCTGGCTACTTTGGGGCGACTTTTGTTTCCAAGCCATGGAGTCTCTCAACCCGGCGTTCATACCGCTCAAGCTGCGGAGTCTGGAGGCGCCGAATTGGGCCATTGCGCTGATAATGACCACGCTTCCTGGTATGCTTAATATGACGGTGTCCCCTTGGGTGAGCTTCAAAAGCGACCGCCACCGCGGGCCGCTGGGGCGCCGGATTCCCTACATCCTCTACACGCTGCCGTTTTTGACCGGCTGCCTTCTGCTGCTTGGCTTTTCCGAGCAGATCGGCAAAGCCCTGCATGGCCTCATGCCCACCACTTGGGGGCTTACGCAGTCCACAGTTACGATCGCCTGCATTGGCGTTTTTATGGTGGCCTTCAAGTTCTTCGACATGTTCGTGAACTCGGTCTTCTGGTATCTTTTCAATGACGTCGTCCCACGCAATTTCATGGGACGCTTTCTTGGTCTTTTCCGTGTCGTATCGAACTTTGAGTCGATGATTTTTGGGTTCTTCATCTTCAAGCATGCGTCGACCCACATGACCGAAATCTACGTGGGTGCGGCCATCGTGTATTCCATCGGCATGGGCCTCATGTGCTGGAAGGTGAAGGAGGGCGAATACCCTCCGTTGCCTCTCGAAGAAAAAGCACGTAGCGGCTTTCTTGCCCAGATAAAAACCTACATCACCGAGTGCTACAGCCAGCGCTACTACTGGAATCTATTTTTGTGCACTGCCTGCTGGGCCATCGCGGGCACGCTCGGGATTTTTAATGTTTTTCTACAAAAAGATATTGGGCTCGACCTCGCGCAGATCGGAATGATCGGCGGCGCCGTGAGCTTCATGAACATGTTGCTCACCGTCCCGGCCGGGGTGCTAGGCGACCGCTTCCATCCCCTGCGGGTACTGGTGTGGGTGAAGCTGGTGAACCTGTTTTTTCTGCCCCTAGGCCTGGTCTGGCTGTTCTTCGATTTTTCCCCCGCCACCGCGTTCAACATCGCGATCTCGATCAGCGCTATCAATCTCCCCTTCACCGTCCTCACCGAGGCCATGCTGATGCCGATGAACATGCGCGTGCTGCCGCTGGATCGCTTCGGACAGTTCTGCTCGGCTAACGCGCTGGTGCGCGCTCTGGCCTCCATCTTGGGTGGACTCCTAGGCGGGCTTTTTCTCGACCTCATGAAGTACCTCCACGACGGCAGCGATTACGCTTACCGCTACATTCCGGTATGGAGCATTTGCTGGAGCGCCATCGCCCTCTTCTTCCTCTGGCGCTTGTATCAGGACTGGAAGTGTCGGTCTCGCGTGGACTAATGAACAGCAGCACGGCAACGACCACTGGGCAGGTGAACTCCTTGAAGACTTCGAGTCACGCCGCCCGCTCTCTTCGGAACAACGCTCCGGACTCCCCTCGGAGCTTGCCGACAAGCTTCAACAAGCGGTCCCCTTCATCCCGCTCATCGGCTTTCCAGCGCTGCGCCCCGCCGTCGCCAACGACATCGATCACAACCTTGAATTCGCACAGCTCGTCATTGCACTCGGACGGCCCGGCAGCCTGCTCATCGGCATCTCTACCACCGGCAAACGCCGCCAATATTTACACAGCCGCCGAAGTCGCTCGTGCGCGCTGGCTCAAGGTGCTCGGACTGACCGACGAATCCAGCGGCAGCCTAGCCGGGCTTTGCGACCTTATGCCACCGCGTGTCCGGCACCCGCACCTTGGAAATCCATGAACTCCACCTCCCCATTTATCACACCCTCTGCCTGATCATCGAAAACGAATTCTTTAAAAACTGAAATGTTAAGCCCTAGAGGCAAAATAGTCACGACATCCCGATCACCTCAACCTAAGCAAATCTCGAAATGACTCCAACCCTACATCCACTCCGCTACCGCCAGATCCACCTCGACTTCCACACTTCGCCGCACATTCTCGGCATCGGGCAAAAATTCGACAAAAAGCGCTGGCAGGAAACGCTTCAGACCGCCGCAGTCGACTCGATCACGCTGTTTTCAAAGTGCCACCATGGCTGGAGCTACCATCCGACCAAAGTCGGAAAAATACACCCTAAACTTTCCGTCGACCTGCTGCGCAAGCAATACGAGGCCACTAAGGAGGCGGGCATCAACGCACCGGTCTACCTCTCCGCAGGCGTGGATAACCTCGCTTCCTACGACCATCCTGAATGGCGCGAGGTAAACAAGGACGGCACCTATACCGGTTGGGCCAAGAGCTCGCTCCAGGCCGGGTTCCACTTGATGGATTTTCACAGCCCCTACCTTGATTACCTCTGCGCGCAGATTCGCGAAGCGGTTCGCCTGTTTCCGGATTGCGACGGCATCTTCCTCGACATCATCAACCAGAACCAATCCTGCGGGCGCTGGAGCCTCGACTTCATGAAAGCCAACGGCTTGGATCCCGAAAAGGAGGAAGATCGGAAGGAATCTTCACGGCTTGCCCTGGAGAAATACTATCAGCGCACCACCGAGGCAGCAAAATCGCTTCGTGCTGATATGCCGATCATCCACAACGCCGGTCACATTTCGCGAGGGCGCCAAGATATTTTACCGTATTTCAGCCATCTGGAACTCGAGTCCCTCCCGACCGGCGGCTGGGGCTACGACCACTTCCCGATGTCTGCCAAGTATGCCTGCAACCTTCCGCTCGACTTCCTCGGGATGACGGGAAAATTTCACACCACGTGGGGCGAATTCGGCGGCTACAAACATCCCAATGCCCTCCGCTACGAATGCGCGGCGATGCTGGCCTACGGTGCAAAATGCAGCGTCGGAGACCAGCTTCACCCGAATGGCACTCTCGACGCCTCGACTTACGAAATCATCGGCGAGGCCTACCGCGATGTTCGTGACAAGGAACCATGGTGCGTCGGCGCCGAGCAGGTCTTCGATCTCGCCATTCTTTCCAGTGAAGCCGAAAGCCGCACCCAACGCGAAGCGCTTTCCGACGAGGGATCGTGCCGCGTCTTCCTGGAGAGCCATTTTCTCTTCGGACTGATTGATCGGACGATGGATTTCGCCCGCTACCAGGCGCTTGTTCTACCCGACGACATCCGGATTGATGCGGCGCTGAAAGCTAAGCTCGACACCTACCTCGCCCAGGGCGGCAAACTGATCCTCTCCGGCGAGAGCGGGCTCTGGAAAGAACGCGCCGAATTCGCGTTCGATATCGGTGCGGAATACGACGGTCTCAGCCCGTATTATCCGCCGGACAACGAGCGCAATCGCGGCCACGACTACCTTCTCCCCGTGCCCGAATTACGCGCCGCTTTTGTCAAAATGCCACAAGTTATGTATGAGCGTTCGCATCGTATCCGTGTGACAAAAGGTGAATCACTCGGACAGATATTCGATCCCTATTTCAATCGGAAGTGGGACCATTTCTGCAGCCACCAGCACACACCGAATCAGGAGGAGCCCTCGGGCTTCGACTGCGGTGTGCGTAACGGTAGCATCATCTACTTTGCGCATCCGGTCTTCCGGAATTACCGCGCTTATGGGGCGGTGGCCTACCGCGAGTTTATCGTAAAGGCGATTCGTGCATTCTTGGGCAACACGCTCACGCTTTCGACTAACTTGCCTTCCACCGCGCGGGTCACGCTCACCACGCAGCCGAAAGCAAACCGCCACGTTCTGCACCTGCTCTATGCGCCGACGGTGAACCGTGGTGGCGTCATACAGCTCTCAGGCGGGACCGTATCCGGCGGCAAGAGCGTGGAAGTGATCGAGGATTTGCCTCCCTTGCCTGGCGTCGAGGTCACCCTGACCCTTCCCTCCAACATCCGTGGCGCGCGCCTCGTGCCACAGGGTGCCGAGCTCTCGCTCGAGCGCGTCGGCGACCGTGTGACTCTCCGCCCGCCGGAGTTCTCATGCCATCAGATGATCGAACTCCACCCCTGAGTTCCCCCCCTTTCTTTAAATCCCCAAAAGCATGACCTAAAACCCAAGCGCCACAGGCGCACCGCCCGCCAAGGTTTTTCACGTCAGGCCCCCTCACCTACACCAAAGCCGCGCTCTTCTCGCTCTTCACGTGGCTCCTTTGGGGAGGCTTTTATGCCCAGATAGCCGCCGCGATCACTCTCGCTGGGTCACCGCTATAACCAATGCCCCCAATAATCACTCTGTTTTTCTCCACCGATCACACCTTCACAATCGCGACTTCCTGCTCGCACGAGCCTGTGGAGGGGGCGCGCGGTTCCGCCGAATGCACCGGAGCTGAGCTATCCCGGTTCTGTCGTTGCGGATGTGAACGCGGAACGGGCGCAATTCAGCCGCGTGGTAAAGGCAGATCATGGTCTCGAAAATGACGCGCCCGACACACGCAACATTTTTCGCACGGATGCAAAAGTCATTGTGGCGCGGCTACAGGCCAACGGACTGCGTGTCCGCGACGCGGTCAACGGTGTTGGCGCCGTGGTTGTGAACGGCAAGAAAACCAGCAATTACGCGGTGGAGGGACCGGGAACTGGAATTCTGAATGTGCCAGTATTGTATTCCGCAGATGCCCACTGCGCGACATAGAAATCTGGCTCCCCTACGCCGAGTCCGTCGATTTCCTTGGGCTGACGGTCAACCAGACCGCGCAAATTCTTCCGATGAAGCTGCCTGACCGGCTGCGTTATGTGGCTTACGGCGATTCGATCACACAAGGGTATCGCGCGTCGGATGCGCTTGCGGCTTATCCGGTGCTTGTCGCGAAAGCGCGCGGATGGAAACTGACCAATCTCGGGCTTGGGTGGCGACAGGCCACTTCTGATGGTCGGTTCATCGGTTCAATGCCGGCTGACATCATTACGATTCTGATCGGATTCACAGCCATCCCATAGCCCGCGAAAAAGAAGGTTCGGACAGGGTGCTTGATGCTGCCAGAAGGCAGTATGCGTCCGGTCTCCGACCTCGGATGAGTCATAGCATCGAGCCAAAGCCATGTCATAATGGTAACCATTCTGACATAGCCCATGGTCCGTAATGGTTACCAATACGAAGAGCGCCTACGCTCCCTATGCCTGCGATCAGCGGGTAGCAGGGACCAACTCGACTATGCCGGTCGGCTGCCAACGCGCTGGAGTCAGCGCTCCGAGGTCGTCGCGGTTAGTCATACGGGGCAGGCGGGTGAGCACGTCGCGAAGGTAAACAAAGGGATCTTTGCCGTGGCGTTGGCAGGAGACGACCAGCGAGTAAATGATCGCCGAGCGCTGGCCGGCGTCGGGGTGGCCGATAAACAACCAGTTCTTTTTACCAATGGCCGAGGGGCGGATGGCGTTTTCCACCAGGTTGTTGTCGATGCGGGTTTGGCCGTGGCGCACATGAGCCGTCAGCGGCTCCCACTGGTTGAGCAGGTAGGTACAAGCTTTGCCCAGCAGCGAGCGGGGCAAGACCCGCGTTTGCAGGCGCTGCGCCAGCGCCCGCAACCAGCGCAACGCACGGGCAAAGTGTTTACCTCTCAGTTCGGCGCGAACATCCGCCTGGGTAACCCCGGCTTCGTCCCAACCCCGCTCATAGGCATAAAGTCGGCCGATCAGCTTGAGCGCAACCCGCACTGCTTTTGGGTTTTCAGTCTGCGCCTCAAAAAACTTCCGCCGGGCATGCGCCCAGCAGCCCACCCAGCTGACCTCCGGGTGCTCGCGGGCGTAACTCGCGTAGGCTTCATAGCCGTCGGACTGCAAGACGCCCCGGTAGTCGTCGGTGAGCAACGTGGTCAGTTCGCCGTGGCGACGCGACAGTCGCCAGTCAAAGACCACGTCGCCACCCGGTCGGCTGACCACCCAGAGGTATCCTTGACTCGTGCCCCCGCGTTTTTCATCGGGGTCGTTACATTTGATCGGGGTTTCGTCGGCTTGTATATAGCCGCCCGCCAGCAGCCCCCGGTACATGTGTTTATAAAGCGGTTCGAGACAGTCGGCCGTCATGCGGATCCAGTCAGCAATGGTCTGGCGGCTAATCTGCGCACCCCAGCGCGCCGACATCTGCTCGAGTCTATACAGGGGCAGATGATCAACATATTTGGACAGCACTACCCAGGCCAAAAGTCCCGCCGAGGCGTACCCGCCCTGCACCACCCGAGCCGGCGCCGGGGCCACCACCGGCGGCTGCATCCGGTCCGCTTTAACCCGGTACTTCGGGCGGATGATCTCGCGCTTAAACAGCTGCGGCGGCACCACATCGACCTCAAAGGTCCGCTCTTCACCGATACGCTCAAAGCTTTCCGGCTGCGCCTTCACTTCCTCCGGATCGATCACCACGGTCTCTTTGACCGGCAGCTTGGCAAACACTTCGGCTGCCACCGGGCGCTTTTCCACCGCCCGGGCCCGCTCGTAACTGATCAACTTGGTCGTCTCCACCACCGCCTCGGCCAGCTTTTCCAGTTCACCGAGTTCGAGCTGCAATTGCGTCCGGTCCAAGCGCTCGCTTTGCCCGCCGCCGAACAGCTTTTGTTTGAGCCAGCCGATCTGCGCACGCAGGTTCGCGATTTCCTCTTCAAGGAATCGGATCCGCTCGTTGGCTTGTTCCAGTGATGACACTCAAGCCGTTTATAGCAAATGACATGCCAACTATTACGGGCCGCGCTCATACCATGCTTTTTGGCAGCCATTTTTTAAATCGATGCCCGCCAGCAGCATGGTCAACGCCTCCGGGGTGAGCGAGAGTTTCACCCCGTTGCCGCCCAAGGGCCAACTAAACCTAAATCCGGCAATAGAAAGTGCGGCCGGCGGGCGTTGCCCGTCGGATAGATGAGGGTGGAGAGTGCTGCGGCAGGCTGAACGGAAGCGCGATCAGCTTGGGGCGGTGGCCAAAGGCGGTTCAGGGCCGAGTACAGGGAAGTTTTCCTGTAAAATCCTCGCTACGATTTGCCCCCAGCGCTGGGCGACACTCCATTGCTCCGCATTATGAAGGATACCATGTAACCATCTGGCCAGCTTTGTGATGAGTTCACTCAGGCGAGGTGCCTCGGCATGGCTCAAGCGCACGTCCAGGCGGCGTTGACCGGAGTGTTCGCTCTGCCGGGTCGCTCCGCAGAGCAGACGGGGACGTGTACTCACCGCCTCGTGGTGCTGACCGGGTTGAAGCAGGCGGTGATAGAGCGTCCACCAGTTGTAAACCAGTGCGGCCAAACGCGCGGCGTGCTGACAGGAGTTTAGCTCCTGGGAGGTAAACCCCGACCAGCTCCACTGGTTCTTGAGCTCGTCGAAGGGGTTTTCCGCGCCCCCACGTTCCCGATACAGGGTGGCAAGGGTAAGGATCTCGTAGGGCAGGCTCGTAACGAGGATCTGATGTTCGTAGATGATCGGCTCGCAGGCGGCCGCGTCGGGGATGTTCAGCAGCAAAGCGTGGTCGGCTTGCTCGCGCACGAGGCGGCGGCGGGCCCGGGGGTGGCGTTGGTCGTTGAGGCGACGGCGCAAGACCACCACACGTCGGGCCCGGTTCCAGCCTTGCAGGCGCAGGCAGCTTTCGCAGCCCTGCCAGCCTTGTCCGGCGTCGGTCCAAGCGGTGGTGGTGGTGCGTTCAAGCGCGGCCACCAGCTCGCGGGCCTTGGCGGTGCGGCGCAGTTTGAACAAATAGTTGAGTTTACGCGCTTCAGCTTCACTGAGCAGCGCCTCCTGGCCATAGGCGCAGTCACCGCGCAAAAGATGGGGCCGGCGCTCGGCTGGCAGTCGGTCGATGAGCGCCCACAGCCCCGCAAAACCATGTCCGGCGGCGGATTGATCGCCGGGGTGCACCTCCACGTCCAGACACAGGCGCAAGGTGGCGATCCAGTAGGTGTGGTAGGCGTGGCTGGGGCGTCCGGGCTTTTGCGGGTTATAGCCGATGCTGGCACCTTCCTGACGTCCATAGATGGGCTTGATGGTGACATCGATGTCGAGGATCCACTGGTTATCCAAAAACCCATGACAGGTTTGGTCGAGGTGACGCCGCAACCAGTCCTGCCCCTGCTCGGCACCGATGCGAGCCAGCGCCCGGCGCACACAATCCTCGCTGACAATCGACTTAAGTCCGAGCAGGCTCGGGGCAATGTCGTCGCCGCGCAGGGCCGCGAGGTGCGCGTAGCGATAGTGCCCGGAGAGCATCCCCAAAAGCAGGGTTCCAATCACGTCGCGAGGGCGGTGTGCGCGGTTGCTGCTGTAACAAAGCGGCGTGTCCGCAACCAGTGCCTCGAAGCCTCCTGTCGCACACAAGTACTGCGTGAAAAACACCAGTGCCCCCAAGGGGCTCACCGGCAACTCTGGGGCGAACTGCGCACGAAAACGTCCTCCGGGTGTATCCACAATCAACACCTCGGCGGCATCGCTTGGCGTTGCCTTGTGATCAGGGTTTTCTGACTCACCCTCGGGGTGAGCTTTTTCCGGCGGTAAAAACGGCGGCATATGACAGCCAAACAATCACCTGCGTGATTTTTGGCTAGTTTCTATTGCCGGATTTAGGCTAAACCGGCCCTGCTCCAAGCGCTTGGCCAAAACCCAAACCCCGCTACCGTCCCAGTAGAGCATTTTCAGTCGGTCTCGGCTTTTGTTGGTAAAAACAAACAACGCACCCTGGCGCGGATCCTCCTTCATCCGATCTTCGGCCAGAGTCCACAGGCCGTTAAACTGTTTGCGCATGTCCACCGGCTCGATCGCCAGGAAGACTTTTAGTACCGAGGGAAAGCCGAGCATCTTGAGTCACCCCCGCAAGGCTTTGACGAGCTCAGCCAGCGCCACCGCGTCGGCCCCTCGAACCACCAGCCCGTCGGGCAGCGTCACGCTCAACGAATCGGCGTCACTGCTCAACGCGCGCTGGGTCGAGGCGGGCAGGTTCACTTCAGCAAACCGCACCTGCTGTTGCGTGCGAATCGGATCACGTTGGCGCAGTGGCACTGCGGTACGCTCGCGCCGCCCCTGTACCCACGAGGCAAATGTCGGATAATTAACCCCTGCACGCCGCGCAAACGCGGCCTGTGTCAGCCCGCTTTGCTCGTACTCATTTAGCAACTCCTCGCGCCGTTGCTTCGGCGTAATTCGCCGCCCCTTTGTATCCCGCTTGGTTTCGTCCACCACCAAATCCGCTGTGATCATTTTCATCCAGCCACTTTACCCTACTCAGCCCTTCTGCGGTAGTGGGTCTCCGGCCAGACGCTTACAGAAGGCAGGTGTGAAAAACAAAAAGAACGCCCGCCCGAACCAATGTAAAACAAATATCCTGAGGCAGCTCGGCGAACCAGCGCCGATTCATAGCGGGAAGTTTACCGAGGTAAGTGCGCGGAGCGCGCGACGGTCATGATTTTCGGACATGTGGGCGATAAAGTCGGAGGTATAAAGGTGGCGTTTTTTAGTTCGTTGACCGCGCCAGTGCATGAAAAGGCTGTTGGCCCAGCGGTTGAACATACCGTGTAGGCGAACCGCGTTCGGGCGGCGTAATCGGCAGCGATCATCCTGGCGCGAGGCGTCGAGCCGGGCGTGCAAACCGGTTTCGATCGCCCAGTGCGCGATGTTGACCTCCAGCCATTGGGCGGGAGTTAACTCGGCGGCGGGACGACTGGTGATCAGCTCAATGGTCTCGGGTGACTTGCCGTGGCGTTTTCGGCAGATTCTCGCTGCTTGCGCCACCAGGGGGAAGCAGGCGCTTTCCGCGCTCAACTCGCGCGCCACCAGGGTGCGCGTCACGGGGTGCTTCTTTTCCTTGCTCGTGCGTTGCTCGGCAGCGGGATCTTTTAACGGGTCAAAAAAGGGGCGCCCGGATCGGGCACTTGCGCGGCTACGATTTTCTGCAGGCCGGGCTGGTTGCCTTTGACGGTGAACAGGTAGTCGCCGCCATGCTCCATTACGATCGCCCGCGCGGTGTCCGCTTGGGTATGCAGGGCATCAAGGCTCACGAGTTTATCGACCAAATCGAGTCTCTCACACAGGGCGCGGGCGGCGGGAATCTCGTTACTTTTTTCGGCGACGACCTCGCTGCCGAGATAAAACAAGCTCGGCGAGGTAACCGCGGTCACGACGTTTTGTCCGCCGCTGTGCTTGGGGACTTTGCCGTCGATGACCACGATCTCGCTGTCGGGGGGCTCGCCTCGCACCTGACGTTGGTGGGCGAGTAAAACCTCCTCGATGCGCGAGGCCTGAACGCGGGCGAACAGCCGACTAAAGGTGGGCTGGCTGGGAGCGCCGTATTTGCCGCGGCGGCGGATCACCCCGAGGGCTTGGCGTTGGACCGGGGAGAGCCGGCGGGCGAAAGCGGCCAGGTCACGTTGGCCGCGGGGTGCTCCGGCCAGATAGGCCGCCGCCGTGATCGCCAGCAGCGCGTGCAAGGGATAGGCCCCGATGTAGGCGCGGTATTCAGGCACTTGCCGGAAGGCCTCCGCCAGGCTGATTAAATCGGGGGCCTTCAGGGTACTTCGCACCGGAACTTTCGCCTCCACCGCAGCCAGCGAGGGTTTGATCTGCCCTGCCTGAAGAGCTCTCCGGGCCCGGGGCTCCAGCTCGCGCACAAACAAGCGCTTGGGCTTGGCGTGGTGCTCGTAGTAATCGCGCGACTTACGCGTGTTGCCCTTGGTCAGGCCCAACTCGGTCCACCCGGATGCCTTGTATACACTTCCCGTAAAACGCTCGGGGTCGACGAAGGTTTCCACGACGAGCACGGGGTGCTCGTAACGCGACTGCCAGTCGGCACTGAGCCGGCCGAGCACCCGGCTCAAAACCGCCGAGCCCAAGTTGGGCACCGCCGGCTTGGGCAGCAGCAGGAACCGCACGTTGTTGACCACCAGCGCCAATCGGCGTCGGCGCTGTTCGCCACTCCAGCCAATCCACGCCTCCCGGCCGCGCAGGTGCAGCGCCGCCGCCGCAAACACCAGCACCGCCACCCAGGTGCCCTGCGCATCGCTCACCGCGTACAGCAGCCGCTCGCCCACCGGTTTCACCGCGCCCAGATAGTGATGCTCCTCAAGCAGCCCCTGCGCTCGGGCGTTTAACTCGGGGCTGTCTAGTGCTTACTTGCAATAATAAGTGATATTTTATCCGCTTTGTAGATGGGACGAAAAGCCGTGCGAATCACTTGTAGCGAGGGGGATCAGCAATCCCTAGAAAAACGGGCAACCAGCCGGATTGAGTCGAGGCAGCGAGTTGAGCGCGCCCGGATGATCCTTGGGTGCGTGAGTGGCGAGCAGGTGCAAGAGGTGGCGCGCCGCTGCAACACCAGGCCGAACACCGTAATAAAGTGGAGGGATCGCTTTGTGCTGCTTGGCATGAAGGGGCTGGATGATGCGGCACGGCCGGGCGCGAAGCGCACCTACGGTGAGGACTTTCGAGATCGGGTGCTGGCTTTATTGGAAGGGCCACCCCCTCCGGGGCAGGCGCGCTGGGATGGTCCAGCGGTGGCCCGTGTGCTCGGCGGCTCGGTGCACGCGGTCTGGCGAGTGCTGCGCAAGGAGGGCATTTGCCTGCAGCGCCAGCGCTCGTGGTGCGTGAGCACTGACAAGCAGTTCGCAGCCAAGGCAGCCGATATCGTCGGGCTCTACCTGAGCCCACCGGAAAAGGCATTGGTGATAAGTGTGGATGAAAAGCCTGGCATCCAAGCCCTAGAGCGCGCCACCGGTTACGTGGAGACCGACAATGGTAAAATCGTCCAGGGACTCAAAAGCACCTACAAGCGCCACGGTACACTCAACTTGTTCGCTGCCCTTGATGTGGCCACGGGCTTGATCAAGACGCAGAAAACCACCCTTAAGCGCCGGGAGGAGTTCCTGCTGTTCATGGACCAAGTGGTGGCGGATCACCCGCCCGAGAGAGAACTCCACGTGATTTTGGATAATTATTGCACCCACAAAAAGTGCGACGCTTGGCTCGCTCGGCACCCCAATGTCCACTTCCACTTTACCCCAACCTCGGCGAGTTGGCTCAATCAAGTTGAAATCTGGTTCGGCATACTAACAAGGAAGGCGCTACGGGGCGCGAACTTCAGAAGCGTCGCCGAACTTAGTCAGGCCATTGACGCTTTCGTCGCCGCCTACCTGCCCAATGCCAAGCCGTTCAAGTGGCGCAAGCGCGAGGTCAAGGGAAGCCAACTCAGAAATACTATCATTAATCTACGCAATTAAGCACTAGCACCTGCACCTGCAAGTGGCGCAGCGAAATCACCTCCCCTTGGGGGTTCGACGGGTTCGTTTCGGCCGGCATCATTCACCCAGCCAAAATGATTTCCTGGGGCTTGTCCCGCTTATTCCGCTCCTTTGTTAGTATTCAGGTGTTTAGCTGTTCAATGAATCGGCGGTGCCGAATCCCCGCTTTAGCGCATTTTAAATACGGTTATAGCCGAGATCGGCTCGAAGTAGCGCAGGCTTCTAGCCTGCTTTTCTGATGAGCAGACTGGAAGTCTGCGCTACTTCAGGCGGCTACAGCTTAATTTGAAATGCTCTGAACCACTCGATTTATCACTCGAGACGGAGGGAATTGTAGTCGGCAACCTGTGCGCGGCAGTGATCAGCGAGTCGGTGTGCCGCCTGCTGGCCTAAAGACCGGCCAGCGTCGTGCGGATAACGGCTAGAGTTCGCGCCACCGCGCCTTGGTTCGCCACTCGCCAAGCTTGGGCTGCCTGCGACATCGCCAGCCGCGCCGGCGCATCCGACCACAGCGCCAGCACGGCCGTCCGCAACTCCCCGGCATCGGCCACCGAACGCGCCGCGCCGACCGCGCGCATGTCCCGCGCGATCACGCGGAAGTTGCTCAACTCCGGCCCGAAAACCACCGGTTTACCCAGCGCCGCCGCCTCGACCGGCGTCTGGCCCTCGTGATGGGGCGGCAGGCTTTTGCCCACAAACACCAACTCGGCCAATTGGGTAAACTTGCGCAGTTCTCCGGTCGTATCGCCCACCGCGACCTCCACCGCCGCGCCCGCCGATGCCGGCCCGCGCGAGCGAAAGTGATAGGTAAAACCGCTGGCTTGCAGCAGCGCCTCGATCTCGCCGCGTCGCTCGGCGTGACGTGGCACGAGCAACAGCCGCACAACCCGGCCTTCGCTGCGCAACGCCTTAAATACGTCGAGCAACGCCGCCTCCTCGCCCGGCCAAGTCGAGGAACCAAGCAGCACCGCTTCCTCGCCGAAACCGAGTTCACCGCGCAACGCGGTTTTTTCGCCGGCGGTGAGCAACGGGATACTCACGTCGAGTTTGATGTTACCCGTGATGGTGATGCCCTTCGGCGCCAAGCCGATCGCCCGAAAACGCTCCGCGTCGTGCTCCGAACACGCCAGCACCTGGGTGATGCCCCGGAACAGCGGCGCGGCCAGAGCGCGCAGCTTAAACATGCGCCGGAAACTGCGGTCGGAAAGGCGGGCGTTAACCGCCAACACGGGCACGCCGCGCATTTCGGCTTGGCGGATATGCTCGGGCCAGCGCTCGCCCTCGGTGAGCAGCACCATGTCGGGCGCGATGCGTTGCCAGGCGCGCCGCGAAAACAGCCACCAATCCAGCGGAAAATACCCAATCGCCACCGTCAGCGCGGCGTAACGCTCGCGCGCCAGCGCATAACCCGTGCTGGTCGTCGTCGTCAGGTAAACCTCCACGGCCGGATCGGCGCTGAGCGCCTCCAGCAGCGGGGCGATGGCGAGCATCTCGCCCACGCTCACCGCCTGCAGCCACACCCGCCGCACGCCCGCACGCTTGGCCGGCAACACCGGGGTCGCCCCGAAACGTTGGCCAAAGTCATCCTGATAACCGCCGCGCCGCCGCATGCGCAGCAGGTAATAAGGCGAGGCCAGCAGCATCGCCGGCGGAAACAGAAAACGGTAAATCCAGATCATCGAGAGCGGCGAAAACTTAGCGCGAATCGCCGGCAGCTGAGTCGGAGGCGGCGGCCTTCGGCGCGTTGTCCTTCGGTTCGGCGGACAAGCCGTCGCCACCCGCAACAAACGTGAGATTAAACAACGGCAGCAGGCACAACAGTCCGGCCACCGTGAGCCCGAGCACCGCATAACCGGCCACATCATGCACGGTACCTTCGATCGCCTTGGGGCTGTAATTGTAGGCCCATGCCGTGAGAAACAGGCTGCGTGCGAGATTGGTTAAGAAGGCAAAACCAATGGCCGAAATCACCAGGCCAACCTTTTTCCAAAGCTTGTCCAAAAACACTGCTGCCAAAAACGAACCGGCAAACAAGCAGGCGGTAAACGAACGGATACCCGAGCAGGCCTCGGCCACGCCCACATCGCCCGTGGGCAATTTGAGAACGTTACCCTGCTGCTCGATGGACAAACCTAGGGTGTCGAAAACGAAAAACACCACGGAGGCGACCCGGTTGAGCATGAACAGGCTCAGGTTGTTCTCGATCACCGAGACCATGGGCGCCGAAACCAGCCAGACCAACGCGGGAAACAAAAACATGACCACCAACTTCACCCGTGCATCCGCCCACAAGCCGACGCTGCCTGGAACCGCGACGGGCGCGCGAGGAGCCGAATCGGGCTCGGTTGCAACGGGTGCTGTCGCCGGTTCAGGCGCATTGAGCAACAGGAGCGGCAGTACCAATGCGCCCGTGCCCAACGACAGCGCGAGTGTTCCGGGATACGACGAGCCGGCTCCGGCGCGGTAAAGTGCGCCGATTAAAAACAGCAGCGCGCCACCGGCCAGCGCCGCGTAAGTGAGAAAACCCAGCGTCCAACCGGCTGCGCCGCTCGCCCGCGGACTCGCAGGAGCTTGGCATACCTTGATAGCACCGAGAATGCGTGGCCAGCGGTCATGCACGACAAACGCCACGAACGCCGGCACCAGCCAGCCGAAGCCGTAGTCCTCTTTGGTGCTCCACCAGTGGGACTGATCCCAGGCGACGAAACCCATGAATCCGGCGCACAGCAGCAGCGCCGACAAGAACGAGGCGGGCACGGTAGCGGTCCAGTCTTTCCAAAGGCGCGACAGCATAGAAGACGCCTTCATTGACCGAGCCCGACGCCGCCCGCCAGAACTTTCGCCAAGGAGCGATCATGCAACCGCGCCAACGTTAGCAGCGCACACACAGCGCCGATCAGCGCGAGTGCCATATCTGACTGCGTATCCCATACGTAACCCTGAGTGCCGAGGAACGCCTCGGCATCCGCCCCACACCACTCCGCCACCCACCATTCGATCAACTCGTAAAAAGCGCTAAACGCCAAACACACTGACACCACCAAAAAACCTAGCCAGCGACTCGGCTGGACGTTGTGCCGGCCTCCCAGCGGCGAGGTGCGAAGCAAGAGTTCGCGTACTAAAATCGCGGGTACGAAGCCCTGGGCAAAGTGCCCGAGTTTATCGTAGTTGTTGCGCGCCCCCCCCAGCGTATCCCGCAGCCAATCGAAAGCCGGCACCGCCGCATAAGTATAGTGTGCCCCGACGAGAAGAACCACGCAGTGCAACCCCGCTAAAACGAGCAACAAGGTGGAAAGCGGAAAACGCTTTTGCAGCGCGACCAGCAAGACCGCCGCCAGCACAAAAGGCCCCGCCTCCAGCCACCACGTGAAACGGTCGTGCGGCGAAATCCACGACCAAACCACGACCGGCGCGAGCAGGACAAAAAACCAGAGCAAGCGGCGGTCGAAGTTCATCATACTGCGGTGAACACCAGCGAGCAGTTGGTGCCGCCGAAGCCAAAGCAGTTGGCCAGCGCAGCACGCACCGGCTTACGCACGGCGACGTTCGGCGTGACGTTGAGCCCCAGGGCGGCGATCGCCGGGTCGAGGTTGTCCATATTGATCGTCGGCGGCACCAGCCCCTCGTGAATCGCCTTCACCGCGGCAAACGCCCCCATCGCACCCGCACCACCCAGAAGGTGGCCGGTCATGGACTTCACCCCGCTCACGTGGAGCGTGGCTTTGTTCTCGGCAAACACCGCCGCGATCGCGGCCGATTCCTCGCCGTCGCCGCCCGGAGTCGAGGTGGCGTGCGCCGAAACGTAGTCGATCGCCGTCGCCGGCAGCTCCGCCGAAACCAGCGATGCGCGCATCGAGCGCTGCGAGCCTTCCGCGCCCGGTGCGAGCGAAGACAAATGGTAGGCGTCGGCCGAGGCGCCGTAACCGCGCAGTTCAGCGTAGATGCGCGCACCGCGTTTCACCGCGTGCTCATACTCTTCGAGCACAAACACCACCGCGCCTTCGGCCAACACAAAGCCGTCGCGATCCTTGTCGTAGGGGCGCGAGGCCTTTTCCGGGGCGTCATTGCGCGTCGACAGGGCGCGCATTTGGGCAAAGGCGCCGACCGCCAGAGGCGTCACGGTGGACTCCGCACCACCGGCGATCATCACCTCGGCATCGCCACGGGCGATAGCCGCCGCCGCCTCACCGAGCGCATGGCCGCTGGTGGCGCAGGCCGAGGCGACCGCCATATTCGGCCCACGAAAATCGAGCAGCAGGCTCACCTGGCCAGAGAGCAAATTGGGGGCGATTTGAATAATGAAAAACGGCGAAATTTTCCGAAAACCGCCTGCGTTAAACGTCTCCTGCATCGCCTCGATCTCGGGCAGACCGCCCAGGCCCACGCCGAGGTTTACCCCCATACGCTCGGGGTTCAGCGACGCACGGTGCGCATCCAGACCGGAGTCGGCGTACGCCTCGACGGCGGCGGTGGCGCCGAGATGGGTGAAGCGACCGAATTTCTTGGCGTCTTTGGGGGTGAACACCGAAACGAGCGCCTCGCCCTCGGCACCACGCGGGTGCAGCGGTTGGGCGAGGGGTTTGGTGGGATCGAAGCCTTTGACCTCGCCGGCGATCTGCGCGGTGCAGCCGGTGGCATTGAACCGGGTGATCGGACCAATGCCCGAACGGCCGGCCGCAAGACCGCCCCAGGTATCAACGGCGTTCAACCCCAGCGGGCTGACCGCACCCAGACCGGTGACCACGACACGACGACGCACGGAAGGCTTAAAATTATTCATGAATGAGGATGAAAACCGCCATTCAACGTCAGCGTCGGGCCCGGCGACAATTTAAAACTCCACGCCGCTCGCCGTCGATTTGGTGGACGCGAGCCGCACCGATAGCGCCTCGTCCGCACGAGCTTTGACTTTGGCCACGGCGGACTATTTGGTCCTGCCATCTTTCTACCGATGTCGCAGCTTCACCCTTATTGGCGCATGGAATACATCGAGGCACCGCGCATGCCCGAGTTAAAACGGCCGTTCACCGAGTTGCCCCTGCTGGGCGACGACCGGGCCGCGCTCATCGTTCACCGCAGCCGGTTGTCGTACCTGATGCTCAACCGCTTCCCGTACAATCCAGGGCACCTGCTCGCCATTCCTCTGCGCGAGGTCAGTGACATCGAGGAACTCACCGACGAAGAGAGCGCCGATCTTTTTGCGATCATCACTTTTGCAAAAAAACTCCTGCGCACCGCGATGAAGCCCGACGGTTACAACATCGGGTTTAATCTGGGCACAGCCTCGGGCGGCAGCATCGCCCACCTCCACGGCCACCTGGTCCCGCGTTGGAATGGCGACAACAACTTCATGCCCGTCCTGGGGCAGACGCGCGTTCTGCCGCAAGCACTGGAGTCGACCTGGGAGCGCCTCTCCGCCGAAGCCGCCCGCCTCGCCACCTCCGCCTAAACCGTATGGCGACCAAAACCCTCCGCTTCCCCTCAGCTCGCCACCTCCACCTGCTCTACGCCGGCCGGGAGGACAACCTCGGGTGCGTTGAAAAACTCCTCGGTGTGACCCTCGTCAGTCGCGACGATTGGTTGCAAATCGACGGCCCCGAAGCAGCCATCGTCCAAGTGGAAGCGTTGTTTGGCTACCTCAACGACGCCCGCACCCACGGCCTGCAGATCCGCAGCCCCGACCTGGTGCGTTTTGTCGAAATGATCGCGCGCGGCGAGGCCGACGACTTGCGCGAACTGTTTGCCAAACCGCTGGTGATTGCGACCAACCGCCGGACCATCGTACCCAAGACCCTCGGCCAAAAACTCTACCTCCAGTCGATCCAAACCCACTCGCTGGTCTTCGGCATCGGCCCGGCCGGCACGGGTAAAACCTACCTGGCCATGGCCGCCGCCATCTCCGCTCTGCTCAAAAACGAGGTGGAGCGCATCATCCTCACCCGCCCGGCAGTCGAGGCCGGCGAGGCGCTCGGTTTCCTCCCCGGCGATCTTAACGAAAAGATCCTGCCCTACCTGCGCCCGCTTTACGATGCGATGGCCGACATGCTCAACCCCGAGGATGTTGCCCGGCTGACCGAGAAAAACATCATCGAGATCGCCCCACTCGCCTACATGCGCGGCCGGACCCTCTCCAACGCCTTCATCATCCTCGACGAGGCGCAAAACACCACGCCCGAGCAGATGATGATGTTCCTCACCCGGCTCGGCGACGACTCGCGCATGGTCGTCACCGGCGACATCACCCAGATCGACCTACCGCGCGCCAAACAATCCGGGCTGCTCGAAGTGCAACGGATCCTGCGCGACGTGTCCGGTATCGCGTTCCACCAGTTCAGCGGCGCCGATGTCGTCCGGCACCCGCTCGTGCTCAAGATCATCGAAGCCTACGACCGCTACAAAAACCCTATCGCCAATGGCGACGACTCCGGCGCCACGCGCTGACCAGAAATGATCCCCTTTCTCGCCAAGCTCATCGAGGGCAACCAACCCCGTACCCGCAAGACCGCCACGGTCTCCGGAACGGTGGAATTCCTGGAAACCAACCGCCTCGTCACCCTGCTGATATTTGCGGCCACAGCAGCGGCCATTGCCACCATCAGTTTCGTCGGCATTTCGAGCGCCACTCTGCCGGTCCTGCCCAATCAGGTGGCCAACATCCGCATCCTCGCCAGCGCCCCGTTTAGTTATCCCAGCGCCGAAAAAACCCGCCTCGCCGGCGAGCATATCCGCGATCGCCTGCCGCCCATTTACCGCCTCGATTTGGATGCACTGATCCAATTCCAAGGTCATATGCGCGAACTCGTCACCCTGATGGATGAGTTTGAGCGCACCCACCCCACCGGAGCGGTGCTGCCAGCCAAACGCAAAGACGACTTCGCCGCCCTCGTGGCGACTTTCAACGCCCTTGGGCCCTACCAAGTCTCCGTTCCCGACTTAGCCATCCTCTTTGCAGCTGGGCCCAGCGCCACCCGCGCCGCCCTCGTCGAGACCGGCCTGCGGGTCCTTAGCGAGATCCACCATGAGGGCATCCAGGACGTGCGCACGTTGGGCGTGGAGGGAGCCGAGATGCTGACCGTTTCCCAAATCGTCAATGCCGACGGCTCGATCGCCCGCCACGCCTCAGTGTCGGTTGAACAGGCCTTTAACACCCTTCGTATCAACTTGGGGGTTGAAACAGGCGGTCGCGATCTAGGCCTGCCCCTGTACCGGATTTTCCGCAACGGCATCACCGCCAACCTCATTTTCGACCATGCCGCCACCCGTAGGCTGCAGGAAAAGGCACTGCGCGACATCAAGCCGGTCATCGTTGAAGTCGCCCGCGGCCAAACGTTGATCGAGCCCGGGGTGCGCGTCACCGCCGAACAATACGAGATGCTCACCGCGCACCGCCAATACCTGCTCGCCCACGGCGACATCTCCCTGGAGGAAAACATGCAGCTGTTTGGCCGCGTGCTGCTCGTGCTCGCCATGCTCGTGGCCAGCATCTTTTACATCCGCATCGAGGATCCGGAAACCCTTCGCAGCAACGGCCGCCTCGCCCTGCTCGCCCTGGTGGTCATCTTCAACTTGGCTCTCGTCCGTGCCAGTTATGCGCTGGGCAGCCTGCCCTTTTTCGTGAACGACTCGGTGGCCGGCTCGTTGCTGCCCTACTTCGCCCCCGTGGCGATCGCGCCCTTAATCGTGGCCATCCTGATCAACGCCGGCTCGGCCATTTTCATGGCCCTGTTCGTCTCGATTTTCACCAGCCTTATTTATGGCAACCGCCTCGACCTGCTGGTGCTCACCTTCCTTTCCTCGGTCGTTGCCATTTTCTGGGGCAGTCACACACGCAAGCGCGGCAACGTCGTGCGCGCCTCCAGTTTCGCCGGCCTGACCGTGGCCGTCTTTGCCCTTTTGATCGGCGTTATCGACCGCCTTGAGGCCCTCACCATTGCCAAACACATGGTCGCCGGCCTTGCCACCGGTCTACTCACCGGCGTGGTCGTCGTCGGCCTGTTACCCGTGCTCGAAGGGCTTTTTAAGCGCACCACCGACATCACCCTGCTCGAACTCACCGACTACAATCACCCGCTGCTTCGCCTCATGCAGCTGGAAGCGCCCGGCACTTACCACCACTCCTTGGTGGTTGCTCAACTGGCCGAAAACGCCGCCGCCGAGATCGGCGCCAACCCGCTGCTGGCCCGTGTTTGCGCGCTGTTTCACGACATCGGTAAAACCGAGAAACCCGAGTACTTCACCGAAAACCAGCGCGACGGCGTCAACCCGCACGACTCCAGCAACCCGTCGCTGTCCGCCTTGATCATCAAAAGCCACGTCAAAGACGGCGTGGATATAGCGATCAAACACAAGCTGCCCCGCGCCGTCATCGATGTGATTTCGCAGCACCACGGCACCAGCCTGATTCGCTATTTTTATAACCGTGCGGTCAGCCACACGCGGCAGTCGGGCACCACCGCCCACACCGCGTCCAACCCATCCCGCGACCCGTTCACCTCCACCGCGCCTGGGCTCGACGCGGTCCCCGTCTGTGAAACCACCTACCGCTACGACGGACCCCGGCCACGGTTCAAGGAAAGCGCGATCATCCACCTCGCTGACGGCGTCGAGGCCGCTTCACGCTCACTGCGCAAAGTCACCCCTCAGCACCTAGGCGAAATCATCGACCAGATTTTCCACCACCGCATAGAGGACGGCCAACTCGACGAAGCCCCGATCACCTTCGACGAACTCTCCCGGATCAAGACCAGCTTCACCTTCACCCTGCTCAACATGCTCCACGGCCGCGTGACCTACCCCGCCGCCGAGGAACCCGGCGAAGTTCAACGAACCAAGTAACCGCTCCAGTTACTTCGAATCGACCGCGCCCCCACCCTCCGTCACTCGCCGCGCCTTCCGTAACTCTTCCCGTCCACCGCCACATGTCTCGCCCCCTCGACATCCTCAATTCACACCCGCGCCTGCGGATCGACAAAAAGGCCATCGGCCGCGTCATCGCCACCCTCGATGCCCACGCCGACAAATTCCGTGGCGGTTGCCCTGCCGGCGAACTCTCCCTCGCCTTCATGAACGACGCGAAACTGGCCCAGCTCCACGCCGACTTCCTCGACGACCCGACCACCACCGACGTCATCACCTTCGAGGGACAGCCCGAGTTTGGCGTCGCCGGCGAGATCTGCGTTTCCGCCGACACCGCCGCTTCCTATGCGAAGGAAAACGCCCGCGATTTCAGCGAGGAACTGACCCTTTACGTGGTTCACGGCTGGCTCCACCTCGCCGGCTACGACGACCTCCAGCCAGCCAAAAAACGCCTCATGCGCGCCGCCGAAGCCCGTGCGATGAAACTGCTCCACGCCGCCGAAGCGGTGCCAAGTTTCGCCCTCACGCCGCTTCCGAATCGTTCTCGTTCTCTTACTCCTACTCGTTCTCCTGCCCGATCCGTATCCGGCCGCCGCGCGCCAAAACAAGGCGCGAACGCAAACGCAGAAGAGAACGAGTAAGAGTAGGAGAACGCGAACGATTTCAAAAAAACTCCGTGGCCGGCCCTTCCCTCACCACCGACGCCTACGTGCTGCGCCCCTGGCCGCCGACCGACTCCTTCCGGACTTTTTCCGTTTTCACTCCCGTCCACGGACTGCTGCGCATCCTCCAGCGTATCCCCAAAAAAAACACGTCCGACCACCTCGCGCTCGACCTCTTTGACGAGGTCACGCTCCAGCTCGAAGGCAGCCCGTCGGGGGACGCCTGGTTCGTAAAAGAAGCCCGTTTGCTCACCCGCCACGCCGGAATTGGCCGCCGTTATGAGTCCCTCGTGCACGCCTCGGCCTTGGCCACGCTGGTCACCCGCAACCCCGGCCCTGACGACAGCCACCCGGCCATCTTTAATTTGCTGCGCACCGTTTTCACCTCGTTCGCCGCGTCCGACCGCCCCGACATCGTTTACCTCAAAAGCCTCTATTGTTTCGCCCGCGACGAAGGCCACCCCTTGAAACAACACTGGTTTCCAGCGCTCCCCGACGCCGACCGCCCCCGGGCCATCGAATTGATCAACCAGCCCCTTGTCGGCCAAACCGCCGCCCCAGCCGACGTTGCCCGCCTGATCGCCGCCCTTGAGCATTACCTGCGCCTCCACACGGAGATTCACCTTTCGTAAGGTAATTTCCTGGGGTCCTATGGAGCCACCAATTCCCATTCTACGCTCCACGCCCGCCACTCTGTGACCTTCGACCTCGATCAACGCACCGCTTCGCTGAGCATCGGCGAATTTGCCGCGTTCACCATCGGTCCGCGCGAACCCTCCGATCACACCGGCCCGCAAGGCCTGTGGCGCGCCCGCCTCGGCACTCGTTGGCACCAGGAGCTCCGCGCCACCGCCTCGGTGGCCACGCCAGCGACCACCTTCGAAGTCCCCCTAACCGGGCAGGTTTTCCATGGCCGGCGAGAAAAAGGGGGGCCGGAATGGCACTTAATTAGGCCCGACCGCCCCAACGGGGCGCTCTACCACAGCCTAGTGTAGTGGACGATAAATAACACTACTTATTATTGATCGATGAGCGGGCGCGCTGAACCTTGGCGAGGATGTCGGAGGCCTTGGCAGTCCAGATGAAGGGTTTGGGCGAGCGGTTATGATCGGCCAAGTAGGTTTCGATGGCAGCGAGCAGTTCGTCGAGGCTCCTGAAGATGCTGCGGCGGAGGCGATTGACGGTAAGATCACGGAAAAAGCGTTCGACCATGTTCAGCCAGGAAGCCGACGTTGGGGTAAAGTGGATCGTGAAACGAGGGTGCTTGGCCAGCCAGCGGCGGACCTTCTCGTGCTTGTGGGTGGCATAGTTGTCGACGATGAGGTGCAGGGGCTTGTCGGGCGGGGTGCTCGCGTCGATCAGGCGCAGGAACTTCAACCATTCCTGATGGCGGTGGCGTTTTTGGCAGGTACCGATGACCTTTCCGTCGGCCATATTGAGGGCGGCGAAGAGTGTTGTGGTGCCGTGACGCTTATAGTCGTGGGTTTGGGTTGCCACCTTGCCTTGTCGCAAAGGCAGGCCGGGTTGGCTGCGGTCCAGAGCTTGGATCTGGCTTTTTTCATCGCAGCACAAAACCAAGGCGTGCTCGGGGGCGTTGAGATAGAGCCCGACGATCTCCTCGAGCTTCTCCACAAAGCGCTTGTCCTTCGATAATTTGAAGCCCCGCACCAGGTGCGGTTTCACTCCGTGGTTGCGCCAGATCAAGCCTACGCTGCTGGCGGCCAGTCCGCTGACTGCCGCCATGCGCCGCGTGCTCCACTGTGTCGCCATGGGAGGTGTTTCCTCCAGTGTGCGCCGTATCAGTTCGGCCTTGTCCTCCGGCTTGATCTTGGCGCGACGACCTCGCCCGGCACGGTCCCGTAGCAGTCCCGGCAACCCCGACTCCAAATAACGCCCCCGCCAGCGCGCCACCTTCTGCCGACTCATTCCCAACTTATTGCCGATCCATTCGTTGCCGTTGCCTTCAGCGGCAAGCAGCACGATCCGGCACCGCTGGGCATGCTTCTGCGGTGTGCCGCCTCGTTTCGCCCATGCGCTCAATTCGGCCTTCTGCTCCTCCTTCAAATTAACTGGGGCTGCTTTTCTCATTCAGCTACAGACGCTCGGCCGTTAATTTAGTTACGCTATTTCTCGCACACTACACTAGGATAAAACGCCGACGCGGTCGGGTCTTTACCTGACCTGACCCTATCGGCGACCAACGGACCAAGCCATCCCGCGCGACTTTCCGGCCAAACCCGGCTCACGCCTTGACCTTTCTGCGATTAAGCCGACACTTTTGCACAAGCCTAGCCATGAACACCAAGCCCACCAAACGGACCAAAGAACCCGCTTCTAGTAAGGGAACGCTTTTGGCCGCGTCCGCCCGGGCGGCATGCAACATCCATAGCCGCGAGCAGCGCGAGGCGGGCGTGAATCGGGCCATGAGCATCATCTACGGTAGCGCCAGCGCACCCCATGCCGTCAGCACTGGTCGCCGTTGATACCAATTTCCTGCTGGATTTAGCCCTTCCCCGTGACGTCGCCCACGACGCGCTGGAGGTTATTCGGCAGAGAATTCCCGGGGCTAAAATCGTGATCTTGCCCACCGTGCTCGATGAACTCGATTACCTCTGTCACGATGCCCCCGATGCAACCACCCGCCGACTCGCTCGTCATGCGCTGGAGAACATGGTTAGGGAGTGGAAGTTTCACCCCAAGGTGCTCACCGATGTGGGCCGCGACATCATCGAATCCATCGGCGACAAGCTTCGGGCCCGGGGGATAGTCCCCGAGGCCGAGCGCAATGACTCCTACCTCATCGCCGAAGCCGCCCTCGCCGGATGCGATTTCCTGGTTTCGAGCGACAGCCATGTGCGCGACGCGGATCGGACCAAGTTGGCTATCACCCTGAAGGGCTGCGACGTCGGCGTCGTCGTGGTGTGCACGCCGAGGGAAATTGTGACCCGCTTTGGCGGGAAATAAAAACGCCCCAAGAAGCGGGGCAGGCCAAACCAGCCAAAGAAATGGTTTAACCACCCAAAGGAGGGGTTAAACCCACCTAGCTGACAGGGTGAAAGCCGCAAGAAGCCCCTTTGCAGCGCGACAACTCGTTTTGTAAAAAACGCCTATTTTTAAGTTTTTAACGTCCCCAAAAATACCACCCGAAGCCGCTCCCTGTGAGTCGCTTCGGTTTTTTTATTCCCGTATGACAAGGTCTGTTTGAAGCGGGACAGAAGGACAAGTCCCCAAAGGAGGGTGCCACGCAACGCTATGCACCTCCACCAGACCGCATCCCCCCTCGCGCCGAGTCGCCCTCCAATTGACACGGGCCCCTGCCGTAACCCCGGCCCCATGTCACCCGATTCCCAAATCGCCGCACTTACCGCTCAGGTCGCCTGGCTGACCGAGCAGTTGCAGCCGCAGCACCGCGCCGTCGTCCCGACCAAGTTGGTGCTGACGGTGCCCGAATTGGCCACCCGTTGGGGGGGGGCTTAAAACGGGGTGGGGGTGTTACATGGATACATACCGAGGTTTAGTCACCCCGCAGGAATGAACCGCAAGTCCAGAATTCGTCCACAGACTTTCAACTCCACAGACATCCTTGTTCGTTGCGACTTGGTGCCATTGAGGTGAAATCCAACTTCTTTCCCGCATGACCTTCGACCTCGATCAACGCACCGCTTCGCTGAGCATCGGCGAATTCGCGGCGTTCACCATCGGTCCGCGCGAACCCTCCGATCACACCGGCCCGCAAGGCCTGTGGCGCGCCCGCCTCGGCACTCGTTGGCACCAGGAGCTCCGCGCCACCGCCTCGGTGGCCACGCCAGCGACCACCTTCGAAGTCCCCCTAACCGGGCAGGTTTTCCATGGCGGCTGGACGCTCACCCTTACCGGCCGTATCGACCAGTTTTTGCCGGCCGCCGGAAACAATCACGCGGTCCTGCGCGAAATCAAAACCACCCTCGATCCGATCCCTGCCCCCGAGGAAGATCTTCGCGCAGCGCACCCCGAGTATTTCGCCCAACTCGCCTCCTACCTTGCGCTCCGCCGCATCGCCGACCCTACGGAGAAAATCCGCGGCGAGCTGGTGTTTGTCGAAGCCGGCAGCGGCCTGAGCCAGACCATCGTTTTCACGGCGAACGACGAAGCGCCCTTCCGAGTGCAACTGGAGCGGGTGGCGGAGTTTTTAAACCTCCGGTTAAAAGCGCGCGAACGCCTCCGCCACCTCGATTACCGTGCCGCCTTCGCCGACCTGCGCGAAGGCCAGCAAACCACCCAAGCCGACCTCGCCGCCGCGTTGGCCGCGCAGCGCCACGTCCTGTTCACGGCGCCGACCGGCTTCGGCAAAACCGGTGCGCTTCTGGAGTGCGCCCTCGAGGCGATGAAGTCCGGCCGCTACTCGCGCCTGCTCTACCTCACCAGCAAAGCCACCGGCCAACTCCAGGTCATCCGCACGCTTCAGGCCATGACCCAACCCAGCGCAAAGTGTCCCCCATTAGGTGACACCTTGACCGACAATAGAGGGTTAATATCCAAACCACAGTGTCACCTAATAGGTGACACTGTGGTTGAGAAGACGGATGCGAAAACGCCGATCGCCCTTTGGCATGTGCGCCCCAAACACGAGCACTGCCTTACGCCCAAATGCTTCTGCGATCGGCGCGAGCTTAACCACCCTGCATCCGTGGCCCAGCGTTGGGCGCAGGCGGGTTTGGCCCATTTTTATCTCTTCGAGGACTCGGCCCGCGACCTGCCCACGCTGCGCACCGCCGGCCGCTCCGCCCAAATCTGCCCCTACGAAATCACCCGCACCTCCCTAGCTTTTCAGGACGTCTGGGTCGGCGACTACAACTACGTCTTCGCGCCGGCCAACCGCACGCTCTTCTACAATCAGCCCGGCTTTAACCCCGCCGAGACGCTCCTGATCATCGACGAGGCGCACAACCTCCCCAGCCGCGCCGCCGACGCGCGCTCCCACACTCTTTTAGCCGACGACACCCGCCGCGTCCTCAGTGAACTTGACCACGGCCGCGCCCCCGCCCCGCTGATACGCGATTGGGAAACGTGGACGCTTTTACTGACTTCCATCGAGCCCTGCGAGGCCCTCGATCTCGACCTAGAGGACGACATCGCCGACGCCCTGCGCCGATTGGCCGACACCCTCACGCTGCACCCGCCAGGCATCGACGATTTGGAACGGCCCGTGCGCGACCTGCTCTGGCAAATTCCAGTTTTGGCGGAGTGGTTTAACGCCCCCTTTCCAAAACTGGTGTGGAGCCCCCGCGCCGGCGAACTGCGCCTGACTTGCTTGGATGCGGCACTCCCGACTGGTGAAATTTTAAACGAATACGCCGGCGTGGTTTTCGCCACCGCCACCCCCGGCCCCGCCACCACCTTCGCCGAAGCCTGCGGCCTCGCCGATCCCAGCCCCAAGCTCCTCGCTACGAGCTCCAAGCTCCAAGCTCTCAGCTCCAAGCTCCCAGCTCCAAGCTCTCAGCTCCCAGCTAACAGCTCCAAACTCCTCGCCGTGAGCGCCAAAACCCCGTGGCGCGACGCCGCCTACGAGATCGCCTACGACGTACGTGTGGACACGACCTACCAACAACGCGCCCGCCACGCCGGCACCACCGCCGACACCATCGCCGCGCTCCACGCCGCCTCCGAAAAAAGCGCGCAGCTCTCAGCTCCCCGCTCGCAGCCCGGCCCCGGTTCGGCCGTGGCGGTCTTTTTCCCCAGCTACGCCTACGCCGAGGCGATCGAACAAACACTCAACCGATCACACCCCTATTTACGCGTGGCGTTGCAACCGCGACTCTCTGACCTGGCGGCGCAAACCGCGTGGGTGGACGAATCCCTCGCGTTCACCGACGCCCTTTTTCTCGTGCTCGGCAGCAGTTTTGCAGAGGGAATCGACACCCTTGGCGGCCGGATCAGCCACGCCATGGTGGTCGGCCCAGCCCTGCCCGAGGTCAACGCGGTGCAAAAAGCCCGCCTCGCCGCACTCACGGGCTACAGCCGCGAAAGCGCATTCCAACGCGTTTACCAAGTTCCGGGTATCCAAAAAGTAAATCAGGCGCTGGGGCGACTCGTCCGCGCGCCCGGCCAACGCGCCAAGGTCATTCTGCAATGCCGGCGCTTTCTGGAGCCGGCGTACGCGGCGCTGCTCGACCGCGACTACCAATTCGGTGCCACCTTAAGCACGGATACGGAACTCGCACGCTGGCTCGGCTGAAGCGCCTTTGCGCGAAAACGCGCTCAGCTCTCGCGTGCTTATTCGCGACAGAGATGGCTCCTACGGAATACCTGAGCTCACGCTCAGGACCACATTCCGAGGGAAATACATTCCCCAACGACTCCCTCCTCGTTGCCTCAGTCCCCGTGGCCTTGCGCGTGAGCGCAGGGTTCCGCGCTTCTAACGCTGCGGCTTCACACCAAGCAGGACTTAAACCCTTCGGTTAACGCGGCGCGGTCGAGGTTTTTGCCGATGAAAACCAGCGTGTTCGTCCGCGGCGACGCACCACAGGGTGCGTCGAACTTAGCGTCGAAGAGCATGTGTACGCCTTGGAAAACCATGCGGTTGGGCGAACCCTTCACCGACAACACGCCCTTGCAGCGGTAAATGTCGTTGCCCTTGGTTTTTAACAACTCGCCGATCCAGTCGTTGAGGCGCTTGCCGTCCAGGTCGCCCGGGGTGGTGATGCCCACCGAGGTCACCGCGTCGTTGTGCGTGTGGGCAGGGGCGAAATCCTGCTGCCAGGAGGGCTTAACGGTGTCGCCGTTCACTTCGATGTGGAAGGCGATCTCGCCGTGCTGTTCGTAGGCCACGAAGAGCCCAGCCTTGGCGATTTTAAGCGCAAAACGGGCGTAACCTTCCGTGAGCTGCAGGCGGTGCAACGAGGCGCCGGGCACCACAGTGTCGCCGGCTTTGAGCACGGTTTCCCAGTCGGCAAACACGTGCACGGCAGCCTCGCGGGCGGCGTCGAGATCTTTGGCTTCGAGCGACTTGACCGGCATGATCACGAGATCGAGTTCGTTCTCGGTGCCGTGATCGTGCCCGCAATCGTGGGCGTGGCCATGATCGTGGGAGCATTCTTCACCGGGAGCGTGGCCGATCTCGATCTGGTGCTCGCCCGCCGGCAGGGCGTAGGCACCAGCCCACTCAAACGGATACGTGGGTTCGAGGAACTGGGGGTTCAGCTCGGTGGCGCGGGAGAGGTTAAAACCGCCGACGTTGAGCACGTGTTTGAGGTCGATCGCGGCATTCTGCGTGCGGTGGATTTTGGCCGCCGCATTCATCTTGTGGATGCGCTTTTCGAGGAGGTCGAGGTCGGCGGATGCGACGAGATCGGTCTTGTTGAGAATGATCACGTCGGCGAAGGCGATTTGCTTCTGGGCTTCGTCGGCATCGTCGAGGTGGAGCAAGATGTGTTTGGCGTCCACCACCGTCACAATGCTGTCGAGG
This sequence comes from Opitutus sp., assembly GCA_024998815.1. Lineage (NCBI taxonomy): Bacteria > Pseudomonadati > Verrucomicrobiota > Opitutia > Opitutales > Opitutaceae > Opitutus > Opitutus sp. Next base: position 269,951 of record JACEUQ010000002.1, read on the forward strand.
CGGTAGCGGGCTCGCATCTCGTCATCGGTGAAAAAGGTCTGCGCGACCGGGCCGGGGTCGGCCAAACCGGTGGTTTCGATGAGGATGCCATCGAGGCGGTCCTTGCGCTTCATCAGGCGGCCGAGGATGCGGATGAGGTCGCCGCGCACGGTGCAGCAGATGCAGCCGTTGTTCATCTCAAAGAGCTCCTCCTCGGAACTGATGACCAACTGGTTGTCCACGCCGACCTCGCCGAACTCGTTTTCGATCACGGCGAGCTTTTTGCCATGCTGCTCGGTGAGGATGCGGTTGAGCAGCGTGGTCTTGCCGGCGCCGAGGAAGCCGGTGAGCACGGTGACGGGAATGGGCGCAGGAGCAGGAGCGGGCGTGGCGTTGGACATGTTGCGAATAAAGTGCGGTGGGAAACAAAGGCCGGGCAGGCGTGGATAATTTAACGAACTCGACGACAACCGCCGCGTCAAGGGAGGTGCGGCGGCGAGTTACCCAAAGGCGGGCACAAAAAAGCCGCGCCTGTGAGTGGCGCGGCCTTGAGGGCTGGCGGGGATCGGGGTCGCGCGGGGCGACTTAGATCACGACGCGCAGCTGGATCGAATCGACCAAGCGCTCGGCGGTGATCATATCGGTGGCGACAATGAGTTTGTCACCGACCTTGACGTGGCCGGTCTTGGTGAGAAGCGCCAGCGCGCCTTCGACGGTGCGGTTGGGGTGAGCCTGGTGCTCGAGGAGGAACGGCTCGACGCTGCGCAGAAGACGGAGCTGGCGGAGGGTTTCCACCGAGTTGGTCATCGCGTAGATCGGGGCCAAGTTCGGACGGAGCGCGGCGAGACCACCGGCCATGTTACCTTGGCGGGTGAAGGTCAGGAGACCAGTGTCAGGCATCTGGTGGGCAAGCTGAACGGCGGCATGGAGCAGCTTAAGCTTGTCGCCTTTGACAAAGTTAGGCTCGGCAAAAACGAACGGGCCTTCCTGCTCGATGCGGCGGGCGATGCGGTCGAGTGTTTGCACGCACTCGAGCGGGTATTTACCCACGGTGGTCTCGCCGGAGAGCATCACGCAGTCGGCTTTTTCGTAAACGGCATTGGCGACGTCGGTGATCTCGGCGCGGGTAGGCACCGGGCTGGAAATCATCGATTCGAGGGTGTGCGTGGCGATGATCACCGGTTTGCCGGCATTGAAACAGGACTTAACGGCGCGGCGCTGAATGACGGGCAAGTCTTCCAACGGGCACTCGATACCGAGGTCGCCGCGGGCCACCATCAGGGCGTCGGTCTCGTTGATGATCTCGTCGAGGTTGGCGATAGCGGTTTGATCTTCGATCTTGGCGATGATCTTGGCCTTGGAGTTATGATCAGCGAGGAACTTGCGCAGATGCACAATATCTTGGGCTTCGCGCACAAACGACAAAGCGACGAAGTCGATGCCTTCCTCAATGCCGACGAGGGTGTCGAGGCGGTCCTTCTCGGTGAAGGCCGGCAGGTTCACTTTGACGCCAGGTAAATTGATGTGGCGGCGCGAGCTGAGCGCACCCGGGGTGAGCACTTTGCAGCGGATGTGGTTATCCTTCTTTTCGAGCACCTCGAAGCGCATCAGGCCGCTGTCAACCAGCACAATGTCACCGATTTTGATGTCGTTGACGATGTCCTTGTAGTTGACGTTAACCGAGCGGATTTCCTCGCCGCCATCGCGGTCGCCGGGCTTCACGGTGAAGTCAAAAGTTTCGCCAACCTTGAGTTCGATGGGCGAATCCACATCGCCGGTGCGGATCTCGGGGCCCTTGATGTCCATCATGATGGCGATCTCGCGGCCAACGCGCTTGGAAACGGCGCGGATACGGCGGATGACCATACGAGTCCATTCGTGATTACCGTGAGCCATGTTCAGGCGGGCGACATCGGCGCCTGCGAGAATGAGCTTTTCGAGCATTTCCTCGGTCTGGGACGCGGGCCCGAGCGTAAAGATGATCTTGGTGCGGCGAAGTGAAGGAACGGTTGACATAAGTGGGCATAAAGGCCGCCCAGCCTACCGTTGGTCAACTCTTCTTGTTAACCGGTGCACGAGCTCAGGCTGTGCCACTTGAGCCTAGTGAATCCGCTTATAGGTTACAGACCGCGGCGCCAGCCCCGGAGGCAACAATATGAAACTGGCAACTCAGACGGGCGCGCAGGCCGACGAGTGCGGCGTCGATGGCCGCGGCGCTATTACAGTCGCCCGAAAGGTGGATGAAAAAAACCTGCTGCCAACGCGGGCTGGCGACCGACTCCAGCAGTTCGCGCATCTGTTCGTTGGACAAATGCCCATGGCGGCCGGCGATACGCTGCTTGGTTGGCCAGGGCCGCTTCATGTCGGCATCGAGCAGGCGCGGGCAGTGGTTGCTCTCCACCACGACCACGTCGACGTCGCGGATGCGTTCATGGAGGTGCTGGGGTGCGTGGCCGAGATCGGTTAACCAGGCCAGGCGCCGGCGCGGTGTCAGAAGATCTCCCTCGTGCCCGTGCGAAAAGGTAAAGCCCACCGGCTCTTGGGCATCGTGCGGCACGTGAAAACTCTCGATCTCCAAATCGCGGAAAGCGAAACGCGCGCCGGTTTCGAACAACCGCCAGTCTACCTTGTGATCCAGCTTAGACTGCACGGCGCGGGCAGTGGCGGCGTTGGCAAACACAGGAATATGCGGAAATTTTTTCAGCCCCTCGATGCCGGCCGCATGGTCGCCGTGTTCGTGGGTGAGGAAAACCGCGTCGATCTGTTCAAGGGATTCGCCGGCCTCGCGCAGCAGATCGCGGAGCTTCCGCTGAGCGAAACCGGCGTCGATGAGCACGCGTGCCTGATCGGTCCGCAACACGGCGCAATTACCCGAACTACCGCTGCCGAGGATTCTAAAGCACATCGCCATAAGACGCCTGATCAAGCCCCACCCCCGCCCCCGCGCAAGGGGGGATTTTGACCAAGCGACGCACGGCCGCCGACTCTTTCTCTTTCTCGTTCTCTTTCTCGTTCTCTTTCGAAATCATGCCACATCGGAGCATCCGCTCCCCTGCACGCATAAGAACCACCCGATTCCTGACGAACGAGTAAGAGTAAGAGTAAGAGTAAGAGTAAGAGTAAGAGTAAGAGAACGAATCAATCCCCCCGCCCGCCCACCCCGCAGGGCCATGGCGCCCGCTGAATTGACCAGCGCCGATTTATCCTCACGGTTCTGCCCCTCATGCCCAAGAAAACCGCTCCCGGCCCCACCGCCTCGCCGACCCTGCGTCCGCTCCGCGGCACGGTCATCGTCACCCGGCAGGCGCATTTCAACGCGGCCCATCGCCTGCACAACCCCGCCAAGAGCGCGCAGTGGAACTCCGACCAGTTCGGCCCGTGCAACAACCCGCGTTGGCACGGCCATAACTACGTACTCGAAGTCTCGGTACGCGGGCAGCCCGACCCCGCCACCGGTTACGTCATCGACCTGTCCGACCTCAACGCCCTCATCCAGACCCACATCCTCGCCCACTGCGACCACCGCAACCTCAACGAGGAGGTCGAATTCCTGCGCGGGGTGATCCCCTCCACCGAGAACCTGGCCATCGCCTTCTGGCACCAGCTCGCCCCCCATATCACCCGCGGCCAACTGCACTGCGTGAAACTCTACGAAACGCCGCGTAACTTCGCCGAGTTTTACGGCCCCGACGCCGCCTAAAACCCGTCGTCGCCCCAGCCCCTTTCCCTCGTCGCAGCTCCCCATCCCTCTCCTCCGCCACATTTCCCTCTGCGCCGGCCACCCGTAAATTTGCGGGCACACGGTTATCGATCCCCGTCCGGCGCTCCCAAAACCCAAAAACGACATGTCCTCCAAGAAACCCATGTACCTGCATCGTAACGCGAGCGGCGCCCAGGCCCGCATGCCACGCAGCTACGATGCCCAATTCAAGGTCACCCCGGCCTACCGCGCCTCGCTGCCCGACATGATGGAAACCGCCGAGTCCATCGCCGGCGGCAACGTGCCCATCCAGCAAGTCGGCATTTCCAACTTCAAGCTCCCCCTGCTCTACCGCACCAAGGACGGCCGCACCCTCACCCTCGAAACCAGCGTCACCGGCACCGTTTCCCTGCAAGCCGAGCTCAAGGGCATCAACATGAGCCGGATCATGCGCTCGTTCTACGATCACAAAGACGGCGTCACCACCGGCGAGTGGATGGGCAAAGTCCTCAAAGCCTATCTACGCAAGGTCGAGAGCAAGGCTGCCCGACTCAAGATCCGCTTCTCCTACCCCATGCTGCAAAAAAGCCTGCGCAGCGGGCTGGAGGGCTACCAATTCTACGACGTCGCCTTCGAGGGCGTGATGACCGCCGAGGGGCGCTACCGCCGCTTTATCCACTTCGATTTCGTTTACTCGTCGGCCTGCCCCTGTTCGGCCGAACTCGCTGAGCACGCCCGCGACCTGCGCGGCGCCTACACCGTGCCGCATTCGCAGCGCAGCAAAGCGCGGCTAACCATCGAGGAGGCCGCGGGGAAAAAGATCTGGATCGAGGAGATCCAGGCCTTGTGCCTGCGCGCGCTGAGCACCGAAACCCAGGTGATGGTGAAACGCGAAGACGAACAGGCCTTCGCCGAGCTCAACGGCGCCCACCTCAAGTTTGTCGAGGACGCCGCCCGCCTGCTCTACGCCGAGTTGGCCAAGGACAAACGCATCGCCGATTTCCAAGTCGCCTGCTCCCACCAGGAATCCCTGCATTCCCACGACGCCGTCAGCGTGATTTGCAAAGGCGTGCCCGGCGGCTTCACCGCCGATTTCTCCGACTTCCGCTCCCTGGCCTGCTGAGCTTTTTCCACGATGAAACCGCCCATTCAATCCGCCGCCAGCGCCACCGCCCAACAACCGCCCGTCGTGCTCATCACCGGCGCCTCGCAAGGCATCGGTGCGGCCATCGCGCAGGTCTTTGCATCCCAATTGCCCGGCGTGCGTCTCGCCCTGGTCGCCCGCAACGCCGAAAACCTCGCCGCCACCGCCCATACCTGCAGCGCCTCCGGTGCCACCGTGGCGACGTTCCCCTGCGACGTGACCGACGAAGCCGCCGTCGCCGCGCTGGCCACCGCCGTCGGGCAACGCTTCGGCATCGTCGACGTATTGATTAACAACGCCGGGGTCTTCGTCGCCGCGCCCTTTGTGGACACGAAAGTAGCGGACTTCGACCGCATCGTCGCGGCCAACCTGCGTAGTGCCTTTTTGGTCACGCAGACCTTCGTTCCGGCCATGATCGCCCAAAAGCACGGCGACGTGTTTTTCATGAGTTCGATCGCCGGCTTGGGCGCCTACCCGAACAGCGCGGCGTATTGCGCGGCCAAATTTGGCGTGACCGGGCTGGCTCAGGTGTTGCGCGCCGAGACCCGCGACCACGGCGTACGCGTGTGCTGCGTGCACCCCGGCGCGACCTGGTCACCCTCGTGGTCGGGCAGCGGCGTGGCCGAGGAGCGCATCATGCCGGCTGCGGACGTGGCGCAGGCGTTTTTCGACGTCTACAAACTCGGCCGCCGCACCGTGGTCGAGGAGATCATCCTGCGCCCGCAACTCGGCGACCTTTAAGTAGCTTAATCTCGTTCGCGCCCCACTTTAACCTATCCCGGATTTAGCTAGGGCTCGCCGAGGCGTTACCCGCGCAAGGCGTCACGCATCGCGTGAAACTTCAGCTCGGTTTCGGCAAACTCCCGCTCGACGTCGGAACCGGCCACGATGCCCGCGCCCGCATAAACACGCGCCGTGTCGCCGTCGATCAACGCCGAGCGGATGCCCACCAAAAATTCGCCGCCGCCCCGGGCGTTTACCCAGCCAATCGCTCCCGCATAAAGCCCGCGTGAAAACCCTTCCAACGCGCCGATGCGCCCCACCGCCGCCTCCCGGGGCGTACCACCTACCGCCGGTGTCGGGTGCAACTGCGCGAGCGCCGCAAGCAGGCTCACGCCCTCCGGCAGAGCGGCTGTCACCGGGGTGTAAAGGTGCTGCACGTTAGCCAACTTACGCAGCACCGGTTGCGCAGGAAAATCCAGCGCCAACCCGAGCGGTTCCAACCGGCGGCGAATCGAATCAAGCACGTGCTGGTGTTCACGGCGGTCTTTTTCACTGGCGAGAAGCGCGGCGCCGAGGGCGGCATCTTCACTGGCACCTTGCCCACGACGGGCGGAACCCGCCAGCGCCTCAGTTTCGAGCACACCCTTGCTCACCCGGACCAACCGCTCAGGACTGGCGCCGATGAAGCTTTGCCCGCGCCCATTGGCGACCGAGAAACTGTAACAACCCGGAAAGCGTTCGCGCAGGCCGTTGAGCAGGTGCAACGGATGCAGCGGGGCGTCGGCGCGCATGTCCAAGGCGCGGGCGAGAACGATTTTATTAACAGCCCCCTCGGCAATCGCCGCCAGACCACCCGTCACGGCGGCGCGGTAATCGCCCACCTCGGTGGTCTGAAAGGTAGCGGGGCTTGGGGTGGCATGGGCGTCCCGCCCATGAGATTGGGATGGCGGAGCTTGAAGTGGCGTGACTTGGGGTGGCATGGGCGTCCCGCCCATGGTTTTCGGATCGCAGTGCCCCGGGCGTCCCGCCCTGGCTGAATCCGGAATCATGGGCGAGACGCCCATGCCACGTTCGCTCGCTCCCATGGGCGAGACGCCCATGCCACGTTTGCTCGATCCCATGGGCGGGACGCCCATGCCTCCTTGGGCCTGCCCCACCCAGCGCCATGCCACCAAACCTGCACGCTCCGGATTTCGGAGCAAATATTCAATCGCATGGGCGTAATCGGACTCGTCCCGAATCAAATGATCGTAGGACTCGGCCTGCCACAGCGTGCCGCTGCGCCCCAATAATTCATTCACACGGTGCGCAGTGAAGGATTTCCAACTCTGCAAAATGCTATCGAGCGCATGCCCTGGCAACGGCTGCACGACCACATGGACATGATTGGGCATCACGCACCAGGCATGGAGCAGGTAGCGTTGCCCATCAAAATGGCGCAAGGCACTCATGACCTGATCTGCGACGCGGTGAGCACGCATAACACACGCCCCGTGGCCGCTATCCAAGGCGGCCTCGATAGAGGCAGATTGCAGCTTCAAGAGTCGATCAACCTGGGCGGGAGGCAATGGGCTATCTGTATTACGCGCCAGTTGTTCGATGCGGGCACGTTCCTGTCGCCAGGTTTCGATCACGGCAGCCGGAAGGGAGTCCGCCAAACGGAAGGTGACTGCATAAACTGAACCCTCGCGTGTCCAGTGAGGGAGATTCGCGCCCTGTCGAATCGTGATCGGCGTTCCACCCAGCGAAACAGCTGAGGGGCCAAATGTGGCATGGGCGTCCCGCCCAGGGGATTGGGGTGGCGTGGTTTGAAGTGGCGATGCTTGGGGTGGCATGGGCGTCCCGCCCATGGTTTTCGGATCGCCGTGCCCCGGGCGTCCCGCCCTGGCTGAATCCGGAATCATGGGCGAGACGCCCATGCCACGTTCGCTCGCTCCCATGGGCGAGACGCCCATGCCACTTTCAGGCGGGATCAGCCGATCCCCGCGCGCGTAATCACAGTGCTTGAACTTTTCATGCGCGCGCCAAACACGCTCGGCGAGCGTCGCCAGATCGGCATCCGGTGCAACCAACAGGTTGGCCACCGCGGTCGTCACCTCACCGGCGCGCGCCACTTGCCAACGCGGCACAAACACCCGTGCCGACGGGAACGCGTCGCCCGTCGCCACCTCGTCGAGGAACGTGAACGCGTTGAAAAAATGCGGCCCGCCAAACGGCGCGTCCACCTCGCCCACCGCTATCGTGCGCGCCAACACGTCGTCGATAAACCCCTGCACCGAGGCAAACCGCCCTGGTCCGCTCGCCTCGTGCACGAGTAGCGCCTCGGCCCCGGCAATCGCCGTCTGAATCGAGGGCCGTTCGGCATAGAAATGCAGCTCGCCCGGCTCGAAAATCGCCTCCAACACCGCCAGCGGATCGAGCGCTCCCACTTTTAGGGAAATGCTCACCAGGCGCTCCCGCCCGTCCGTGCGCGCCGCCTGGCGGCATTCGCGTAAAAACGCAACCAGCGCCTCAGGCGACGCGTTCGCAGCGGGGTTGATCGGCAAGATGGTCATCGGATCGAAAGCGTTCTCAGTCTCATACGCTTATACCCATTAGCGTTAAAGTTGAGGAGGCATCCTTGAGCTTACGCTCAAGGCCACACGCTTCGCGAACAAACTCCTCGTGGCCTTGAGCGTGAGCTCAGGGAATACCGAAAAACACCCTGCGCTCACGCGCAAGGCCACACCGAGCCGGGTCACGGACGTGGCCGCCCTGAGCGTGAGCTCAGGGTGCTTGCCCACGGGTATCCGTTCCACAAGAACCCGATTAATTAAGCTCATCTTGATCGCGAATTGGTATTACTCGCTCTCTCGATCACCAGCCCCAAACCAAGACCGAGACCGGGAACGAGCAGGAGTAGGAGTAAGAGAACGAGTTTTCCGTTTTAGGCCGACTTCACCGCCTCGGGCTGCGGGCGGGGGAAGAGGATCGCGGTCTCGGCCACCTTGGAGCCGGTGAGGCGGTTGCCCCACACCAGCTCGTCCTTCCAGACCGCGCCCATCGTGTAACCGAGCACACCGTGGATTTTACTGGTCGTTTCGGGCATCACGCAGGGTAACAACGACACGCCCAAACGGAGCGCTTCGGCAATGGTCGCGAGGGAGGTTTTGAGCAGCGCCTGATCCTTCGGCTCGGCCGATTTTCCGAGCTTCCACGGCGCGCGGTTTTCGATGTAGGCGTTGGTCGCGGTGATGAACGCAAAGGTGCGCTCCAGCGCGATGTGGAATTGGAAGCCTTCGTTTAACGTGAGGACTTCGTCGCGGGTTTTCACCCACAGCGCCTGCAAGTCCTGCTCGGCTTGCTCGCAGACCTCGGCCGCCGGCACCACACCCGCAGCGAAGCGGTTGGTCATGTTGAGGGCGCGGTTAACGAGGTTGCCCAGGTTGTTGGCCAACTCGGCGTTGTAGCGGGCGAGGAACTGGGCGAGCGAGAAATCGCTGTCCTGGCCCACGCTCATCTCGCGAATCAGGAAATAGCGCAGGGCATCGACCCCGTACTTGTCGGCGAACTCGGCGGCATCGACGAAGTTGCCCGTGCTCTTGGACATTTTCGCGCCGTTGATCGACCACCAGCCGTGAGCGAGCAGCGACTTGGGCGGCTCGATTCCGGCGGCCTTGAGCATGATCGGCCAATAAACCGCATGTGGCGGCACGAGGATGTCCTTGCCGATGACGTGAAAATCGGCCGGCCAGAACTCGGGTTTGTCGATGACGGCGGTGTAGTAATTAACCAACGCATCGAACCACACATAGGTTACGAATTGGTCGTCGAAGGGCAGCGTGATACCCCATTCGAGGCGCTCCTTCGGGCGTGAAATACACAGGTCGTTGAGCGGCTCGGCGAGGAACTCCAAAACCTGCTTCTGGCGGTAGCGCGGGAAGACAAAGTCCTCGTTGGTTTTAAGGTGGTCGACCAGCCAGTCCTGATACTGGCGGAGTTTGAAAAAGTAGTTCGACTCGGTGATCTCGGTGACCTCGCCGAAAATCTCCGGCCAGGAGCCGTCGGGATTGCGGTCTTTGTCCTGGAGAAACTGCTCCTGGCGGGTGGAGTAAAACCCCTTGTATTGGGCCTTATAGATGAGGCCCTGATCGAAGAGCTGCTGAAGGAGTTGGCAGACGACCTTTTTATGTCGCTCCTCGGTGGTGCGGATGAAGTCGTTGTTGGAAATATTGAGCTTCTTGCATAGGGCGCGGAACTCCTCGGACACCTCGTCGCAAAATTGCTGGGGCGGGATGCCGCGTTTTTTGGCGCTCTGCTGGACCTTCTGGCCGTGCTCGTCGACGCCGGTGAGGAAATAAACGTTGTCGCCCATCAGACGACGGAAGCGAGCAATGACGTCGGTGAGCACCTTTTCGTAGGCGTGGCCGAGGTGCGGGGAACCGTTCACGTAGTCGATGGCGGTCGTGATGTAGAAGTTCTTCATGGGCGAAAGGCGCAACAGAATGCACGCCGAGGGAAATGTCGAAGATTTTGCTGGTTACCGTGGGCAATGGGCAGCGCCGATTCATAGCGGGAAGTTTACCGAGGTAAGTGCGCGGAGCGCGCGACGGTCATGATTTTCGGACATGTGGGCGATAAAGTCGGAGGTATAAAGGTGGCGTTTTTTAGTTCGTTGACCGCGCCAGTGCATGAACAGGCTGTTGGCCCAGCGGTTGAACATGCCGTGGATGCGTACAGCGTTCGGGCGGCGTAATCGGCAGCGATCATCCTGGCGCGAGGCGTCGAGGCGGGCATGCAAACCGGTTTCGATTCCCCAGTGCGCAATATTGACCTCCAGCCATTGGGCGGGAGTCAACTCGGCGGCGGGGCGACTGGTGATCAGCGCCACGGTCTCGGTGGGCTTGCCGTGGCGTTTTCGGCAGATTCTCGCGGCTTGCGCCACCAGGGGGAAGCAGGCGCTTTCCGCGCTCAACTCGCGCGCCACCAGGGTGCGCGTCACGGGGTGCTTCTTTTCCTGGGTGGTACGTTGCTCGGCAGCGGGATCTTTTAACGGGTCAAAAAAGGGGCGCCCGGATCGGGCACTTGCGCTGCTACGATTTTCTGCAAGCCGGGCTGATTGCCTTTGACGGTGAACAGGTAGTCGCCGCCATGCTCCAGTACGATCGCCCGCGCGGTGTCCGCCTGGGTATGCAGGGCATCAAGGCTCACGAGTTTATCGACCAAATCGAGTCTCTCACACAGGGCGCGGGCGGCGGGAATCTCGTTACTTTTTTCGGCGACGACCTCGCTGCCGAGATAAAACAAGCTCGGCGAGGTAACCGCGGTCACGACGTTTTGTCCGCCGCTGTGCTTGGGGACTTTGCCGTCGATGACCACGATCTCGGTGGCGGGAGGCTCGCCTCGCACCTGGCGTTGGTGGGCGAGTAAAACCTCCTCGATGCGCGCGGCCTGCACACGGGCGAACAGACGGCTGAAGGTGGGCTGGCTGGGAGCGCCGTATTTGCCGCGGCGGCGGATCACCCCGAGGGCTTGGCGTTGGACCGGGGAGAGCCGGCGGGCGAAAGCGGCCAGGTCACGTTGGCCGCGGGGTGCTCCGGCCAGATAGGCCGCCGCCGTGATCGCCAGCAGCGCGTGCAAGGGATAGGCCCCGATGTAGGCGCGGTATTCAGGCACTTGCCGGAAGGCCTCCGCCAGGCTGATTAAATCGGGGGCCTTCAGGGTACTTCGCACCGGAACTTTCGCCTCCACCGCAGCCAGCGAGGGTTTGATCTGCCCTGCCTGAAGAGCTCTCCGGGCCCGGGGCTCCAGCTCGCGCACAAACAAGCGCTTGGGCTTGGCGTGGTGCTCGTAGTAATCGCGCGACTTACGCGTGTTGCCCTTGGTCAGGCCCAACTCGGTCCACCCGGATGCCTTGTATACACTTCCCGTAAAACGCTCGGGGTCGACGAAGGTTTCCACGACGAGCACGGGGTGCTCGTAACGCGACTGCCAGTCGGCACTGAGCCGGCCGAGCACCCGGCTCAAAACCGCCGAGCCCAAGTTGGGCACCGCCGGCTTGGGCAGCAGCAGGAACCGCACGTTGTTGACCACCAGCGCCAATCGGCGTCGGCGCTGTTCTCCACTCCAGCCAATCCACGCCTCCCGGCCGCGCAGGTGCAGCGCCGCCGCCGCAAACACCAGCACCGCCACCCAGGTGCCCTGCGCATCGCTCACCGCGTACAGCAGCCGCTCGCCCACCGGTTTCACCGCGCCCAGATAGTGATGCTCCTCAAGCAGCCCCTGCGCTCGGGCGTTTAACTCGGGGCTGTCTAGCACCTGCACCTGCAAGTGGCGCAGCGAAATCACCTCCCCTTGGGGGTTCGACGGGTTCGTTTCGGCCGGCATCATTCACCCAGCCAAAATGAATTCCTGGGGCTTGTTCCGCTTATTCCGCTCCTTTGTTAGTATTCAGGTGTTTAGCTGTTCAATGAATCGGCGGTGGGGCAATGGGGCCGCGCCACCACCCGCGGCGTACCGCGATGGCCGGGCGCAGGCTTCCAGCCTGCTTCTTTTGGAGCCAAACTCCAGGCGCAGGCTTCCAGCCTGCTTCAGTCCTAACAACTGCCTTCCGGAGCAGACTGGAAGTCTTCGCTACTTTAAGCCGTCAATAAATATTAGTTGACCCTAATTATTGGCGCGGATTTAGGTGAGCCTAATTTTACTATGACCTTCAAATTCATTCGCTCCTTCGTGGCTGCTGTCACGATTTTAGGTGGGATCAACGGCGGCGGGTTTACTCACGCCGCCCACGCTGCGCCGGCCACGTCGGCCACGCCCGAACGCCCTCGCGTGCTGACGACCTTCACCATTTTGGCAGACATGGCGCGCAACGTCGCCGGCGACTACGCCGAGGTGGAATCCCTCACCAAACCCGGCGCCGAAATCCACGGCTACGAGCCCACGCCACGCGACATCGTTAAAACCCAGCGCGCCTCCCTCGTGCTCTGGAACGGCATGAACTTGGAACGCTGGTTCGAGCCGTTTTTCGCCAATGTTAAAAACGTGCCCCAAGTCGTTCTTACCGAAGGGATCGAGCCGATGGGCATCACCGAGGGCCCCTACACGGGCAAACCCAACCCGCACGCCTGGATGTCGCCAATGAACGCCGTGCGTTACGTCGAAAACATCCGTGCGGCCCTCGCGCGCATCGATCCCGCCCACGCAGCCGACTACGCCGCCAACGCCGAGGCCTACTCGGCCAAAATCCGCGCCCTCGACGCCCCGGTGCGCGCGCAGCTCGCGCGCATCCCCGAAGCCCAGCGTTGGCTGGTGACCAGTGAGGGCGCATTCTCGTACTTGTGCCGCGACTACGGCCTGCGCCCGCTTTACCTGTGGCCGATCAACGCCGATGCCCAAGGCACCCCGCAACAGATCCGCGCCGTCATCGACCAGGTCCGAGCCCACCGCATCCCGGTGGTTTTCAGCGAAAGCACGGTGAGCGAAAAACCCGCCCGCCAAGTCGCCAAGGAAGGCGGCGCACGCTACGGTGGAGTGCTCTATGTCGACTCCCTGACCACTGCCGACGGACCCGCGCCGACTTACCTTGCCCTGCTCCAAGCCAACGCCACCACCATCGTTAACGCCTTCAGCGCCTCCGCCGCTCCTTAACATGGAACCCTCGCCGTCCCCCGCCAACTCCGGTTCTCCCGCGTCCGCATCGGCCGGGGCGGCCTCCACCGCTTCGGCCCCGCCGCTCGCCCTCGTCGCACGCAACGTCACCGTCACCTACCCCAACGGGCACACCGCGCTGCGCGACGCGAGTTTCCAACTCGAAGGCGGCACCATTTGCGCACTCGTTGGCGTCAATGGCTCGGGTAAATCCACGCTGTTTAAGGCCCTGATGGGCTTCGTAACGCCGTCGAGTGGTGCGGTGACGATCAACGCCGGCCCCGTGCGCGACGCCCAACGCCGCAGCTGGGTCGCCTACGTGCCGCAGGCCGAGGAAGTGGATTGGACGTTCCCGGTGAGCGTGCACGACGTCGTCATGATGGGGCGCTACGGCTACATGAATTTCATGCGCCAGCCCAAAGCGGTCGACCGCGCCGCCGTCGAAGAAAGCCTGCGCCGCGTCGGCTTGTGGGACTTCCGTGACCGCCAGATTGGCGAACTCTCAGGAGGGCAAAAAAAACGCGTTTTTGTCGCCCGTGCGCTCGCCCAACGCGGCCGCATAATCCTGCTCGACGAGCCGTTCACCGGCGTCGATGTGAAGACCGAGGAAGCCATTATCACGCTCCTGCGCGAACTGCGCGCCGAGGGCTGCCTCATCCTCGTCTCAACGCACAACCTCGGCTCCGTCCCCGAGTTTTGCGATCAAGTCGTGCTCATCAACCGCACCGTGCTCGCCTACGGGCCGACCGCGGAGGTCTTCACGCCGGAAAACCTCACCCACGCCTTTGGCGGGACGCTGCGGCACTTTAATATCGAGCAATCCACGGTTAACGTCCACGACGGCCACCAGATCACCGTGCTCACCGACGACGAACGCCCCCTGGTGCTCGGCAAGAGCGGGCACCTCGAATACCTCGACCGCGTCGGCCGCGAAAAACTCATCTCGGAACGCGAGAAGGAAGCCGAATCGCCATGAACACCTGGCTGACTCCGTTTCAGTACGACTACATGCTCACGGCTCTGTGGACGAGCACGCTCATCGGTGGCGTCTGCGGACTTCTCTCGGGCTTCATCACCCTCAAGGGCTGGTCGCTGATGGGCGACGCGCTCTCGCATGCCGTGGTGCCGGGTGTGGCGCTGGCCTACCTGGCCGGCCTGCCCTTCTCGGTGGGCGCCTTCACCAGCGGGCTGCTCGCCGCCGGAGCCATGGCGTTTATTAAAATGAAAACCCCGGTGCGCGAAGACGCGGTGATCGGCATTGTGTTCACCTCGTTTTTTGCGCTCGGCCTGTTGCTCATCTCGATTTTTCCGAGCCGGGTGGACCTGAAGAGCATCATCTTTGGCAACATCCTGGGCATCGCCCCCGCCGACGTGCTGCAAGTGGTGATCGTATCGGCCATTTGCCTGCTGGTCATCGCGCTCAAATGGCGGGACTTGCTGCTGTTCTGCTTCGACCCCAGCCAGGCCCGCGCCCTGGGACTTCCGGTGGGTTTCCTGCACGTGCTGCTGCTCCTGCTGCTCTCGGCGACCGCGGTCGCGGCGCTGCAGGCGGTGGGCGCTATTCTGGTGATCGCCGTTTTGGTCACGCCGGGGGCGACCGCTTATCTGCTCACGGACCGCTTTGGTGTGTTGCTGCTGCTCGGCGCGGCGATTGGGGCGAGCACGGCGTTTGTCGGCGCCTACGCCAGTTACTTTTTAAACGGTGAAACGGGCGGCTGCATCGTCACATTGCAGACCCTGGTTTTCCTCGGTGCGCTGATCTTCGCGCCCAAACACGGCCTGCTCGCGGGACGCCGTGCGCGCCGTTTGGCCAACACCACGCCATGAATGCCCAACTTCTGGATACGCTGCTAGAACCGTTCGCCTTCGGGTTTATGCGCCAAGCGTTTGCCCTCGGCGCACTGGTCGCGACGGTGAGCGCGGTGCTGTCGTGTTTTTTGGTGCTGCGCGGCTGGTCGCTCATGGGCGACGCCATCTCGCACGCCGTGCTGCCAGGCATCGTGCTCGCCTACATCGCGGGCGTACCGCTCGCAGTCGGGGCGTTTGGCAGCGGACTTTTTTGCGCGGTGGCCACGGGCTGGGTTAAGCGCAACAGCCGCATCAAGGAAGACACGGTCATGGGCGTGGTGTTTACCGGCATGTTCGCCTTCGGGCTGGTGCTGTTTTCCAAAACCCCGAGCGACCTGCACCTCGATCACATCCTGTTTGGCAACATCCTGGGCATCACCCCGGCGCAGATTTGGGAAACCAGTGTGCTGTCGGTCATCGTGCTCGGCGTGATCCTGATTCTGCGCCGGGACTTGATGCTGGTGTGTTTCGATCCCTCGCATGCGAAGGTGCTCGGGCTGCGCGTGCAGCTGCTGACTTACCTGCTGCTCGTGTTGCTCTCGCTGGCGATTGTCGCGGCGATGAAAGCGGTGGGGCTGATGCTGGTGATCGCCATGTTGATTACGCCTGGGGCGACGGCGTTGCTGCTCACCAAGCGCTTTGACCGCATGTTGCAGGTGGCGGTGCTGATTGCGGTCGGTTCATCGACCACGGGCATCTACATCAGTTTTTTCGCCGACGCCTCGCCGGCCGCCTGCATCGTGCTGGTGCAGGCGCTCGTCTTCGTGGCGACGCTGTGCACCCGCCACTTGCGCCGAGACGCCGGGACGGTGCGCACCCCCGAGTAGGCAGTAACATTTAAAGTGTCGGATCAACAATCCACGGCAGTTTGGCCGCGAAAGAACGCAAGGAGCGCAAAGAACAGGATCTGTATTTCTATGCGTTCTCTGCGTTCTTTCGCGGCTAAAAGATCGATGTATTTTCTGGTTTTCCAGGGTCGATCCGACTCATTGAAGGTTACTGCCTGCCAGTCCATCGCTAGCCCGAGCCTCCTCGAAAAGGTTTTTG
Organism: Opitutus sp.; assembly: GCA_024998815.1. Classification (NCBI taxonomy): domain Bacteria; kingdom Pseudomonadati; phylum Verrucomicrobiota; class Opitutia; order Opitutales; family Opitutaceae; genus Opitutus; species Opitutus sp. The sequence continues at coordinate 286,021 of JACEUQ010000002.1, forward strand.
GTTTTTTCTAGTAAAAACAACTTATGTGATTTAAGTTTACTGTAAAAGTGCCGTATTATACTGCATGAAAACAGGAAACAAAATAAGTAGCGGCGTTAAATTATCAAGTAACGAATCGATCGTTTATCCCTCCGGCGACTTCTTTTCAACCCCGGCGCGCAGTGATTTTGGTGATTTCTTACTGCAATTACAGCGCTTTTGGCGGTCCCACCCCGAAATCGAAGTGGCCATGACCGCCGATCTCGACGCCCACGCCATGGCGGAAAAGCGCGAACGGCGGAAGGACCGGGAGTTCGAACTGGCGCAGACCGAGGCGTTGTTCGCCGTGCCGGCGTCAGGCACGGCGGAAAAAACGCAAGCCGAGTTCCTCGCCGCAGGGCGTCCGCGCACCCCCGCTGTTGTGGTTTTTATCACGGCCATGGCCACCGGTTACTTGGGGTCGCAATACAGTGCCTGCCCCCGGATGGTGCTGCTTGAATCGGCATCGTTGCGCACCTTGCTCGATGATTTGGGGTACACGCTGCCTGCACCTAATACCGTTGGCCCCCTGATAAATCGCCTGAGTGAGAGTACTCTCGCCCTGATCCACCGGGCCCAATTGGCCGATATTTTGGCCGAAGGGCTCGATTCGTTTACCGATATCACCCTGGACAGCACGGCGATCAAGGCATCCAGTTGCTGGCCAACAGACTCCGGTATCATTTACCGCCTCTTTGAGCGAGCCTACCGCATGGGCGGCAAGCTCGACCAGGTCGGGCTTAACTCGCTGCAGGATGGCTTCAAAGACCACTGGCTGGAGGAGTTGCGAAAGAGCGCCCGCGCCATCGCCCTGCTGGGTGGTGGTCCCCGCCGAGCCCAAAAACTCCGGCTGCTCTACGACCAGTTTTACCAAATCGCCTGCAAGTTGGGCGGCAAGTTGCTCACCCAAGTAGAAGCCGCAGAGGCCGAAGCAAATGTTAAACTGGCCAAGCTGCGGCCCTCCAAGCGCCGGATCGCGGAAGACCTACTGGACTGCATCCACGGGGACGTGGTCGCGGTGATTACGACGATCCAGCAAAGCATTGCGCGGGTGCATGATGGGGTGAAGACCAAGTCGAGGGAAAGGGTCCTCAGCCTGGCCGATCGCAGTGCTGCTTTTATTGAAAAAGGCGGGCGGGAACCGGTGATTGGCTACAAGCCGCAATTGGCCCGCAGCCGCGGCGGTTTTGTCACCGCGCTGATTCTCGACGCGGGCAACGTGGCTGATTGCAAGCAACTGGTGCCCCTGCTGATCCAGAATATCGCCAACACGGGCCTGGTGCCGGCGAGCGCGAACGTCGACGACGGCTACTCCAGCGCCGAAGGGCTGGCGCAGGCATACGAGCTGAAGGTGGCCAAGGTGAGCATCTCCGGCGCCAAGGGGCGCGCCTTGCTCGGCGAGGAACTGTGGAACCACCAGGATTATATCACGCTTCGCGCCGAGCGCAGCGCGATCGAGTCGCTGATGTTTACGCTCAAGTTCAACCACGGGTTCGGCCGGCCGGGTCGTCGCGGGTTGGCGGCGGTGCGCAGCGAACTGACCCTGAAGATCCTCGCGCACAACTTTGACCGGATGATTTTGGTGCGCGCCAGAAGGTCTCAGGAAAAGCCGCTGCCCTTGGCGGCCTGAGTCGCTTCGCTCGTCGCGGCTAACCCAAATCGGTTCAATTAGTTCGGTGCAAAAGCCCCGGAGCGAACCGCCGTGGACTTCGCCGTTGGAAAAGCGACCTTGGTGATGGGGCCGGGGCTGTTTTTAGGCCGCCGCCCCTTCGTGAACACGTAAACCGAGTTCGTTCAGGGCTGTTTGCGCCCCCAGTGGCCGGCCGGGGCGGGAATACGCCCGTTGCGAAAGGCTTTTCGAGGAGGCTCTAGCTGCATATCGCTCAATAATACTCCGACTATCATCCGTGGAACCATCGTCGGTAATCAGCAGTTCAAAGTTTTTATAATTTTGCCGCAGTAAACCTTCAAAGCACTGCTCGAGGTACTTTCCGTGGTTAAAATTACAGTAAATAGCGCTGACTAATGGGGTGGGTTTCATCGGTAGGTGTGCACAAAACCCATCAAATCGTTACGGCCACAGGTTGTACACAGGCAAGAACCGCCTCGCCAAAGCGGCGGGCTTGCCCGGCGTGATCGAGTAACGCACTGGCCTCCATCGCCTCGCGCAACCCGGCGCGGGCCTGATCGAGCGCGGCCGGATCGCGGGCCAGTTCGCTGGCGATCCGCACGTAATCGGCCCGGTCCTGCGCCACCCAGTCGGAATGGCCGACGGCGTTAAGTAACGACACCCCCACGCGCGAGGCGTGCGTGGCGCCGGCCAGCGTGACCACCGGCACTCCCATCCAGAGCGCTTCACAGGTCGTGGTCGTGCCGTGATAGGGAAAAGAATCCAAGGCGATATCGACTTGGTTATAGGCTGCCAAGTGGTCGGCAATGGCGGGGTTCCAGCCAGAGAGCGTCACGCGGGCCGAATCAATGCCGGCAGCGGTGAGGCGGGGGCGTACAAACCGCGCCACCACCAGATCGTCGAGATGCGGGCTCTTGAGCTGCAGACGGGCACCGGGCACGGCGCGCAGGATTTCGGCCCAAAGCGCGAGGGTTTCGTTGGTGACTTTCAGGAAGTTACTAAACGAGGCAAACACCACGCCTTCACCTTCGGCACGCGCGGTGCGGGCGGGCGCCGGGGCTTCGGCGGGGGGCTGATAACTCCACGCCGTGGGCGCGAAACGCACCAATCGTTCGGTCGCCAGGGCGTCGGCCGAATCGACCGGATCGGTCTGCGCATCGACGAAGCGGCAGTCCATGGCGTAGAGCCCGGTGGAGTGCGGATAACCCAGGTAATTGATCTGCACCGGGGCCAAGCGGCGGGCAAACAGCGCGAGGCTGTTTTGATTGGAATGGCCCGCCAGGTCGACGAGCACATCGGGACCCGCCGCGCGCACAGCGTCGACCGCAGCATCGTCAGAAATCCCGTGCAGGGCCACCCACTGGTCGGCGTGTGCACGTAACCGGTCCGTCACTGCGTCACGACCTGAATCGGTGGCGAAAAGCTGAATCTCGAACTGCTCACGGTCGAGGTGACGCAGCAGCGGTTCGAGAAAAAAGGCCACCGAGTGGGCGTGCAAATCAGGGGACACAAACCCGAGGCGGATTTTTTTGGCGCCGGTCTTGCCCTTGGCTTTGGCGCGAACCGGGACGAGCGTGTCGGGCAAAGTAGAATTAACCACCGCCTGCTTGTGCAAAGCAAAGACGGCCTGTGGGGTCTGGTTCGGCAAATAATGGGACAACATGCAGCAACCGCTGCTGGCCACGAGGTTGAGAGGATCAACCCCGAGCATACGCTCGTAGGTGGCGTAGGCGGCGGCGGGCTGATAGGTGCGCATCTGGCCGATTGCTTGGGCGCGCAGCGCCGGGAGGCTACTGGAATCAGCCGTGGTGGCGCGGAACACGGCGGCGAGGCCATCGGCGAGCCCCTCACGGGAATCGAAGTGGGCGAGCGCGGTACTCGCCCAGGCATCGGCAAAGAAGGGATCGAGGCGGGTGGCGGTTTGAAAATGGGGCAGCGCGGCGGCGAGTCCATGGGCCAAACCGACGGCCAGGCCGAGTCGGTGGAAAACGACCGCATCATTCGGACACAGCACACTGAGCTTTTGCAGGGCGGCGGCGGCCTTGTCGGGACGGCCGAGGGCCTGCTGAACTTTCGCCAAGTTGTCCCAGGCCTCAGGTTTTTCGGTGAAACGGGTCAGGGCGGCCTCAAGGTGCGGCAACGAGTCGGCGTGGCGGCCGATGTCGGCCAGCGCCATACCCAAAAACAGACGGCATTCCAGCGAGCCGGGTTGGAGCTGGCGGGCCCGCCCGAGCAACGTAACCGCTTCGGCGAGGTGATCGCCACGCTGGAAAGCGAGCGCGCCGGCCAAGTACCACGCGGAGTAGTTTTTGGGATCGGCGGCGCGAACCTGGGCATAGCCTTTGGCGGCCTCATCGTGCGCGCCTGTTTGGTGATGGCCGAGGGCTTTGGCGAGCGCTTGCTCGATTTCTTTGGGTTTCATAATTGGGGGGGGAGCGAGGAAGCTAAGAGCTAGGAGCTAGGAGCTCGTAGCTCCAAGCTCACAGCTCCCAGCTCATTCGCTCATTCAGGAGCGGCGGTCGACGAAGAGGTAGTCGTTGTGGCTGCCGTCCCAGTGGGGATTATCGCGGGTGTTAAAATTCGTGAGGTTGCACAGCAGGCTGTAATCTTGGCTGAGCAGGTAGTTGACCACCTCGTAGAACGACGGCGTGTACACCTCGGCCAAAATGTGGCGCGGGCGGTAAATTTCGTAATCGAGGCTGCGCAGGACGTTGAGTTCGTAGTTTTCCACGTCGATCGACATGAGGTCCACGGGCTTGTCCTTAAGGGCGGCGTCGAAGATTTGCGTGAGCGAGGCGGCGCGCACCGTGACTTGGGCGGAGCGCTGGAGGCGCTGGCCGTTGACGCTCGACATCGGGTTGCCGTCGAAATCCCCGGTAATCTGGGTAACGCCAGAATCGGTGAGGGCACAGTTAAAAACTCGGCTCTTGGGGCGATTCACCGTGCACTTGGCGTAGGCTTGGGGCGAGGGCTCGACCAGCACGCCGGTCCAACCACGGTCGCGTTCCAGCGGGTAAGTGTACGACTGGAAAATGCCGTCGTTGCCGCCGGCTTCAAAGAAGACGCCGCCTTGCTTGGGGATGATTTGGATGAGTTTTTCGAAGTTCATGAGAGGATGAAGCGTTAAGAATTAGGCGATAAATTCAGGGTAACGGTTAAGGAAGGCGGGGGAAAAGCGGCTGGCGGAAATGCGCCACATGCCGACCGGATCTAGGCTGCGAATCGTCGCCTGCGCAGGGTGCTCGGGCTGGGGAAAGGGCCGCAGCGCTTCGCGCAAACCACGCTCGATGGCCTCAGCGTCGGGCGGAATATCTTCATAAAGTGCCGAGTTAAACGGCGCCGGTCCGAGGACCGAATCGTAGCCGGAAACCAGTCCGGCGGCCTGTTGGCTAAAGGTCAAAACATCGCCGGTGGCACGAACTTTAAGCCGACTCGGCACGACCAGGGTTTTCTCCGAGGGATGCGGAATGAGGGTCCAGCTGCCGATCTGGCAGCACGGGATGCCCAGCGTGTCGCAAAATAAACCGGCACCCGAGGGGCTCACCAGCCCGACTGCGGCGTGGGCGAAGAGATAAAAATCGTTTTTCGGGCTGGCGAACGGAGAGCGCGGATAATCCCAGACGTCGAACTCGCGAAACACTTCGGGCATGGGCTCACGACCGCCAAGCACGATCGCGTAACCGTTGTCGCGGAGAAACTCTAGGGCGGGCTTATACACCTCGCCTGGTAACAAGCGCGCGGTGCCGTTGCCCGTAACCGATTTGATCTGAATGACCGCGTACTTTTGGGCCTTTAACCGGGAGATAAAAGCGGGGTCGCCGGGGATTTGGTCGAGCGCCTCGCGCAAGGGACATTGCCCGGAGGTTGCCCGCCAAGCTTCATGCATTCGGATCGTCTGCGCCATGAACTCCTCACTGCGCAACGCCCACCCAAAATTGAGCGGAAAAAGGTCGCCGATCACGCGTGGCGATTTGTCCGGTAGCACCAGTTTCCAATGGGCTTGGCCGATGTCGAAAACGAGCTCCGGATAAAACAGCTGGATCTCACGCAAGATCGTGCCGGCGTTGGCATCGATGATGGTTTGCACACCGTGGCGCTTGAGGATTTCCACCAGCATCAGCGCCATGTCGGTGGGCGGCAGGATGACGACGGCCGTATGCGTCAGAAAAACCGGATGGCTACGCACCTGACGCAGCAGCAAATCGGTTTCCAGCAGCATATGCCCCGGCGAGATGTAGAAAAACATGCCGCCGGCGACCAGGCAGTTGGCCTTGCGGAGGTTGGCGACGAAGTTACTCAGCATGGCCGTAAAAACATAAGCGTGAAGGGCGCGGGCATTACCAGCTCATCGCCGAATGGCGGGTGATGAACAGGCTGCCTCCCTTGTAGGAGGTCGGCATATCGGCAAGCGAGGCAACGCGGCCCCAGCCCAGTTTTTGAGCAAATGCATTCACGCCAAGGGAAGTCAGGTGATTGAAAATCGCCTCAGCGTTTTCGGGCGACCCGATCTCAACCATCATGTCGGTTTTGGCCCAGTGAGCGGCGGTGGTGGCGAGGAGAATGGTGCGCTCCTGGCCCTCAGCGTCCATCTTGACGAAATCAACCGTAGGCATGATGTCGGCGATGGCGCGCACGGGGACGGGGAAGCGCTCCAGTTCGCCGTAAGCGTTAGGCTTGGCGCCGGCGAGGTGGCTGCTGGTGGTGTTGCCGAGCACCCGCACAAATTCAAGAGTGCCGGTCTGGTTGGAAACCGCGGCGCGTTCTAGGCAGACAGCCTTGTCGGCGCCATTGAGCGCGAGGTTACGGGCCAGCAAATCGGCGTGCACGGGATCGGGTTCGAAGGCCGTCACCTGCCAGCCGCAACGGCTCATTAACAGGCTGTGTAAACCGAGATTGGCACCGATGTCGGCGGCGCGCTGGTAGCGATTTTTATTGGCAGCGTAGAAGGCGAAAATGATCAGCTCGTCGAGGCCGAACAGGTCGAGCGAATCCACCGCGCCCATACGATGAAACGGTAGCTCGATGACGCCGAACGGCTCAATGGTTTCGCGGGCGTTTTCAGTGCCGGTAAACGACGTGGCGCGGACGGAGGCCAGGGCGACCGGATCGAGCGCTTGATACAGCGCGGTGGTGCGCGCGTGTTGACCGGGAACGGTGGCAAGCGCGGCGATGAGCTGGGAGAGCGATGGTAGGGTGGACATGGTTTTTTAAAATTAAAAAATTACCAACCTTGGGCGGATTGGCGGCGGGTTAAGGTGTCGGTGGCGGGACTGTAAAGGGGGACGATCATTTCCAGCGCGAGCGTTTCGGGAGCGAGAGGCGGACTTTGGTTTTCCAAAGGCGCGCCGAACTTGAGGAAGGGGTAAAGTTTTTGGTCGGGATTGATCTCGATGTTGATAAGTAGGGGGCCCGGTAACGCGAAAAGAGCCGGCAACGTGGCAGCCAAATCGGTATCACCGTCCACGGTTCGGGCCGACACACCGAGAGATTCGGCGACACGCGCGAAGTCATGCGGGAAGGCTAAACCCGAGGCGGGATCGACGCCGACATAGCGCCCGTTGAGCCAAGTTTCCAGAGTCTGCTTTTGGATGCCATGACTGTGGTTATTAAACAGCAGAATTTTCACGGGCAAACCGTGGCGCACCAGCGTAGCCAATTCGGCCAGGCAGAGCATCAAGCCACCGTCGCCGATCACGGCAAAGACATCGCGCCCCGGCTGCGCGAAGGCCGAGCCGATGGCAGCAGGCAGCGCGTAACCCATGGGCGTGTTATTCCAGGCCGAAAACACGCACTGGCCGGGCTTGGGTCGCAGGCCATTGCAGGTCCAGGTGAGGTTGCCGCCCGTATCGATAAAAAGGTGTGCGCCCGCCGGAAGCGCCGACGACAACGCGGCGACAACCACATTGGCATCCTGACTGGGCGCGGCGTCGGTGCGGCGCGGCGAGGCATCGACGGGGAAGGCACCGTTCCAATGCGCGATCTGGCTCAACCAGGGCGTGTGGTCGGCCCCAGGACCGACGGCGGGCAAAGCCCGGTCGACCGCCGCCAGAAAGTCGGTGGCGCGCGCACAGATACGGCCCGAAATGGCGATGCCACGACCATCGAATTTACTCATCTCGTGGGCATCCACATCGACCATAGTGATGTGGGCCTCGCGAGCGAAGGCGCTGAGAATTCCGCCGGTTAAATTCTGCGAGAGCCGCGTGCCGAGGGTGACAATCACATCGGCGTTTTGCACCGCGAAGTTGCCCGTACGCGGACCATAAACCCCAAACGTGCCGATGCGCAGCGGATGATCGGCGGGCAACAAATCGAGTCCAGCCCAGGTCAGCAGCGCAGGAACGCCAAGGCGGTCGAGCACGGCGAGCAGCTCCGCGCCGACGAACGGCGTTTTCAAACCGCCGCCCAAAATCAAAACGGGGCGCTTGGCGGCGCGTAGGCGGGTGATCACCTCGGCCACGGCACGATCGAGCTCGGCGTCGGGATTGGCGGGGGGCGGCGTGAAACCCCGCAGCGTTGCGGGGTCCACTTCGGCGCGCTGCAAGTCGTCGGGGATATCCAGCAATACCGGGCCTGGCCGCCCCGACTCGGCCTCGTAGCAGGCGCGTTCCAGCTGGTAGCGGATATCGGCCGGATCACGCAGCTGGGCCGCGTATTTGGTAACCGGGGTGAAAATGGAAATGACGTCGGTTTCTTGGAAACCCACCTGGCGCACGGCGCGGTCGCCGCGCAGGCGATGGGTGGCGACCTGGCCCGTGAGCATGAGCGTGGGCACGGAGTCGTAGTAGGAGCAGCACACGCCGGTAAGCAGGTTAGTTGCACCCGGACCGCTGGTGGTGACAGCGACCCCAATCCGCCCCGTGCTGCGCGCGTAACCATCAGCGGCCATGGCGGCGGCTTGTTCGTGGGTGACGGAGATGATGCTCATGCCGGCCTGGCTGTTAATGGAATCGAACAGGTGCACGGCCGCGCCGCCCGACATGCCGAAGGCGTGGGTTATGCCACGCGCGGCTAGAAATTGGGCGATATAGTCGGTTAGCTTCATGCGCGAAGGGAGGCTTTAGTGACCGGCGCGGAATTCCCGTGTCGGCGCAGTTTATAGTGATTCGGCGAGGACTGAAGCGAGGCGGCGAGCGCGTGGCCGCCTTCGCGCCAGGCGTCGTGGACGACGGAAAAATTGCGCCCGCCAGTGACACTGCGGCCTTGGGCGCAGCCCCAGTCGATCATCGCGGCGATATCGGCGTAGGACGTACCGAGCTGCCCTTCGGCGAGGAAACGCTGGGTCGTGGTAAAGTTCGCTCCCGCCGCCGATCCGGCACCGAGCGTCTGGGCGTGGATCTTGGTGCGCACCCAGCCCGTGCCGACGATGAACGCATTAAGATCAGGCGCTTCGTCGTCGAGCAGCTCACACATCTTAATGAGCGCAATTTTGCCGAGGCAGTAAGCCGAATAGGATGTGAAGGGGTTGTTGGTGCCGCCACCGGCAAAAAACACCACGGCTACCTCACCCCCGGTGCGGCGGAACGGATAGGCGGCGTGCAACGCACGGAGTTGCGCGGTGCTGTTAATCTGCACGGAGGTTTCCCACGCGTCGAAGGGCACGGCTAAAAATTTACCGACTGGCGAGAGCTGGCCGACACAGGAAATAAACACCTCCCAAGGCTGAGCGGTGGTCCGCAGGAAATCGGCAAGGACGTGTGTGGTCGCCGAGTCCTCGAGGTCACAGGCGCAGGCGCGAACACGCGGATGAGCCTGCAAATCGGCGGGCAGTTCACTGCGATACGTACCTAGAACAGCAGCCCCCAGGCTGAGGTAATGCCGCGCCAGCGCCGCGCCAATGTCGCTCGAAAGCGCCAGGATAAAAACGACAGAGGGCGGTTTGACCGGCATGAGGTTAGAGGGAAACGACGGTGTGGACGCTTTCGCCGGAACGCATCGTGGCGATGGCGGCGTTGATGTCGGGGAGGGCGCAGCGGTGGGAAATCATGCCGCGCGGATCGATGCCGCGAGCCGCCAGCAGGCGCAGGTAACGAGGAATGTCCTCGGCGGGACGGCTCGCCCCTCCCTCGGTGCCGGTGAGGACTTTGCCGTAGTGCAGCGGCAGGGTGTTAAAGCTGAAACGCGCGTCGTGCGGCATCACGCCGATCAGGACGAGGCGGCCTTTGGGACCGGTGGCGGCCCAGGCTTGCTCCAACACGGCGGGACGGCCGGTGCCGTCGATGACCACGTCGGCGGGGCCGCCCAGAATGGAGCGCACGGTGTCGGCAAAGGGTTCGCGGCTGGTGTTGATCGTGTGCGTGGCCCCAAACGCGCGGGCGGCGGCGAGCTTGTGGTCGTGGATGTCGGCGGCGATCACCGGACAGGCCCCGGCAAGATTTGCCGCCAGCACCGCGCCGAGGCCGATGCCCCCTACCCCGACGACCACCACCGACTCGCCCAACTCGACGCGGGCTTCGCGGGTGATCGTGCCAAAACCGGTCGTGAGCGTGTCGGCCAAAAGCGCGGCGGTTTCAAAATCGACGTCGGCCGGAATCACCGTGAGGCGGTTTTCGGAGACGACGGTGAACTGCTGAAAAGTCGTGAGGTTACCCGCGTTGACCGTGCGATTGCCCCAACGGTACGTGACGGGACGGGCCTGAATGCCGCGACCCGGACGCCAGTGAACGACGACGTGGTCGCCCGCTTTGACCTGGGTGACCTCGGGGCCAACCTCGCGCACGATGCCGCCGGCCTCGTGGCCGAGCAGGTGCGGCAGGTAGCTGTCGGCACCTTTGGCGCCGTCAATCTCGCCGAGTTGCGAGCCGCAGATGCGCGTGGATTTGATCTCAACCAACACGTGCCCGTAGCCGAGCGCGGGCAGCTCGACCTCGTCGATGACGAGGGGCTGGCGCTGTTCGACCAAGATGGCGGCGAGGGTTTTCATGGCGGGGTGAATCGAAAACGAGCGGACGATTGGCGGGGGGCGGTTCGGGGGGATTTAGGGGATGAACCACCAGTAGTCGCCGGTGTAGCCTTCTTCGGAAAACATCCGCACCCACTCCTCCACCGGGAAGTAGGATTCGGCGGTGAGAATCCAGTCGAGCAGACGCTCGTGCTCCTCCTCGGTGCGCCAGGCATCCACGGTGATGAAACTGGCACCACGGCTGACGCGCTCGATCTCGCGAAGCGCGGTGCGCACGCGGTCGGGAGGCAGGTTGTGAATGGAGTTAATCGAGATAACCAAGTCGAAGGACTTGTCGGCGTAAGGCAGCGCATCAACGGACCCGAGGTCGATTTTGTCACCCATGCCGGCGTGGGCGTTGTCGCGGGCGTAGGCGGAAACGTCGATGCCGCGCACCGTCGCTCCGGGTAGCACCTGCAAAAAGTCATGGAGCAAAAACCCTTTGGCCGCGCCGACATCGAGGATGCGCGCATCGGGGCGGAGTTGGTAAAACTCCACCAAGCGGCGGGCGACCGGCAGCCAGCGGCCGTCGTAACGGTAGCCACCGTAACCGTGGCGGCGTTCGCCGTCGAAAAAGTCGCGGCCAAACTGTTTGGCGAGCGCGCGGTCCTCGGCGGTCTTGGCGGCGGCGCGGGCCTTGGGGTCGCGCTTGGTCTGCGGCAGGCTGTCGAGCAGGTTGATCTCGCGGCCGGGGGTAAACGTTGAGGCGGACATGGAATAAGAGTTAGAAAACGCCGTCGTTAAAAAATTAAAACGGGCCGGTGAAGGCGGGGTTGGGTTTGTCGAGTTCGACGCCAGCGGGAAGCGCGAGGTCGGCGGGATTGGCGGGTTGGCCGAGGGAGGCACGCACGGCGGCGACGATGTGGCCGGAGCGCGGATAATAGGCGGCCGAGAGCGGCGGGCTAGTCGGCGTGGGGCATTCGGGAAAACACACGCGGCGCGGGGCGGTTTTGAGGGAATCGAAGGCGCTTTCGCTGGCTAGCGCGATGATCTCGGCGGCCATGCCGGCGGTGCTGTGGCCGGTGTCGGCGACGACCAGACGGCCGGTTTTGCGCAGCGAATCCATCAGCAGCGAGGTTTCCAGCGGGCGCAGGCAACGGACGTCGATCACCTCGGCATCAATGCCCTCGCGGGCGAGTTTTTCGGCGGCTTCGAGCGCCTCCAAAACCATGTAAGAAAACGCCACGATCGTCACATCGCTACCGGCGCGTGCGAGACGGGCTGGGCCGATCGGCGTGGTGTAGTGACCGGTCGGGACCGGGCCTTTGATGTGGTGCAGCCAGCGGTGCTCGATGAACACCACGGGGTTGTCGTCCTCGATGGCGGCGATGAGCAGGCCCTTGGCGTCGTGGGGCGTGGTGGGCATCACGACTTTTAACCCGGGAATGTGGGCGAACCACGAGTGCAGGCATTGCGAGTGTTGCGGGCCCTGGCCCCAGCCGCGGCCGAGGATCATACGGAAAACCACCGGCATCTTCATCGCGCCGCCAAACATGTAGCTCCACTTGGCAGCCTGAGTGCACATCGGGTCCATCGCCAGCAGGGCGAAGTCGAGCCGCTGGTGGTTGATCACGGGGCGCAGGCCGTTGAGCGCCGCGCCGAGCATCACACCCGACATACCGGCTTCGGCGCAGGGCATGTCCATGACGCGGTCGGGGCCAAACTGCTTTTGCAGGTCGAGAGTGGTGCCGAAAAAGCCCTTGGGGTCGGGCACGCCCAGACCCATCAGAAGGACGCGTGGATCGCGTTCGAGGGCGACGGCAAACCCCTCGCGGATCGCTTCGGCATAGGAGAGCTCGCGGGTCGTTGCGGCGTTCATGAGGCGGCGTAAACGTGGTTCATGAGCGTGGTGGCGGCGGGGAACGGGGCGTGGTCGGCCTCGGCAAACGCTTGGGCGATTTCCGCGTCCAGACGGGCGTTGAACTGGGCAAAACGTGCCGCATCAAAGGTGCCGGCGGCTTGCAGGCGGCGCTCGAAGGTGGCGATCGGGTCGCGCTCGCGCCACGACTGGTATTCGGCCTCGGTGCGGTAACCGATGTGGTTGTCAAAACCCGCGCCGCAGTGTTCGCGCCAGCGGTAGGTTTTGAGTTCGAGAAACACGGGGCCTTGGCCAGAGCGCGCCTGGGCAACGGAAGCGCGGGCGAGCTCGTAAACGGCGAGCGGGTCGTTGCCGTCGCCCTGGTGAGCGGTGACGCCGTGACCGGCGGCGAGTTGCCAGACTTCACGGTGGGCGGGTTGGCGCACGCTCATCGGCGAATACACCGAGTACAGGTTGTTCTCGCAGACAAACACGATGGGCAGCTTGTGCAGCGAGGCGAAGTTCACGCTCTCGTGAAACACGCCCTCTTCAGTCGCGGCCTCGCCCAAGAACGCCACGGTGACGCGGTCGCGTTTGAGCTGGCGATCAGCAAAGGCCAGGCCGGTGGCGATCGGGATGGTGCTGCCGACGATGGGCACCGCACCGACAAAACCGGCGGCAAGATCAACCAGGTGCATCGAGCCACCGCGACCGTGGCAGCAGCCGGTTTCTTTGCCGTAGATTTCGGCGATCATCGCGTTCAAGTTGCCGCCTTTTCCGAGGTAATGCGCGTGGGAACGGTGGCCGCTCATCGCCAGATCGTCGGGGCGGAGCGCGGCGCAAACGCCGGCCGAGGCGGCTTCCTGGCCGATGGAAAGATGCACCGGGCAGCGCATCTTCTGCTCGGGATAGTGGGCGGCGATGGCTTCCTCAACCTTGCGGATGCGCACCATGCTTTCGAGCAGGGCGGCTCCAAGGTCGGCGGGGGCGTGTGGAATCATGCAGCGGTCGAGGGGAGTGCGGGCGGCGTGGCGCGGATGCGGGTGCGAAGCGGTACCGACAGTTAGTAACTCAGGCCTTAATCGCCTGCTTCATCATGGTCTTGATGTTGTAGCAGCGTTCCTCGTCGCGCAGACGGCCGTCACGGTAGGCGGCGATCACCTCGGTGATGCCGTCCTCGACGGTGAACTTCGGGGCGAACCCGGTGGCAAGGAGCTTTTTGGAGGACAACCGGTAGGAGCGCGGGTCGTTCGACGGGGTGACGGTGATCTCGGCGGGCACGTGTTTCTGAACGCGCTCGGCGATGTCCAAAATGGAGATGTTTTCGAAGCCGGCGTTAAAGATTCCGGGATGGGCTTTGCCCACGGCGAGGAAGTGGTGATAGACGCGAATCATGTCGCGCAGGTGGATGTTGGGGCGGGTCTGGTCGCCGCCGAATACGGTGATCTTGCCCTTGGTGAGCGCGGCCATCGTCAGCAGGTTCACCGAGAGATCGAGGCGCATGCGCGGCGAGTAACCGCAGACGGTGGCGGGGCGTACGATGTTGACGCAGATGCGGTCGGCGTAGCTGAGCAGCACGCGCTCGCTGATCATCTTGGTCTTGTTGTAGTCGGAGATCGGAACGAGCGAGAGTTCCTCGGTGACCTCAGGCTCGTCTTTGACGCCGTAAACGCTGCCGGAGCTGGCGTGGATAAACTGGGGGACTTTGTGGGCGATGGCGCGCTCGACGAGCAGCATGGTGGCGAGGGCGTTGACCTCCCAGTTAAGCTTCGAATCGAGGTCGGCGCAGGGGTCGTTGGCGACGTTGGCCAGGTGCAGGATCGCATCCATGCCAGCCATTGGAACGCGGTCAGCGTTGCGTATGTCTTCTTTGAGTACGGTCAGACGCGGGTGGGCCGGCAGGTCGTTGCCGAACCATTGTAAGTCGACCACGGTGACAGTGTGGCCGGCTTCGAGAAGACTGAGCGTGAGAGGGGTGCCAACATAGCCGCAGCCGCCAGTAAGAAGGATGTTCATGCGTTCGGGGTTAACGAGGGGTAAGGAACAGGTAAAAAGTTGGTAACGGGCTGATTAGAAAGCAAGCATCGACATGCCGCCTTTTAACAAACGAGCCTTCCGGATGGGCTCTGAGTTGCCCACGATGCGCACCGACTGGGCGCCGGCGAGCTGGCCCATAAAGGTCGCCACGTTGAGCGGAACCTTGCTCGCGGCGGCCAGGCTGGCGACCGCGCAGAAGGCATCGCCCGCACCGACCGTATCCACCACTTGGCGCTCAAAGGGCGGGCACGACGAGATGTCTTTCACGCAGTTGCGGCCAAGCGTTTCGTGCGAGCCGCGGGTAAGCCACGCGTAACTGCTGCCGAGTTGGCGGGCGAGCTTGGTGAGCTCTTGGCCGTAATCGAGATCACGGGCGCCGACGGCGAGCTGGAGCTCGGCCTGGTCGAGGGTGAAGATGTTGGCGCGGCGGTAGCGGCGGTTGATAATGTTGTAACCGTGATTGTTGCTGTTCGTTTGGCAGTTCACCGCGAGGAATCGGGCCTTGTCCTGCACGTGCTCGCGGACCACGTCTTCCATCAGGCCGTGGCCGAAATCCATCACCAGCACCAGGTCGTAGTTTTCGATGTACTCGTCGATGCGGCGGATGACCGCCTGCTGCAGCTCGGCGCTGGGTTTTTCTTTGTCGATGTAGTTAACCGAAAAAAGCTTGGTCAGCTCCTTGCCCTCGACGCGCGGTTCAACGAAGCGCTGCTTGACGATGGTCGTGAAATCGGGGCTGCGGATGATCGCGTCACCATCGGGCTCGATGAACTCGGCGAGCGTGCTGTCGAGCCACGGCTCGGTGCCGGCCAGGCTGATGAGCTTCACGTGAGAAGTGAACTCGCGCATGTGCCGGTACACCGCGAGGGCGCCACCGGCCTGCATGTCGTCAGCCACGTGGCGGCCGGAAAGGATGCGGTTTTTAGAGGTCAGGCCCTGCACCTCGACGGTGGTGTAGCGGTCGAAAATGAGGTCGCCGATGATCAACACGCGCATCGTCGAAAAACTGTCCACGATCTGGCGAAAGCGGTCGGCGCTGCACTCGGAGGCGACGGCGCGGCAGAACGCTTTCACGTTGGGCGGATAGGGCTCGAAGTGGGAGTTGAGCAGGCGCGTGGAGCTGAAAACGATGGAGCCGACGTAGCGCACCTCGCCGCCCACTCGCGCCACCGCCGCGAGATCGTCGGCGATGTTGCCGGTGACGTCGTTAGCGGCGTTGGCGTATTCGCGGCCCTTGCAATAAAAGTGGGGAGCCACGCACTCGATCGCCTCGACGGCGGCGGGATGCGGGACGACCACCACGTAGTCCACCGGCGAAAGCGCGGCGATCCAGCGGGAGCGCAGCTGGTCGTTAAAATAGGGGCGGCCGGGGCCCTTGTTGACGTGCTCCTCACCGGTGATCGTCACCACCAGGACGTCGCCGAGGGCGCGCGCCTCCTCGAAGTGCACGATGTGCCCGGGGTGAATCATGTCGAAGGTGCCATGGCAGTGGACGACGGTTTTGCCCTCGGCGCGCAGATCGGCGCAGAGGGTCGCGGCTTGCGCGAAGGGGATGATTTTTTCGTTGGCCATGGCGGGGAGCGGCTGGAAGCGCGTCGGGGGTTACAGGAGGCGAGCGGGCGAAAAAGCCTCAGGGCTTATGGATGTAGTCGAGCGGCTGCGTGCGCAGCGTTTCAAAGTGGGCGGTCACCCAGGCAACCGTCTCACGCAGGCCGTCTTCGAGCCCCACGGTCGGAGTCCAGCCGAGGGTTTGGCGGGCCTTGGTGCTGTCGAGGGTGTAGGCGGCGTCTTTACCGGGACGGTCGTCGACGATGTCCACCACGCGGTCGAAGTCGGCGCCGAGCAGGTCGCAGAGGGTTTTAACCAAAGCGCGGATACTGATGAAGCGGTCGGTGGAAAGGTGGTAGCACTCGCCGGCGGGCGCGCTGCGGGCGATGGCGAGGGTGGCGCGGGCCACGTCGTCGATGTGGATAAAGGAGCGCACCGAGTGGCCGCCGCCATGGAGCGGCAGGCGCTGGCCGAGCTGGATCGAGAGCAGCGTGCGCGGGATGATGCGGTAGAGCTGTTGACCGGCGCCGTAGACGTTGGCGGCGCGCGTCCAAACCACCGGGAAACCGTAATTGGCAAAAAAGGTGCGCAGGTGCAGGTCGCAGGCGGCGCGCGAGGCGGCGTAAGGCGTGCTCGGGTTAAACGCCGCGCTCTCGGTGATGACGCCAGAGGTCGTGCCGTACACCTCGGGCGTGCCCACGTGCACGTATTTTTTCAGCCAGGTGCGGCGGCGCAGCGCCTCGTGCAGGCGGAGATTGGCCATGACGTTGGTCTGGTACCAGTGCTCAGGATTGAGCCAGCTCTGGGCGACCATGCCTTGGGCGGCAAAATTAACCACCATCGACGGGGCGAAGGCATCGAGGGCGGCCATCAGTCGCTCGGGATCCTGATTGAGGTCGGCCTGCACGAAGCGCCAGCGCGACTGGGCCTCGGTGGGCAGCCAGCGGTAAGGCAGGAAACTGGCCGACGGCTCGTGCGAGCGGCTCAGGCCCAGCACCTCCAGGCCCTCCGCTAGGCAGTGGCGGGCAAAGCTGGCCCCCGAAAAGGAATTACTACCGATGATCGCGATGCGTTCGGACATGGGAACGGCGGGGGGCGGTTAATGGGTGCTGCGAGCGGCGCTGGAACGGGCGCGAGGGGCGTCGGGGGTCCAGCCGCGCGGATGTTTCGAAAGCTCCTGCATGAGCATGTGGCCGATCATGACCTGGAGGTCTTCGGCTACCTGCATGTCGTCGACCGGGAAATGGATCGGGTGGTCGGCCAGTGTGAGGCACTTGCCGCCAGAGTAGCCGAGGATCGCGTAACTGGTCATGTTCAACTCGCGGGCGCGTTCGAGGGCCTTGACGATGTTCGGCGAGTTGCCGCTGCCGGAAAACGCCAGCAGAAGGTCGCCGGGCTCGGCCAGAACAGAAAGTTGTTGGGAAAAAATGTCCGCATAGCCGATGTCATTTCCCAGGCAGGTCATTACCGCGGAATTGGAGGTCAAGGCGGTGACGCGCAGGCCGCGCCCGTCGGCCTTGGCGACGCCGTAGAGGAAGTCGTTGGCCAAGTGGATGGCGTTGGCGGCACTGCCACCATTGCCGCAAAGGAAAACCTGGCGGCGATCCTGCCAGCAGCGGCGCAGGGCGTCGGCCAGTTCGGCGACGTCGGACCAATCGTGGTTTTTCCACGCGGTCTCCAACGTGTCGTGGTAATGGCGGACAAACTCAGGAACGGCCTTGGACTTAGGGGTGGAGCGAAGGCGGGCGTGTTTGGCGAGGGTAACCATAGGTAAACCCCATAAAGCAGAGCTTAAGCCAAAATCTTTTTTAAACCGTAACCAATTGAACAACAAAAGGATTAAAATCTAAAAAAACGTTAACTAGGGTAAAAGCCCTAACCAAGGAACAAGGGTGGCAGAATTTGCCGGGGATAAAATCAGCGCAGTCGTCCAATCCTCCCCGCGCAACCATGCGGGCAGGAAGCCTGCGCGACGCCGGCCGACCCGCGCCCTCCCCTGCCCGCCCGCCCCGACTCAAATCGCCCAATGAACCCGCCCGCTTTCTCTGAACCAAGTGACTTTTTTATCGTCCAGAGTCTGCAACAAGCCGCGCCCCGACTTAGCCGCCATTCGGGGAAGTTCCTGCAAGAATCTTAAATGCTATCTACCCATCAAGAGTTGGCAGGGAGCGGCCTCCATCCTTCGGCTGGGGAGATCAAGTAATTGCCGTCGCCGCCGCGTACAATCTGCTGCCGAACCACATAATTAAATTCGTGGATAAAGCGGCGGAATTGCTCGGCGAATTCATTGCTCACCTCGATCATGATCTTGGGCCGGTATTGGCCGATCGTCAGGCGCAGGCCCTCGAGGGCAGCCATCTCCATCCCATCCACGTCGATTTTAATGAAATCGACCGGCTCTTGGATTTCCTCATCCAGCACGACCGCTTTCACTTTATAACCCAACAGCTCGATCATCCCGGTTTCGGTGCTGATCGCGCGGTGGCGCAAATCCAATACCACATCGGCGACGTCGGGATTGAGCGAAAAATTGTGCCGCGTTTGCTCAAGGCTCTGAGTGCTCGCATCGAGCACAATGATTTTTTCGGGGCGCAGGGCCTTGGCGAAATACAGGGTGTGATTACCCACCAAACAGCCGCATTCGACGATACGCCGACAACCGGCGGCCTCGGCGCGAATCAGGCGCAACTCCTCTGCCTCGCATAGAAGTGACTGCAAGTGGGCCGCCGAGGTCTCCACCGCCATCGCATTAAAACAGGTGGGTTTAAACGTGAAATTGAAGCCATCGAAGGCGAAGGTGAAGGAGGCCAAATCGCGCAGCATCGCCGCGGCGAGCATTAAAAACACCCGGAGCGTCTCTTTATCGGCGGGCGCGCAAAACAACATGCCTGCCGCCAAAGTGGTAAAGGCCGGTAAGTACTCTTGGCGGTTTAAATAGTATAACCCCAAAATATGATAAGGGTGAATGACATCGTGCCTGAGCGCTATCGCTCGCGTGCAACTGGCAACACATTCGTTATTCAACCCGCTCACCCAAGCGGTAAAGGCATGGGCAATATGCGCTTCGTAGTCCGTGGGGTGGCTTGGCAAGTAGGCGGCAAGACCGCTGACGGCGGTTTTAAATTTATGAAAAACCGCGTGTTCGTGAATAAACACGCCCACGTCGCGTCCCAATTGCAAATCGTCGGGATGAGTGGCCACCGCGTGGTCCAACAACGCATAGGCGGCCTCAAACTGCCCCTTATTATAGAGCGCGCGAATGTCTTTTATCATATTACTTTAGAAACTTGATATAAGGGAGATGAGAGCCGGCTTTTGCTCCGTGAGCATCTCGCTGATCAGGCTTTCGATCTTCTCGCCCGAGCGCGGAATCGAGAAATTAAAGGCGCGGTTTTGACCCGCGATCTGCAGCCCGGCGAACAACTCGGGCTGCTCATGCAACCGCAGCAGCTGATTGGCGAGCGCGGCAGGATCGCCGGCCGTGAACAGCAGTCCATCGACACCGTCGGTGATGATTTCCCGTGCCCCACCCGTGCCTGACGACACCACAACCAAGCCGGAAGCCATCGCCTCGACCTGGGAAATGCCAAAGCCTTCCTCCACTATACTCGGGAATACCAACACGTTATTGCGCGCCAACAGGGTGCCCAACTTCGTGCGGTCAAGGAAGCCGGTAAAGGCCAGGCGGTCGGCAAAACCGTGGTTGGCGGCCACACCTTTGAGCGTGTCCAGCAGCGCCGGCGTAGTGCATTCGCCCGCGATTTCACAGGTGAAGTCGATCTCGCGCACGGCCAAGTGCGCCAGCGCCTCCACCAGCGTGTGCACGCCTTTGAACGGCATGACCAGGCCCACGAAACAGATCCGCAAGCGGGCCCGATCCGGCAGGTTAATCTTAAAAAAGCGGTCCACGCGGGCCCCCGGATAAATCACGTCCACCCGCCCCGCCCGGTAGCCAAGCGACTGGACTTTGCGCGCATTCCACTGGCTGCAGGAGCCGATCCAATACGTGCCGCCCATGGGCAACTCGTCGCTCCGGTAGCCCGGGCAGGGATTGCCCAAGGATTGCAGCACCGGCAGGTTGTGCGCAAAAGCCGCCTCGATGACCGTAATGCCGAGGAAATCCAGGTTACCGGCAAACACCACGTCGGGCTGCAACTCGTTAATCACCTGCTCGATGCAGGCGCGGTTGTGGCGGTTGCAGTCCATGAGTTCAACCGGATCGGTGATCGACTCAGGAAGCCCCTTGGTCCACGTGCCTTTGAGCCGGAGCGTGCGCTCCACGACGGGCTCCAGCGCCAGCTCCTCGTCGGTGGGCGGTTTGGCCAACGATGGAATGCTGCTGGCCAACACGCGCACGGTGTGACCGCGCGATTTAAGATAATGAGCAAACTCCCACATTTTGCGGCCGTAGCCGCCCAGCTCCTCGGGCGGAAACAGGTTGGTAATGAGCAGGATTTTGCGCGGCGTTTCCGCCTGCGGCGTAGGTAACAAACCGGCGAATTCGTAGTAGTTATGTAACTCGGGGTGCGCGGCGAGTTCACCGTGCAAGCGGTCGTAAAGCTCCACGGCCTCGGCTGGCAGCGGCCCCACTCGGCGCAGCTCTTCCAAATAGAGCAAGGTGGAGGCGGAATCGCCGCAGCCGAGTGTAGCGGCCGCCAGCGAAATCAGCGCGCCGGCGTGATTGCGATCCAGCCCGACGGCCCGCTCAATGGCGCGGTAGTTCAGGTCGACCAGCTCCTGGGCGTCGGCCAACTCGGCGCAGGTGAGGCATTCGTCGGCCGAACGCGCCGCTTCGATCGCCCGCCCCAGATTTTCGGCAACGAACTCGGTGAGCGATTGGGCGGCGGCTTGGCTGAGGAGCGCGACGGGGTTTTCCAACCGGTAATGGGCGGGGCAAGCGGCGTCGGCTTTGTAGCCGAACTGGGCGAGCGTTTCCTTGAGGGCCGCCGTGGGCTCCTTCGGCAGCAGCAGGCGCTTCACGTAACGGCCACTCAAACAGGCGGCCGCCTCGGCCTCGGTGCCGTCCAACCAGAGTAAATCCACCGTTCCGTCGGTGTTGACCGCCGGCATCTCGGCCAGAGGCGCAAAACGCAGGCGCGGCAGGTCCGCCAAACTGTCCAGCGCCGCCGGATTTTCGCACCACACCGTGACGCCCAAACTGGTGCGGTGCGCTTCCTGAATGACTTGGTAAGCGGCAAACCGCTCGCGAACGCAGGTGTCGATTTCCTCGCGCCGAAAGCGCACGCTCAAACCCGCGCGCTCGCCTTCTAAGTCGTAGCGCGGGTTAACTTTACCACTGTGCACAAGGTCGAACACCTCGCGCATTTTCACCGCCGGTGCGTGGTTTGCAAAGAGCTCGGCCTGACCGGCGCGGCGGATCACGGCGGCCTCCTCGGGATGGGCGAGGTAGTAGCGGATTTTTTCAATCAGCTCATCGACCGAGCCCCAGGTGACGAGGTGTTTGCCGTCCTCAAAAATCCGCGACAGGCCGGAAGCGGGCGCCAGCCGGTCGGTTAGCAGGAAACCGCCCGCGCCGAGCGACTCGAAGACGCGCAGGTTAAGATCGCCGTTGAGGCTGACGTTGAGGGTGATCTGCGAGTCCGCGTAGATGTCGGCGGCCTTGGCGTTGGAGCCGCGCAGGATTTCGAGGGGAAGACCGGCGTTGCGAACGGCGTCGAGTGCGTGGCGGCGGAACGGGTGGTGCCGCCCCACCTGACCGACAAAGGTGAGCGGGGTGCTCGGCTGGGGGCGCAACTCGCGCGGCAGGAAGGAAAAATCGACGGCGGGAATCCAGTGCACGTTCTTCAGCCCGGCCTCCATCAGGAAGTGTGCGTGATGGCGCGTATGATCCATGATGATGTGCGTAAACGGCTCGGATAGGGCGTAGCGGATGACCCGCTCCAGGGGCAGTCCCATGTGGTGGGTGTCACCGACGATCAACACCTTGGGGCATTTTAATTTAAAGAGATTCTTCGGGCAGCAGCGCAGGCTGGCGTCGATTTTGACGATGAGCAGCTCGGGTTTGGACAGACCAGGCGTGGCGCGGATAAAATCCGAAATATCGAACTCGCCGAGCGGACATTGGACGACGGTGGGCCGGCCGCCGGTGGACTCGCTGAAGGCATCCGGACTGCAGAACACCTCGTTGGCCGAAAAGAGTGGCGCGCGGTAGTTGTCGCGCTGCGCCAAAAAGAACAGGAGCGTTTGTGGGGCAACGGGTAAAGAGGTATCCGGGGTAACGAGTGGGAAGCTCATATGATTTCAAAAATTCAGGACAGGCATGGGCTTAGGGAACTTGTGTTGGCTAAAGCCTAAGCAAACCCCATTCCACGACCCGAATAGATGTCACATATATCTATTTAACAGTTATTTAAAAATATATCAGCGGCCTAACACGACCCAAGAGTGAGCTGGCGGACGAGGGGAAGGACTGCGGTGGGGCAATTTTTACCGGGTGGAGGGCGACGACCCGCGCGACCTGGGTTTCTACCACGAAGACCTCGTCCCATTCATGCACACAACACCAGGCGCCCCATTCATGCGCGCAACTCCCGTGGCCCTGAGCGTGAGCTCAGGGACGCCGAACACCCTGCGCTCACGCGCAAGGCCACGAAGCCCTCGCACCATTCATGCGCACAACTCCCGTGGCCCTGAGCGTGAGCTCAGGGACGCCGAACACCCTGCGCTCACGCGCAAGGCCACGAAGACCTCGCACCATTCATGCGCACAACTCCCGTGGCCCTGAGCGTGAGCTCAGGGACGCCGAACACCCTGCGCTCACGCGCAAGGCCACGAAGACCTCGCACCATTCGGCACGTTACATTCGGGCAACTTTACCAACTCGGGTCATTAAAAACTGGTTTTGGCGGCGCCGCACTTTACCGTTTCGCTCTTTTAAACATGGCCACGAAGCGCACCACCACCCGTCCGCAGCAATCCACCCGTGCCCGTAAAGCCCCCGCGCCCAAACCAGCCGCAGCAGCAAAGGCCCCCTCCGCTGCCCCAGCACCCGCCGCCGCCGCCCCTAGCGCCGCACCCGCCGACGACCGCGTGCTCATTCCCAAGAGCCGCCCGCGCCGCATCAAACCGTCGGCCAAACCGGTCAAGGCCGCCTATTTTAACCGCGAACTGAGCTGGCTGGCCTTCAACCGCCGCGTGCTCGAACAGGCACAAAACGCCAAACATCCCCTGCTCGAGCGCGTTAAGTTCCTCGCCATCGTTTCCTCCAACTTGGACGAGTTTTTCGAGATTCGCGTCGCCGGCATCATCCAGCAGGTCGAAAGCGGCATCACCGAACCCAGCGTGGACGGACTCGGGCCGAAGGAGTCGTTACGCCGCATCCACTCGGTGGTGGGCTCGCTGGTCGAGGAACAGTACGACTGCTGGCACCAGCAGCTACTGCCGTCGCTGGCTACCGAGGGCATCCTCTTCAAAACCGCCGCCGAGCTGACCCCGGCCGAGCTGAACTGGGTGCGCGCCTATTTCCACGAGCAGGTTTACCCGGTGCTCACGCCGCTGGCCCTCGACCAGTCGCACCCGTTTCCCCAGCTCGGCAACAAGACGCTCAACGTCATCGTCTCGCTCGACAACCCCGAGACGCCCGAGGTCGAGCAAGTGGCCGCCATTCTGCCCGTGCCGCGCATCCTGCCGCGTTTGGTGCCGATCGACCCTGAAAACCCCGGCCAGCAGCAACGCTTCGTTTTCCTTTCCGAAATCATCAAACTGTGCGCCGGCGAATTTTTCCCCGGCTACCGCATCAACGGCGCTCACGCCTTCCGCGTCACCCGCAACAGCGACCTGTACATCGACCAAGAGGAGGCGGAAAACCTGCTTAAAAAAATCGAGGAGGAGCTGCGCAACCAACGCCGCGGCGAGGCCGTGCGCCTGGAAATCGAGGAGGGCGTGGATGAATCCGTTTTCAAGACCCTGTGTGAACACCTTGACCTGTCCCACGAGTACGTTTTCCGCCTCAACGGCCCCCTTAACCTTTTGCGGTTGATGAGCCTGGACGACCTCGAACGGCCCGACCTCAAGTTCCGCCCGTTCACTCCGGTCAACGTATCGCCACTGCGCGAGCCGGCGCACATCTTTGAAACCCTGCGCTCGCAGGACGTGCTGTTGCACCACCCCTACGACTCGTTTCAACCGGTGGTGGATTTCATCGAGCAGGCGGCGCGCGACCCGCAGGTGTTTGCCATCAAACAAACCCTCTACCGCACCAGCGGCGACTCGCCCTTCGTGAAGGCGCTCATCGAGGCTTCGCGCAACGGCAAACAGGTGACCGCCATGGTGGAGCTGCGCGCGCGTTTCGACGAGGCCAACAACATCCAGTGGGCCAAGCAGTTGGAGGAAGCCGGTGTGCACGTGGTGTACGGCCTGGTCGGGCACAAAACGCACTGCAAATGCCTGCTCGTGGTGCGCCGCGAGGGCAAACTGCTGCGCCGCTACGCGCACCTGGGCACGGGTAATTACAACCCGAAGACCGCGCGTTTTTACACTGACCTGAGCTATTTCACCGCCCGCGAGGAGCTCACCACCGACGCGGCAAATCTGTTCAACACGCTCACCGGCCTAAGTTTGAAGCCGGTTTTCGAGCACCTGCTGGTGGCACCCTACTCGCTGCACTCACGCATGCAGGAACTCATTGCGCGCGAAGCCGAAAACGCCGCCGCCGGTCGTCCGGGTCGCATCATCGCCAAGATGAACTCGCTGGTCGACAAGGCCACGATCGATTCGCTTTACGCCGCCTCCCAGGCCGGGGTGAAGATCGACATCATCGTGCGCGGGGTGTGCTGCCTGGTGCCCGGGGTGAAGGGGCTAAGCGAACACATCCGGGTGCGCAGTATCGTCGGGCGTTACCTGGAACACGCGCGGGCGTTTTACTTCGAGAACAACGGCGGAGAGCCGCTGGTGTTGGCTGGCAGCGCCGACTGGATGCCGCGCAACTTTTTCCGCCGCGTGGAGGTGATTTATCCGGTGCTCGATCCGGTATTGCGGCGCTGGATCATCGACGAGCTGTTTGAGGTGGAGCTGCAGGACAACGAAAACGCGCGCGAATTGCACGCCAACGGAGCCTACCAACCAGTCCGGCGGACGGCCAGCACTCCGGCGTTTTCGACCCACGGTTACTTCATAGCCCGCGCCATCGCCCGAGCGCGGGCGCTGGCGGAGGGGTAATAGGGGGGGGACGACCTCCGCAAAGTAGCGCAGACTTCCAGTCTGCTCAGAACCAATTCAGCCAATCCCAATGCAGACTGGAAGTCTGCGCTACTTTTCCCGAACCAGCCCGCGATCCCCCGCCTGCAATCACCCGCCCCGCAGGCTCAATACCGCGGCACGCTCGCGTCGATCGCCAGTGACCAGGCGTCGATGCCACCGGCCACGTTGCTCACCGCCGAAAAACCGTTGGCGCGCAAAAACTGGGTCACCCGCATGCTGCGTCCGCCGTGGTGGCAGTGGATCAGCAGGTGCTTGTCCTTGGGCAACGTGCCGACGTGCTCGGGGATCTGCTTCATCGGGATGGTCGTGGAGCCGGCGATGCGGCAGCGCTCCACTTCGTCGGGCTCGCGCACGTCGACGAGCACAACCTGGGCGGGGGTTTCGAGCAGCAGGCGCTGCGTTTCTTCAACCGAGATTTCCAGCGGATAGGTTTCGGACATGGTATTGAGAAAAACCAAAACACGGCTTTGTAGGACATGCGCAAATGGAAATTGCGCCAGTACGTCCAGCTCCTGCACTGTCCCCTCCTCTTAATATGCCACAGCACTTCATCGTCATTATCGCCGGGGGTAAAGGTGAGCGTTTCTGGCCGCAGAGCCGCGCGCCGCGTCCCAAGCACCTGTTGCCCATCGTCGGCTCCAAGCCGTTGCTCACCCAAACCATCGACCGGGTAAAACCGCTCGCGCCGGCCAAAAACATTTTTGTCATCACCAGCGCCATTCAGGAAAAGGCCGTGCGCGCGGTCTGCAAAGGCATCCCGGCCGCCAACATCATCGCCGAACCCGTGGGGCGCGACACCGCCGCCGCCGTGGGCCTGGCCGCCGCCATCGTCGCGGCACGCGATCCGCAGGGGATTTTTGCGGTGCTGCCCGCCGATCACGTCATCCATGACAGCAAGGCTTACGCGGCGGATCTCGCCGCAGCGTTCGCCGCCGCCGGGGCCGCCGAGGTGATGGTGACCATCGGCATCACGCCCACCGAACCGGCCACCGGGTTTGGCTACATCCAGCGCGCCGCGAAGTGGAAGTCCTTTAACCGCCGCCCGGTGTTCAACGTCCAACGTTTCGTCGAAAAACCAAAGCTGGCGGTCGCCGAGAGCTACCTCGCCTCGGGCGATTATTTATGGAATGCGGGCATGTTTGTGTGGAGCGTTCCCGTGGTTGAAAAGGCTCTGGCTCAACACGCTATGGATCTGAACGCCGCGCTCCAACCGATCCGCGCCGCGCTGGCCAAAAAGCGCCCGCTGGCCGGGGTATTGAAGAAGGTTTACCCGACCTTGCCCAAGATTTCGGTCGATTACGCGCTGCTGGAAAAATCCAGCAACGTGGTGGTGCTGCCGTCGTCGTTTGATTGGGACGACGTGGGCGCTTGGCCGGCGGTGGCCAAACATTTTAAGCCGGATGCGGCGGGCAACGTGTCGCGCGGGCTCGCGGTGGTGGAACAGGGAAGCCGCAACATCGTGTTCAGCGAAGGCGGCCACTTGGTCACGCTGCTCGGCGTGGACGACCTGATTGTGGTGCACACCGCCGACGCGACCCTGGTTTGCCCCAAGTCGAAGGCGCAGGACATCAAGGCGTTGCTCAAACAGGTGGAGGCCCTCAAAGGCGGCGCCAAGTGGCTGTAAGTCCCAAGTCGCGTTCAAGATGCGCTTAACAAAACTGTTCTTAGCGGAGATGAAAACCTTTGGCAAAACACCTTGAGCTCACGCTCAAGGCCACGAGGAGTACGTTCACCAAACGTGCGTTCACGAGGAGTGATTTCACCAAGCATGTGGCCTTGAGCGTGAGCTCAAGGATGCCGTAAACCTCAAATTGAACGCTAATGAGTATCAGTCTAGTTTGGCTGCAACCGTCGAGCATTCTCATCCGCCACGATCCCTGTTACTAACGTCTTTTTATGCGTTTTCTAGGAATTGATTACGGCTCACGCCGCATCGGTTTGGCTTACGGCGACGAGCTGGGCATCGCCACGCCGTTGCCCGCCCTCACCGATGCCGAGCCCAAACAGCGCCGCGACAAGTTGGCCGCCTTGGTCAAGCAGCGCCGCATCACCGAGCTGGTGGTAGGCTTTCCCTACAATATGAACGGCACGGTCGGTTTTAAGGCCAAGGAGGTCGAGGGCTTCGCCGAGAGCTTGAAGCGCGAATTCGGCCTGCCGCTGCACTTCATCGACGAGCGCCTCACCTCCCACATGGCCGAGTCCGGCATGAACCAAAAACAGCTCCGCGAAATCCGCGCCCAGGGAATCATCGATTCGCGCGCGGCCGCCATTATCTTGCAGGACTTTTTGGACCAACGCTTTCCATCCATCCTGCCCGGAGGCGGAGCGTAAATGGACGCGAGCGTCACCCCCGCCCCGATCGCTCCTGCCGCCGCCGCCAACGCCGGGATCGCGGACGCCGCCGCCACCCCGACCCGCTGGAAATGCACCGTCGCCTACGACGGCACGGCGTTCGCCGGCTGGCAAATCCAGCCCAACGCCGAGACCGTCCAGGCGGTCATCGAGCGCCGTCTGGCCGAGGTGCTCAAAGCGCCGGTAGACATCACTGGCAGCGGGCGCACCGACGCCGGCGTCCACGCCCGCGGGCAGGTGTTTCACTTTGACGCCCATTGGCCGCACGAGCCGGCCAAATTGTTAACCGCCCTGCGCATCGGGTTGCCGCCGACCATCCAGATTCAATCGGCCGAGCGGGTTCCAGCCAGTTTCCATGCGCGCTTCGGGGCCACGGGGAAAATCTACCATTTCTCGCTCTGCCACGGGGCTTATGCGGATCCGTTTACGCAGGCTTACACCTGGTCGATGCCGCGCAAACTCGACGTTGGGGCGATGCGGGCGGCGGCGGCGATTCTGGTGGGAACGCACGATTTCCGCGCGTTTACCGCCATTCCCGGCAGCGGCATCGCCAAGGAAGACACCGTGCGCACGGTCAGGCGCCTCGATTTGGTCGAGGACGGGCACCGCCTGCGCCTGGAGGCCGAGGGCAACGGGTTTTTGTATAAAATGGTGCGCAGCCTCACCGGTGCGCTGGTCGATGTCGGGCTGGGCCGGTTTAGTCCGGCCGACATGGAGCCGATCCTCGCCAGCCAAATTCGCACCCAGCGGGTATTTACCGCGCCACCGCAGGGGCTTTGTCTGGTCGAAGTGTTCTATGGGTGAAATCTTGGATCGTAAAGTAGCGCAGACTTCCAGTCTGCCCGGATTGGAGGGAATGTTTATCGGAGCAGAGGGGAGGCCGGCGCTACGGCACGGAGCAGACTGGAAGTCTGCGCTACTTTTCGGATCTGATTGGACTGCGATGCTAAACCGAGGTGGCCATGGATGAGGCGAGACCGAGTCCGCCTTCGGCCTTGGCTGAATTGTTAACTCCCGAACCGCAGGTCGGTTGGGCCCGCGAAGTGTGGCGCGGGTTAACTGATGTGGTGTTTCCGCCGACATGCGTGCACTGCGGTGGGCTGGTCGAGGGCGGGCGGCTGCGGCAGGTTTGCGTGGCCTGCACGCCGCTCATCCATGTGGTTGCGGCACCGCATTGTACGACGTGCGGAAGCCCGTTTTTCGGCGCCGTCGAAGGCGAGCGTATCTGCCCGCATTGCGTCGCGTTGCACCCACAATTTGGCGAGGGGCGCACGGTCACACTATTTACCGGCCCGGCGCGCGCCCTAATCCACGGGCTGAAATATCGCAAAGGCCACCACCTGCTCGACGACTTAGAACATATCGTGCACGCCTGCGATCCCGTGAAGGAGTTTTTGAAAAACTCAATTCTGGTGCCCGTGCCGCTGCACCCGCGCAAGCTGCGCGAGCGGGGCTACAACCAGACTGCGCTGCTTTCCGCCGTGCTGGCGCGGGCAGCGGGCGGGACCACGCGGGTTGAGCCGGTTCTGCGCCGAGTAGTGGACACCCCCTCACAAACCACCTTCGACCGCAAAGCCCGACAGGCTAACCTAAAAAATGCCTTTGCACTGGCCCGAGGCGCCTCCATAAATCCGCGCTCACCTTACATTCTCGTCGATGATGTTTTTACCACAGGCTCAACCCTCAACTCCTGCGCCGGCGTTCTCCGCCGCGCTGGGGCGGTGAATCTCAACGTCATCACCTTTAGTCACGGTTAACTCACTGCCATGTCGATTTTCAGCAAACCGAAGTATTCCACTGTTGTGGTTAAGAAGAAGGATATCCCCAAGGGGATGTGGACCAAATGTCCGATCTCCGGCGAGATCGTCTTCAATAAGGAGCTGGAGGACAACCAGATGGTCGTGCCCAAGTCGGGTTACCACTACCCCATCGGCGCGCACGAGCGCATCGCCGCGCTCTTCGACGAAGGCACCTTCACCGAGGCTGACGCCACGATCCGTTCGGCCGACCCGCTCAAGTTCGTCGATTCCCAAAAATACCCCGACCGCATCAAAAAGTACGAACGTGACAGCGGCCTGACCGAGGCGGTTGTCTGCGGCACGGGTGAGATCCATGGGATTCAGGTCTCTGTGGCGGTCATGGACTTCCGTTTTTGCGGTGGCGCCATGGGATCGGCGGCGGGAGAGAAAATCACCCGCGCGATCGAAGTCGCGTTGAAGAAGAAGATTCCCTGCGTGATTTTCAGCGCTTCTGGCGGTGCGCGTATGCAGGAAGGCATTTTCTCGCTCATGCAGATGGCGAAAACCAGTGCGGCCTTGGGACGATTGGCCGAGGCCAAGTTGCCCTACATTTCGGTGCTCACGCACCCGACCATGGGCGGGGTGACCGCCAGTTTCGCGGTTTTGGGCGACCTGAACATCGCCGAGCCGGGCGCACTGATCGGTTTTGCCGGTGCGCGTGTCATTAAAGACACGGTCAAACAAACCCTTCCTGCGGGTTTCCAGACCGCCGAATTCCTACAAAAGCACGGCCTTATCGATATGATTGTCAGCCGCTTGGAAATGCGCGACAGCCTGCGCGATGTACTGCAAGCGCTGTACCTTAAAAAACGCCCCGTCGCGAAAAAGTGAGGTTTCGGATCTGCTTAACGGGCCGCATGGAATCATAATTTCAGCGGCCCGTTTTATTTTTTCGACTGATTTATTAACCGCTAATGAACGCCAAGATACGCTAATTCAGAAGGAAATAATCCGCGGTTCTTATTAGCGTAAATTAGTGTTCATTAGTGGTTAAAACGGTTCGAATGTATTTCTTTGAGAGCGAAATGGTATGAGTCCTATTGATGCGCAGCTGGCCGATTACGCGTCGACCCAGGATTACCTGTTCTCGCTGAAGGCCAAGGGCGTGAAATATGGGGTCGATCGCATGCGCCTGCTCGTGGCCGGTCTCGGCCATCCCGAGCGGGCCACACCGGCTATCCATATCGCCGGCACCAACGGCAAAGGCTCGGTGGCCGCGTTGCTCGAAGCGTGTTTCGCCGCCGCCGGCTGGTGCACCGGCCTCTACACCTCACCGCATCTGGTCAAACTGGGCGAACGTGTCCAGGTTGCCCGCCTGCCCCTGTCCGAGGCCGAGATCGTCGCCTTCGCCCGCGAGCTCTGCCCGATCGCCGAGGCGGTCAGTAGCGGTAGCCCCGACGACCACCCGAGCTTTTTTGAGTTCATGACGGCGATGGCATTTTTGCAGTTTAAACGAAAAAACTGCGACATTGCCCTCATCGAGACCGGCTTAGGCGGGCGACTCGACGCCACCAACGTGGTTAACCCCGAGGTCGCCGTGATCACCTCCATCGGCCTCGACCACTGCGAGATGCTGGGCGACACGATCCCCCAAATCGCCGAGGAAAAAGCGGGCATCATCAAAGCGGGCAAACCGGTGGTGATCGGGCGCCTGCCGCCGGAGGCCGAGGCGGTCATTCGCCGGGTCGCCGCCGAACAAGGCGCGCCGGTCCACTCCGTGCGGGAAATCTTTGGCGAGGACGTGGCCGATTACCCCAAACCGGCGCTGGAGGGCGATTATCAACGCGCGAACGCAGCGGTCGCTGTGCTGGTGACGCGCTGCCTCGATGCGCGCTGGGGCCTGAGCGCCGAGGTGGTCGGACGCGGGATCGCCGCGGTGCGATGGCCGGGACGCTGGCAGCGCACGACGATCGGCGGGCGCTCGCTGATTCTCGATGCTTCGCACAATCCCGAAGGGGCCGGTGTGCTGGAGGCGCACTTGAGGCAACTGGTTGCCGCAGAGGGGCGTAAGCCAGTGGTGGTCACCGGTGTACTGGGCGTGGCGCGGGCGCGGCCGTTATTGGAAACCATTAGCCGCTATGCGGCCGAAATTCATCTGGTCATGCCGCAACAGTCGCGGGCAAGTTCCTTCGAGGAGCTCGAAGCGCTGATACCGAACAGTTTTTCGGGGAAAGTAAGTCGGGCGACGGTGGCCGGGGTGTTCCCTGCGGCGGGTGTTTGCACGGTCGGCGGGCTGACGGACACGGTGGTGGTCACCGGATCGATTTACCTGCTGGGTGAGGTTCTGGCGCGAATCGAGCCGGAGCGCGGCGCGATCGAGAACCGGTTGCAGGATTTTTAGGGTTTAGCGGCCGAGGGAGACGTCGGCCTGGTTGGAGGAGTCGGCGGTGCTGATCACGGTGGGATCAATGAAAGGGGCGGTGCGGCTGGCGGCCTGGGCGAAACCGGTGGAGAGGGCGGCGATGACGAGGGCGAAGGAGAGGCGTTTGATGGAGTTCATGGCGGGGAGGAGTAGTGGAGGAGTTGAAGAGGCGTTGATGGGCTACACATCGAGAAAGCTACCGGTTTTTTCGTCCGTCAAAGCGCAAGCACCCAACCAGGTAATCGACCCTAGGTGGGGCCTGGGGGCTGGTACCCGGTTTCCGGGGTTGGGCCGAAAATAAGGCGATAAAACCGCTTGGGACGGCGTCTGACACCCCGCCAAAACCGGTTTTGGCGGGGTTTTGGCGGCGAAAAACGGGCGAGTGACGCCCGCCTGCGTGTTTTATTCTGCAACGCAGGCACATCAGCCCAAGATGAATTACGTATTTAACTTAAAATGATGAAGTTAACTCAACAGGGGTTATACCCTAGCCGGATTCCTGAGATCACGCTCAGGGCCACGCCATGCGCGATTCTCGGAGTAATCCTCAGCGCAAAACTCGGCGCAATACACTGGGACCTCCGCGCTCCGTGTGGCCTTGAGCGTGAGCTCAAGGTGGGCGTTCGCCCAACCCTGCCAATCCCATGAGCTCACGCTCAAGGCCACGCCCGGCACCACAATGCACAGCCACCCCCTCGAGGCCGCCGTGCTCCACTTACACCACTTACCCCGCCAGCGGCAGCCCCTACTCCGCCGCTACCACGAAGGGCGCAAATGGGGACATCTGCGAGGGCGGGATACGCACGTGCAGGCGCACGCCGGTGTCCTCTTGCTCTTCGTTTTGCACGTGCCCGATCGCATGCAATTTGGCGATCAGGTCGTAGCGGCTGTGCGGGATAAACAACTCCATCGAACCAAACGCATCGGCGATCAGTTCCAAACAGTGATCAACCAGTGCGTCGAGTCCCTGGCCGGTGTGCGCACTCACAAAAATCCCCTCGGCGTCGAGCAGGCGCGCGGTATTGATCTGCGCTTCGGTCGCCGCGTCGACTTTGTTAAACACCGTGAGGATGCGTTTGCCCTCAGCGCCGAGCTCCTTGAGCACCGACAGCGTCGTCGTGTGGTGGGCGGCGAGGTTGGGCGTGGTCACATCGAGCACGTGTATCAGAAAATTGGCCACCATGGCTTCTTCCAGCGTGGCTTTGAACGCTTCGACTAGGCCGTGCGGCAGGCGGCGGATAAAGCCGACCGTGTCCGTGACGAGCAGCTTCTGGTTGCCGCGCAGGATCAACTGGCGGGTGGTGGGGTCGAGGGTGGCAAACAACTTGTCCTCGGCGAGCACGTGGGCGCCGGTGAGGGTGTTGAGCAGGGAGGATTTGCCGGCGTTGGTGTAGCCGACGATGGCGCAGGTGGGCACGGGCACACGCTGGCGTTTGTGGCGCTGAACGCTGCGCTGTTTGCGCACGTCGATGAGCTCGCGCTTGAGCCGGGTAATGCGGTCGTTGACCAAGCGGCGATCCTGCTCGAGCTGGGTTTCACCTTCGCCGCCCATACCGCCGCCGCCGCCCCCTTGGCGAGAAAGGTGGGTCCAAGCGCGGGTCAGGCGCGGCAGGGAGTACTCCATCCGCGCCAAGGCGACCTGGATAACCGCCTCGCGAGTTTGCGCGCGGTCGGCGAACACGTCCAAAATCACCTCTTGGCGGTCGATGACAGCGACCCCGGAGAGTTTTTCCAAATTGCGCTGCTGGGCCGGAGTGAGCCCCTCGTCGAACACAATCACGTCGCAGTTGAGCGCCTTGGCGGCATCGACGATTTCCTGGGCCTTGCCGCTGCCGACGAGCGTGGCGGGCGTGGGGGCGCGCAGGTTGACGAGGTTGCGGCCGACTACCGTGATCTGGAGATTCTCGACGAGTTCTTGGAGTTCGTTGAGCAACTCCTCGGCTTCGCCCGTGGGCATTTCGTGGGTTTGGATGCCAACGAGGTAGGCACGCTCAACGCGTTTCAGATCTTTTTGCGGGGTGTTATCAAGGAAGTCGGCCATTCGGATGTAGGCGGTAAGCTGCGCGAGAGTGTCGCGGCGTCAAACGTACACCGGTGGTGCAGTGGTAGAGTTGCGCGAACTTCCCCAGCGGGAAGATGGGGCGGGCGTATTTATTTCGCAGATTTAAAAGCTGAGAGGTTGCCATTGGACTTCCCCCTGCTTGGGTTCGCACTGTGAACTGGCTTTGGATTCTATCAATTCCCGTGGTGTTTATCGGCTGTGTTTTTTGGTTCGGCCGGAGGCATATCGCCATTCGTCGTCGGGATTGTTGTGGCAAGGGTTGCGGCTGCATTTTCCCCGCTAAACCCAAAGAGTGAAGCGGCGGGACTGAGGGGGCGTTTCTGAAACTCTCGCGTCACCCGTTTTTCGAACAAGCACCCGCGGGCTCGATGGCATTCCGCCCTGTCTTCCTCCGCCGCACCAGCCCCTCAACTCAGAGAATTTCCTTCATCTTAAAGGTGAGCTCGTAGTCGCTGGTCTTAAGGTTGGAGGGCGGACGAGGCAGAGTGATCCGGCGAAACGCCTCCAGCACCGAGCGGTCGTAATCGTCGTTACGCGACGAGCCAATGATGGTCACACCCACCACGGTACCACTGGAGGTAAGGCGGAACTTAACCGTCGCCTGTAACAAGTCACTTAACCCCGTAGGAACGCATTTTTTGTGGGCCTCCATGAGGCGCATTTTCAGCAGGGAAATATAGGCCTCGGAGAGCTCGATGTCTTCACGCGTGAGCGCCGTGCCGCCCGCGCCACCGATTTTGTTCGCGGTCGAGCCACCGACGACGCCCTTGGCGATGCCTTCGGCGTCGATCCGCTTGGTCGCACCGGTGCCGCCACCCGATTTGGCCGAGGTCTGCGAGGGCGACGACTTGCCTTTGTTTTGACGATCAAAGTCCTCCTTGGTCATCCGCTTGGCGTTCAGCGCCGCCTCCTTGGCGGCGCGATCATCGGCGGCTTTTTGATCGGCCTTGATCTTTTTCTCGATGTTGGCGGCGCGCTTGTCGGCGATGCGGTCCACCATTTTGGCCATATTAACCGGTTTATATTCCTTGGGAGCGGGCGCGGCCTTAGGCGGGGTCTTGACCGCGGGGGGCACGGGCGCGGGCTTAGCCGGCGGGGCTGGCTCCACCGGGGAGGGTTCCGGCTCGGGCGGAGCGGCTTCGACCGGAGAGGGCGTCGGGGTGGGCGGCCCGGGAATCTCGATCTTGATGCCGCCTCCGGGCGTGCCCAGCGCCGGCGCCTCGGTGGCAGCGAAGTTATCACCCTCGCCCATTACCAATTCAAAAATCTTCGGCGTCTCCTCCTCCGACTTTTTAATTTTCGAGTAGGCAAACCACATCACCACGCCCATCAGCAACGCGTGCAGCGTGAGCGAGGCGAAAAACGCCGGGGTGCGGGGGTGCGACGACATGGATCTGGGTAAAGGCGACACGCGTTCAGGCGCGGCGCGGTGGGCTTAGTCCGGGGCCTGGGTGTCGAAGGAGATTTTCGACAGGTTGTTCTTCTTTAACTCGTCCATGAGCGTGACGACCTGCTGCCATTGCAGCGTAAGATCGGCGCGGATACGGATGACCGGTGGCTTCTTCTCGCCGGCGAGCTGGCGTAGGCGCGCTTGCAGCTCGGAGAGGGTCATACGGGTGCCGCTGAAAAAATACGCGCCCTGGCGGTCGATGGATATCTGTTGAAACGTGACGTCGGGATCCGGCTTGGACTGGTCGCTCTTGGACTCCGAGGGCAGGTTGATGGGAATCGTCTGCTCGGCGGTGATGAGCGGAGTGGCGATCATGAAAATGATCAGCAGCACGAAGGCGAGGTCGAGGAGGTTGGTGACGTTCAACTCCGCGACGGCGTGCATCTGGCGACGCTGGCGAAAGGTGCGGGCCATGGTCGGTTATTTCTTCGACTCGAGTTCGAGCCGGTCGGCCAGCGAGCTGGCGTAGTTTTCGATCTCCATGGAAAGCTGCTTTACTTTTCCGAGGAGGAAGTTGTAGCCGAACATCGAAGGAATAGCGACCACCAGGCCGGCGATGGTGGTGAGCAACGCCGCCGACACGCCGGGGGCGAGGGTGCGAATACTCGCAGTCTGCTGGTCGGCCACTGCGCTAAAGGCCTCCATCACGCCCCAAACCGTACCGAGCAACCCAATGAACGGCGCACCCGAGACGATGGTGGCCAGGAAGATCATGCTCGTCTCGTAGCGCAGCACCTGGCGGGCGATGGCGCGTTGAATGGCGTTTTCAGCGTGTTCAAGACGGGCGCGACTGTTGTCTTCACCCTTTTCTTTTAGAATGGAAGCGGCGCGCCAATACGACTCGACGGCATCGGCGAACAGATCGGCGTAGGGAATGGCTCGCTTGTTACGCAGCGACTCAGGCAGGTCGAGCAAGGTGCGCTCGTCGCGCAGGCGCTGCTCGAAGGCGAGGTTCATATCTTGCAGCCGCTTGAGCTCATTAAATTTCCCAAACATCACCGTCCAGGCAACCAAACTGAATACACCGAGTCCAACGGTGAGGGCCTGCCCGAAAACATCGGTGTCACTGAAGATGCGGAGCAGGTTGGCGGAAGCGAGAATGGGTGTCATCGAAAGGCGCGTAAAATTAAAGTCTTAGCGTTGTCGGCTTTGCCGCGCTCCTTCAATGGAAATCAGGACTGAGCGCACAGGTTCCTTCCGGCCGTCATGCCCACTCCAAGCGCAAACCACCGCGCGGTAAGAATCTATTTGCCGCCCGCCGCCGCCGAATCTTCCATCGGCCCCTTCCTTCGCATGGACTTCCACTCACGTACTCGGGCGACTTTACTCACGACAAATCCGGCACTCACCGCCTGCGGTCCACTCGAAGTTTCGGGGTAATTCACTCGCCAGCCTAACGCATTACACCGCAGCCACTCAGCCCGTTATTCCGCTCATCCGACTGGACCACAAACTCCCCTCTCCGCCCTCCCCTTCCCCATTATGCCCCTGAAAAACAAAATCCTCGGTAAACTCGTATCCTTCGAAGGCTCGGAGGGGAGCGGCAAGTCCACTCAAATTTCCCGCCTCGCCAAACACCTGCAACTGCTCGGCCGCGATGTGATCACCACGCGTGAGCCCGGCGGCACGGAAATCGGCGAGCAGATCCGCAATATCCTAGTTCATAATTCCAAGGGCGACGAGATGTGCGCCGAGACCGAGTTGCTCCTTTTCACCGCCGCCCGCGCACAATTGGTCCGCCAGATCATCGCCCCCGCCCTCAGCAGCGGCACCGTGGTGCTCTCCGACCGCTTCCTCGATTCGACCACGGTTTACCAGGGCATTGCCCGCCGACTCGCCAGCGATCCAGTCAACCTCATCAACCAGTTCGCCGTTGGCAACGTCATGCCCGACCTCACCGTCATCATCGACGTGCCCACCGAGCTCGGCTTACAACGCATCCGCCAGCGCGCCTCCGGCCTGCCCGACCGCATGGAGCGCGAGAACATCGATTTCTACAACAAGGTGCGCGAGGGCTACCTGCTGCTCGCCAAAAGCATGCCGCGCCGCTTCCTCGTCATCGACGGCTCACACGACGAGGATCAAGTCGAAAAAGCCATCTGGACCGGCCTGCAAAAACTCTTCACCTGAAAACCGTGCCCGCGCCCTCGCTGCCTTGGCCTGCCTCGCTGACCGGCACCCCCGCCGTCGCGGTGATCGAACGCGCCATCGAGCGGCGGCGACTCTCGCATAGCTTGCTCATCACCGGCGAGGACCACGACATCCTGCTGGCCGTTGCCCACGCGATCGCCGACCGCCTGCTCAATACCCCGCAGTCTAGCGCGCCGTTCCCACCCGAGTCCCACCCCGATTGCTTCCACCTGCGTCCGGCGAAAAAAATGCGCCAGATCAGCGCCGACGCGACCCGCGAGCTCATCGGCAAGGTTCAAGTCTCGGCCACCGTCGCCACCCAGAAAGTCGCCATCATTCACGAGTGCGACCGCATGAACGTCTCGGCCGCCAATATTTTCCTCAAAACCCTGGAGGAGCCGCCGGCCAACACCAGCCTGCTGCTGCTGACGACCCGCCCCTACGCGCTGCTCACCACCATCCGCAGCCGCTGCCTGCATTTCCGCTTCCCCGGCGTGGGCGCTACCTTCACTCCCGACGGCTGGAGCGCCTGGATCACCGATTACCAAGCGTGGCTGGGCCGTTTAGCCGAAGGGGTGTCCGAAAAAAAATCCGTCGCCGACTCGGTTTTCGGGGCCTACGGACTGACTGCGCGCTTCGCTGCGGTGCTGGACTTCGCCACCGCCGAGATCTGGAAAAAACAAAAGGCGGCCCTTGCCGTGGAACTCACCGACGACGAGGAGGAGGCCATGGAAACGGGCATCGCCAACGGCCTGCGCGCCCGCCTGTTTGCCGACATCGAACGGGCGACGCGCAACTTCGCCCTGCCCGCGCTGCGCCAGAACACCGGAACCGCCCGCCGCGCCCTCACCGGTGCCATCGACAAACTCGAACATGACGTCGGCCTGCTCCGGTTAAACCTAAACGAGTCCGCCGCGCTGGAGGACTTTTTGCTCAGTTCGTTGCGCCTTTGGTCAGCCCGCAAATAAGCGGCGCGTCGGGGGTTTGATGCTAGGCACCTTCCGCTCCAGTCATGAGCAGAACCCACCCTCGGGACACCAGCAACGAGCCGCAATGAGTGAGCGCACGCACGAAACCGCAGACACAAAAAAAGCGCGAAGGCTAAACCTTCGCGCTTGTTGGCTTCGGCTAAAATCAGGCCGGAGACGGTGCAGGGTTACCGCCAAGCCCCTCGTGAGCGTCTTTCGCTTTCTTGGCCGGCTTGTCGTCGGCCGATGGAGGCAAGGCCGGAGGGAGTTCGCGGATAACGGGCGAGCTAATTGCGCCGGTCTGCACGATCTCCATGACGTGTTTGCCCTCGATGGTCTCGTACTCAAGCAGCGCCTCGGCGATTTTATCCAGGGCCGGACGGTGGGCGCTGATGATCTCGGTGGCCCGCGCGTATTGCTCGTTGATAATACGCGTGATCTCCGCATCGATCTTGCGCGCGGTCTCCTCGCTGTAGGTGTGGCTGCGACCGATTTCGCGTCCAAGGAAAACCGTGTCCTGGTTATCCCCGTAGGCGATGGGACCGAGCGAACTCATGCCCCAATCACACACCATGTGTCGGGCTATTTTGGTGACATGCTTGATGTCGCCGTAGGCCCCGCTGCTGACATCGTCCATGACCAATTCTTCGGCGATGCGTCCGCCCATGCCCATGGCAATTTGCCCGAGCATGCGCTTCTTTTCCTGGGTCAGCAGGTCTTTTTTCGGAATGAACATGGTGCTGCCGAGTGAACGGCCGCGCGGGATGATGGTGACCTTGTGCACCGGCACGGTGCCGTCATCCAAGATGGTCTGCACGATGGCGTGGCCGGCCTCGTGGTAAGCGGTGAGCTTCTTTTCGCGATCGTCCATCACGCGGCGGCGCTCGCGTCCGAACTGAACCTTTTCGCGCGCATCGTCGACGTCGATCATCTCGACCTTTTTCTTGTTACGACGGGCGGCGAGCAACGCGGCCTCGTTGAGTAAATTGGCCAAGTCCGCGCCGGAGAGGCCCGGAGTCCCACGCGCAATGACGTTGAGGTCGACGCTGTCAGCCATGGTGATCTTGCGGGCATGCACGCGCAGGATCTGTTCGCGGCCCAGCACGTCGGGCAGGTCGACGTAAACCTGGCGGTCAAAACGACCCGGCCGCAACAGGGCCTGGTCGAGCACATCGGCCCGGTTGGTCGCAGCGATGATGATCACGCCCTCGGTGGTGTCGAAGCCGTCCATCTCGACGAGCATCGAGTTAAGCGTTTGCTCGCGCTCGTCGTTACCGCCACCAAGACCGGCTCCGCGCTGACGGCCGACCGCGTCGATCTCGTCGATAAAGATAATGCACGGCGCGTTCTTACGGCCCTGCTCAAACATATCGCGCACACGGCTTGCACCCACGCCGACGAACATCTCGACGAAGTCGGAACCGGAGATACTGAAAAAGGGCACATCGGCCTCGCCGGCAACCGCCTTGGCGAGGAGCGTTTTACCCGTACCGGGAGGACCGACCAGCAGCAAACCCTTAGGAATCTTACCGCCCATTTTCTGGAATTTCTTGGGGTCCTTAAGGAACTCGACGACCTCGGAAACCTCCTCTTTAGCCTCATCGCAACCGGCCACCTCGGCGAACGTGATTTTTTCACGATCACGGGACAGTAGCTTGGCGCGGCTCTTGCCGAAGCTCATCGCGCCCCGACCGGCTTGGCGCAGTTGGCGAACAAACAAGAAATAAAGCAGGCCGATGATCAACAGAACCGGCAGCAGGTTCATGATCAGCCCAGACCAGGCATTGGAAACGGGCGGCTCCTCGAAGACCTTCGATTTTTGCAGGATTTCCAGGTTGGACTCGGTCAGGTTACCGGAGGCGCGGAATTGGTCGGTTTTGCCGGTCTCGGAGTCGAGCGTCGCGGTCTTGGTTTTACCGGTGAGCGTCGCGCCGTTACGTCCGTAGGAAACATCGTAGCGGATGATGCCCGAGGCGACCTGATCTTGCTCGGCCAACTCAATCACCTGCTGCAACTTCAAGGTGGCCGGTACCGTCGTGTGAGCGGGGCTAAACAGATAAAGGGCGACAACGGCTGCGATGATCGACAACCAGATCAAGGACACTTTTACCGGGAAACGGTCCGGCGGAAGGTTCTTTAGCGGGCGGCGTTTGAGGTCGTTTTTGGGATCAGACATTTAAGGGTGTGACTTGGGTTTAAAGTGGGTGTTCCCCTCTTTTAGTCAATTGGCCCAGCCATTGAAGTGGCGAGGGAATTCCGCTCGTTAAAGGCCGGTGGAGGCGAAAGAAACTCATTCCTTCTGACGTTGGCGCTGCCGCTTATCTTCTAAAGCGAGGACGCCCTTGCGAATCACGGCCAACCCGCTCCGCCCGAGGCTGAATCGCGTAAATGCCCCCCTTTCCACCGCTGCCAGCAATGAGTTAAATCCCTGCCGCGAGAGGTCGCCGGTGTCCGCCTGCGCCACCAACCAGCGGTGCAACGCCCTCCGCACCACCGCGCGCGGCAAGCCGTGCAATCTAATGACATCAAGTCGTTTGCCATCAGCCGACACCGGTGCGACTGCGTCCACCCAGGCCTCCAGCGCAATGTCATCCTCTTCGAGTAACTCCCTCGACAAGGCGGCGCCGGCCAGCGCATCGCGGCCCCCAGTGGCGGCTTTCCATTCGGGAAGCCCAGAATGACGCAAGCGGTTGCGCTGATATGCTTCCGTCGCGTTGCTGGCGTCCTCCCGCCAAACGACGCCCAGACCGGCGAGCGCGGCCACGATCTCGGCTTTTTTTAAGGTGAGCAGTGCGCGCACGTGAACACGCCCGGCCGGCATGAGTTGGAGCGGACGCGGTGCGGCCAATCCCGCGGTTCCGCTGCCCCGGGCGATGCGCATGAGCAGGGTTTCCGCGATATCGTCCTGTTGGTGCCCGAGCCAAAGGGCGTGGATACGACGCCGGGCGAGCTCGCGTTGAAAAAATGCAAAGCGTGCCGTGCGCGCCTCGGCCTCACTGGCCTGAGCGCGGGCCTCGGCCCATTTACCGCCGACAAAACGCACCCCTAAAGCGGCGCAGACCCGCGCGCAAAACTGGGCATCGGCAGTGGACGCCCGCCCGCGCAAGCGGTGATCAAAATGCAAAGCGAGTAAGCGCCTCCGCCGGTCCGGCCAATGCGCCCAGAGCAACAGCAAGAGCGCGAGCGAGTCCGCCCCGCCGGAAAACGCCACCGCCCACGCCCCCCGCGCGGCGGCGGATTCGCCCCCCGCCCACGCCACCACGGCGGGATGAAGCGCGGAGCGCGGAACAAGCTCGGCCAAGCGGTTGGCTAGCGCCGGCCAGTCGTTTTTTTTAGCCACGGCGGATACGGGGGAACGCGGAGAATTCAGTTAAAGTTAACTCCTGCCGCGTTCACCCGGTCGATGCGCGAGAACTCAGGTTCAGGCGAACGTCAGGTATTCCTTGCCGAAATACGGCACGAGCGCGGAGGGAATTTTCACGCGGCCGTCGGCTTGGAGGTTGTTTTCCAACAGAGCAGCCAACACGCGCGGCACGGCGAGGCCGGAGCCGTTGATGGTGTGCACCAACTCGGGCTTGCCGTCCTTGCCGCGGAAACGGATCTGCGCACGGCGCGCCTGGAATGTCTCAAAGTTGGAACAGCTCGACACCTCCAACCAGCGCTTCTGCCCGGCCGACCAGACCTCGATGTCGTACTTTTTCGCTTGGGAAAAACCCAGGTCGCCGCCGCACATGAGCAGCACGCGGTAAGGCAGCCCGAGCAGGCGCAGGAGGTTTTCGGCGTCGTCGCGCAACGCATCCAACTCAGCGTAGCTGGTGGAAGGATGGACCCACTTGAGCAGTTCCACTTTGTCGAACTGGTGCAGACGGTTGAGCCCTCGCACGTCCTTGCCGTAACTGCCCGCCTCGCGGCGGAAACAAG
Source organism: Opitutus sp. (assembly GCA_024998815.1). Lineage (NCBI taxonomy): Bacteria > Pseudomonadati > Verrucomicrobiota > Opitutia > Opitutales > Opitutaceae > Opitutus > Opitutus sp. Next base: position 328,256 of record JACEUQ010000002.1, read on the forward strand.
GCGTGTAGGCGCAGCGCTTCACGGGAAGCGCTGCCTCGTCGAGGATCTCGTCGCGGAAGAAATTCGTGAGTGGCACCTCGGCGGTCGGCACGGCATAAAAACCGTCAGCGACGGCCTCGTACATCTGGCCCTCTTTGTCGGGCAACTGGCCGGTGGCGGTGGCGCTGGCGGCGTTGACGAAGATCGGCGGGTTTACCTCCACGTAGCCGGCCTTACCATCCTCCTCGATGAAGAACTGCAGCAACGCGCGGACGATGCGTGCACCGTCACCAATATAGAACGGGAAACCGGCGCCGGTGACCTTGGCCCCGCGGGCGAAGTCGAAGAGTTTTTCAAACCCGGCGATTTCCCAGTGAGCCTTGGCGTCGGGCGAGAGACCGTCGCACGAACCCCAGGTGGAGAAAACCACATTTTCCTCGGGGGTGCGGCCCTCGGGCACGGAAGCGTGGGGGATGTTGGGCAACGTCATCAGGGCCTGCTTGAGGCGGTCCTCGACGTCCTTAAGGGCAACTTCGCCGTCCTTGGCCAGTGCGGAGACAGCCTTCATTTCCTGCACCTTGGCGATGAACTCGGGAGAGCCCTTGGGCAGCTTGGCCATGTCGGTGTTGGCGGCCTTTTGTTGGGCGCGGAGTGCCTCCACCAACTGAAGCTGATTACGCCAGTCGGCATCGAGCGCGAGGATGGCGTCGACATCGACGGAAAGGTGTTTTTTGGCAATCGCCGCCCGGACAAGGTCGGGCGACTCACGGAGGAGCTTGGGATCGAGCATGGTGTGGAAAGGCGTTAAAAGCGTGAGCACAACCCACCGAGCGCCGGATGGGAATAGCGAAGTTTTGATCCGGCCAAGACGGCACTCAGTGGGAAACGCCTCGCAGGCTGCGTGAACGCTCCCGATTTCGAAGCGCCCACAACCTGAGTTGCGGGCAATCCAACCGGAGGCATTATTTTCGGCTTCCGTTTTGAAATTGGAGTCCTACGTTGTGCAGTCCACACAACGGAGAGGTGGCAGAGTGGTCGATTGTACCTGACTCGAAATCAGGCGTGCCCGCAAGGGTACCGGGGGTTCGAATCCCTCCCTCTCCGCCAGTTATCTCGCTCCTATTGAGCAACTTAACAAAACGGGCTGACTAGGTTGTCCAATTGACATGGCAACCTAAACATGTCCCCGTCCGCATTCATCGTTTCCCGCTTCGTAAACCGTAACGGCATCACCTCCTGGCGAGTCGATGGCCGACTCCACGGCCTGCGCATCCGCAAGAACTTCAAAACCCGCGTCGAGGCCGGCGCTGAAAAAGACGCTCTAGATATTAAGGCGGCTCAGTCCGATACCGGCATCCGTGCCACCTCCACCCGCCTGACCGACGAACAGCTCCACGAAGCCGAGGCCGCGTTCCGTCGTTTGGCCGACGCGCCCAAGTCGCTCGAATTCTACCTCGATTACGCGTTGGCCAACTACCGCGCCCCCGAGCGCGAAATCACCGTGGATGACGCCGTCGCCGTCTACCTCGACACCAAGAAAAAAGAGCACGCCAACGGCATGCTGTCCGAGTGCCAGTTGAAGGACATCCGCGTCCGCCTCGAAGTCCTCATAAAGTCGTTCCGTGGCAAATCGCTCGCGGTGCTCTCCCGTGAAACCCTCGCCGCCCATTGTCAGCGCGGCACCCCCAAGCCCAAGACCTTTAACAACAGGCGCGGCATCCTGTTTACCTTTTTCAAGTTCGCCTTCTGTCAGGACTGGGTCGCCGCCAACCCGCTGGAAAAGGTGCCCCACCTGCGCATCGCCCATCGTCGCGGTTCGGCCAAGACCCTAAACGCCGAGCAGTCCGTCGCCCTCATGCGCCACGTCGAGCAGATCGACGGCGGGGCCTTGGTGCCGTTCTTCGCCTTGGCGCTCTTCGCCGGGATTCGTCCCTGCCTGCGCACCGGCGAAATCTTCAAGCTCAAGCCCGAGCACGTCCGCCTCGATACCGGCGTCATCCTAATCGAACCCGAGGTTTCGAAGGTCCGCATGAAGCGCAACGTAACCATTCCGGCCAATCTCGCCGCCTGGTTAACCGCGTACCCAATCAGCCGTTTCCCGATCATCCCTAAAAACCTGCAACACCAGCGGGCGCGCATCGCCGAAAAGTTCGGCCTCTCCCACGACATCATGCGGCACACGTTTATTTCCATGCACGTGGCCAAATACCGCTCGATGGGTGAAGCGGCGCTCCAAGCGGGTAATTCGGAAAGCATCATCCGCAAGCACTACCTTGACCTCAAAACGCCCGCCGAGGCCGAGCAGTTCTTCGGTATCCTGCCAACGCCAGTCGTTGCCGTCGCCACGGCCACGGTCACGCCGTTGGAGGTGCTGCCCCTGGCTATCGCCGCGTAAGTCCACTGGAACCACCGGTCGCAACCACGCCACCCCAACAACCCGCCCGCACCTTCACCGGTGCGGGCTTTTTTGTGCCCCGCCCACGTTGACACCCCGCCTTGAGCGCATGAACCCACCCACCGTTTCCGCTCCCTGCATCAGTCCGCAGATCAACTCCCAGCTCACCGACATCGTCGGTCTTCGCACCAGTGGTATTTTCCCCGCCGGTCGTGAACCCTCCATCCGCACCCTGCGCGAATGGTCCAAACTTCGCCGCATCCCTCACCACCGCGTCGGCCACTTCGTTTATTATGATCCGGCCGAGGTTTCGTTGCACATCCGCACCAAACTAAAAATCCCCGCCCGAGGTTAAAAGTAGCGTGGAGTCGTGTTGCGTCGTGTCCCTGCGCAGGGAATCGACAGGGGGCGCAGTGCGTGGGCGTTTGGGGCCCCGCACAGTATCCAAATCCAGCCCTCGGTTCCCTCAAAAACCCATTTAATCGCAAATTAAATGCCTGCCTTTAGAGCCCATTCATAAAACCGGCTTAAATGCGTAATCGTTTGATCCATGCAGGGAAGGCTACACACCCCACAGCCGCTTGGGGCTTGTATGGGCTAACGGCAACGCGGGTTCGAGGGTTTCCCCTCCTTCCTGCGGTGTGGCGCGTCCCTTTCTCCGGCCGAGCGCTTTTTCGCGCCGGTCAACGGTGACCGTTTTTCACCTCCGCCCGTCCACCTCCGTCTGTCGCCTCTCCATGTCCGACCCTCGTCCCCTCCGGTTCACGCGCCCCGATCTGCTGCGCGCTCTCGCCCCCGAACTGCTCTGCGAACTATTGGTACGCTTCCCCGCGTTCCTCGCCGCCGCCGGAATTGACCTCGCCGACCTCGGAACGAACGAGAAGCGCTTCGCCGCCTGCCGCCCACTCATTGACGAACTTCTTAAAAACGGTCCGACCACCCCAACGCCGTTGGTGGAGGCGTTGTTCATCATCTCGGTGCTCGCCGAACCTGAACCCACCGAGGAGCTTTGGCACACGCTCATCCACGGTGGCATCGCGATTCCGCCCGACGCCTCTCTCGCCGACTTGGCATTGACCTTGTGGCTGCGGGCACCGGACAAGGCCCGCCAACTTTACCTAGGCCGCGTGCAACTGCGCACCCGCTCCTTTGAAACCCATGCCGCACGCACGTTTTTAAAAACCGCATCACTTCGACCCGTGAGCGACGCGGCGCTTGCCGAGCTCCGTCACGCCATCGAACTGTTTTGCATCAAGCAAAACCGCCCTGCCGGTTGCCAGGTCTTCGCCTACCAACGCGGCCACGAGCACTGGTTCATGATCCGCCGCAGTGATCGGTTTAAGCGCATCGCCACTGTCAACGCGACGGTCTCAGCGACTCCGCTGGTTTCTACGCCGAGGCCTTTGATGTGGTCGTGCTCGATCCCGAAAATGAGCACCTTCACATCCACGCCGAGGGCGTTCGCGCCACCCGCATGTACAGCGCCCTATTTGGCTTCGTCCTCTACGGACGCGACGCCCATTTCGAGGACTGCGGCCGCTTCACCCTGGACCCGCTCCGCGACCTAGGCCGCGCCGCCTTGGCCTGTGCCGACGTGCCCGGCATCCGCGATATCCAGTTGGTCGAACTCCACGTCGAGTCCGGAACCCCTCTTGTCTGTAAGATCAGCTTCAAAGCCGAAGACGTGTTCGCCATGCTCGAAGACAAAGAAATTCAACTGACCATTCACCATCGTCGGCTACGGGCCGTCTTTCTTTTTCACTTCAAAGGCGACGCCAAGCCTCGCCGCGTGACGATCAAACCCCGCAACCAAACCTGCTACCAACACGACGCAGACAGCCGTGTGGTCGCGGCTTGGATGATCAAACGCGGCTTTGCGAAAACAACTCCTCCCGCCAAGGAGGTTCAAGATGTCTCCCATCTGGAGAGCTCTTGAACTGGTCGGGGCCGACGCCCGCACCCTGCCTCACTGGGAAAAGGGGCTCGGCTTAGCCGATCTCGCCTTGCTGCAACCCTACCTCACGCCACGCGCCAAGCGGGCCACCAGCAAGCCGTGTGAGGAAACGTTTAAGGGGCATGGCTGCCGTTACCGCATCGTCGAACACGACGACGACACCATCGTCGGCATTTGCGACGAGGGCCGCTGCGAGCGTCGTACCTTCACCGCCGACGAGATTGTTCTCTACGGTTTTAATGACCGTAAACTATCCACCGACATCGCCCGCGCCCTCGGGGTTTCCCCGGTGGCCGAACCGCTCATTGAGGTGCCCTCGGTTCTGCACATCGCCACCCTGATTGGGGCGGCAGGTCTGGGCTTGCCTGTCTTGCTCATCCGCGCCGGTTGTCCCGTTGGTCTGCTCCAGTGCCTCCAGAAACTGAGCTATGATCGCCGCGAGGGTGGGCTGATTTTACTCCTCCCCACCTTGAAGGGGTTGGGCCAGGCGCCCTGTGATTTCGCCGAAAAACGCCGTTGGCCGTTCCTCGTGCTGGACGAACACCTGTTCTTCCGCACCCAGGGGATTCAGGGCACCAGCTCCGCCCGCGACGAGTTGGACGCACTCGCCGAGGGGTTGCTCGGGCAGGCCGCGCGCTCGCGTGTTCCCTCTCCCCCTGGCTCGCGGTGGACAGACGTGCAGATCACTATTTTGTCTACCGACACTTACCGGGCCAAAGTTTCTGTCCGGGGCACGCCGGTGCGTACCCTCACCGCAGCCGACTTCGGCATGGAGGATAAGCGCACCAAAAAGCCCAACGATCAGTGGACGTTACTGCTGGGCTTGGCCGGTGGTCAGGGGCGTTTCGACCGCCAACTCGGTGCGCGAATGAAGTTCACCGCGGGCAAGCACCATAAGCTGCGCCTCAACGAAGCCCTGCGTGCGACCTTCGGTATTGCCGGTGACCCCGTGGACTGGACCGAGGACGAAAACTGCTGGTCGTCTAACTTCGCTATCAGCCTGCAATAGGCTGAAAACCGCCCTTTTAGGCCCCAGCTGGAACAAGTCGTTTTGTAAAAATCGCCTATTTTCGAGTTTTTTATTTTTCCGATATAACACCCGAAACCGCTCCAAATGAGCTGTTTCGGGTTTTTTTGTGCCTGAATAATGGGCGACTTATTCCGAAACAGAAGCACTTGTTCCCAAAGGGGGGTGACATGCATCTCCCAAAAATCTGCTCACACCACGCGCCTAGTCGCTGCCCATTTGACACGGGCTCCTGCCGTAACCCCGGCACGATGTCACCCGATACCCGAATCGATGAACTCCGCACCCAGGTCGTATCGCTGACCGAACAACTTAGATCCCTGCTCGGTGCCGCTATCCCGCCACGGATGGTGGTAACGGTGCCCGAACTGGCATTTCGCTGGAGCCTAAGCATCGAAACCATCCGGCGGATGATCCGCCGCGGCGATCTGGCGTCGGTGCGTGGCCAAGCTCCCTACGCCATCGCCCTCTCCGAGGTCTACCGCTTCGAAAGCGGAACCCGCACGGCGACCAGGCTCCGCAAGGGAGGTGCCGCGTGAAGCTCACCGAACACCGGATCCAGGCGGGTCTGTTCAAGTGGGCCAAGCTGGCCTCCGCCCGTCACCCCGAGCTCGCGCTCCTCTTCGCCATCCCCAACGGCGGCGCCCGCGACCCGATCACCGGCGCGATGCTCAAGGCCGAGGGCGTCAAGCGGGGCGTTCCCGACCTGTTTCTACCTACCCCGGTCGGGACCTACCACGGGCTGTTTCTCGAAATGAAAACCGCCAGCGGTCGCCTCAGCCCCGAGCAGCACCAGTGGCAACACGGCCTGATCGAGCAGGGCTACGCCTGCGTCACCGCCCATAGCCTCGAACAGGCCATCGACACCCTCACGCGTTACCTCACCGGCCGGCTCGAACTGCCCACACCGGGCGCGCGTTAAAAATTTCCCCTCAGGAAAAACCAACAACATGACCAAAACCAACACCCTCGAACTCGTGCGCGGCCCGCTCCAATCGGCCCAGCGCATCACCTTCTACGCACCTTCCGGCCTCGGAAAGTCGTCCTGTTTTAAGGACACGCCCGACACGATCTACCTCGATGCCGAGGGCGGCACGGAGCACCTCAACGTCACCCGTTTTCCCCGGCCCAAGTCGTGGGCGGACGTCGAGGCGGCCATCGAGTTCCTCGAAACGGGCAAACACGCCTTCCGATTCCTCGTCATCGATACCGCTGACTGGATCGAAAAGCTCCTCGTCGAGGACATCTGCCAAAAGTCCCACAAGGCCTCGATTGAGGACTTCGGGTACGGCAAGGGCTGGATCGCCGTCACCGAGCGGTGGTCGGCTTTCCTCGTCAGCCTGGACCGGCTGCGCGCCTCCGGCCTGCACATCGTTTTCCTGGCCCATTCCACGGTCAAAAAGTTTGAGCAACCCGACGCCGCCGGTTCCTACGACCGCTTCGAACTTAAACTCTCCAAGGGGTGCTCGGCTCTGCTCAAAGAGTGGTCGGACGCCGTCCTGTTTGGGAATTTCCACACCAAGGTAGTCGAGGCCACGGATGGCAAAAAACGGGCCATCGGTGGGCGCGAGCGGATCATCTACACGACCCACTCGGCGGCCTACGACGCCAAGAACCGGCACGGCCTGCCTGAGTCCATGCCGATGTGCTGGGCCAGTTTTTCGCCGATCTTCGGTGCGTTTACCAAGAATGTGCCGGCGTTGCCGCCGGTCGCGCCCGCACCGGTAGGCCCGTCCACCAAAGCCCAGATCGAGCAAATCGAGCTTTACTGGAAAACCCTCAAAAAGCCCTCTGCTGACAAGACTAAGGCGTTTGAGTGGCTGGGCTGCGACGCCGTCTCCGGTGACGAACACTGGACGGACCTTTCCGCAGCCCAGGCCGAGCGCCTCATCGGGCTCCTGCAAAAGAAGATGAACGAGATCGGCGCGGCCACCTCCGCGCAGGTCGCTGCGGCCGGAAAGGCGGTGCTCGCATGAAACTCTACGAGACCTTCATCGAGCTGGAAACCATCTGGGCCGAGGCCGAGCGCGTGCTCACCGGTGACGAAGTGGTCGATGCCGACGGCCAGCCGCTGACCGAGGACGCGGCGTTGGTCCGCCTTGAAGCCGCGTTGCAACGCATCGAGGGCGAGCGGGACGACAAGGCGGTCAAGATTGCCTGCTTTATCAAAAACCTCCGTGCCGAGGCTGAGGCGCTCAAAGCCGAAAAGGTACGCCTGGGCAAACGCCAGTCGGCGGCCGAGCGCACCGCCGACCGGGTGACTGCCTATCTGGAGCAATGGCTCCCGGCAGGGCTCAAAATCAAAGACTCCCGCGCCGCGCTATCCTGGCGGCGCAGCGAATTCGTGGACGTGCAAGGCACCGTCGACGACCTGCCGGTCGAGTTCATCCGCGTGAAACGCGAGGCCGACGTCAGCGCGATAAAAACCGCCCTCAAGGACGGCCAATCCCTCTCCTTCGCCCGGTTGGGCGAGCGGCAGAACCTTCAGATCAAATAACCCAAACAGCATCAGAACATGAAATACGTTTCTAAAAACGCCGACAACTTGCCCCGCGTCGTCAAAGCGGGCGAATACCTCCTCACCGTCATCGAGGCCATCGAAACGGTCTCAAAAAACAGCGGTGATGAGATGATCAAGCTCCACCTCGAAGTCGAAGGCCACGGCTGCCGACTTTTCGACTACCTCGTGGCGAGTGAAAGCTCGGCCTGGAAGTTGGACACCTTCCGCAAGGCGATTGGCGAGGCGGTAGTCGAGGGCGAGGAAGTGGAATTGCACGCGGCCCGCTTGGTGGGCCGACGCGGTTACGCCCGGCTCAAGGTCGAGACCTACCAGGGCAAGGACTCCAACAAGGTGGAATTCTGGCTGACCGACCACGCCCCCGCTTCCGGCTCCAAGCTCCTAGCTCCCAGCTCCTCGCTCATGCCGTCCGGCACCGCCGGTAAGCCCGCCAAGGATCCGTTCTAACCCGCAACGACAACCACCCGCGCCCCCGCCATGAAACTTCGACCCTACCAGCAAACCTGCGTTGCCTCCCTGTTGGAAAAGTTCCGCGACCATCCCCGGTTGCTCGCCGTCCTGCCCACCGGGGCCGGCAAAACGATCATCCTCGCGGCGCTCGCCCACCGGCTGCAGCCGCTCAAAACGCTGGTGATCGCTCACCGCGAGGAGCTGATCCAGCAGGCGGTGGACAAAATCCAGCAAGCCACCGGGTTGGTGGCCGAAGTCGAAAAGGCGGGGGCGCGGGCCAGCCTGTCGGCGCCGGTGGTGGTGGCTTCGGTGCAAACCCTGGCGCGGGAGGCGCGCCGGGGACGTTGGCCGCGTGACCAGTTCGGCTTGGTGGTGATCGACGAGGCGCACCACGCCTTGGCCGAGAGCTACCAGGCCGTGCTGGGCCACTTTCACGATCACGCCAAAATCCTCGGAGTGACCGCCACGCCCGACCGCGGCGACAAGCGCAGCCTCGGCGAGTACTTTTGCGAAGTGGGCTTCGAGATCGGCCTCCATGAGTTAATCAAAGCCGGTTTTCTATGCCGCATCGCGGTCAAAACCGTGCCGCTGCCGATTGACCTGTCCGCCGTGCGCACGGTCGCCGGTGATTTGAGCGACGCCGACTTGGGCGCAGCCATTGAGCCGTACCTGCAAAAAATCGTAGCCGAACTGAAAACCGCCATCGGTGACCGCAAGACGCTGGTGTTTCTCCCGCTGATTCGGACGTCCCAAATGTTCGTGGATCTCTGCCGCGCTGCTGGTTTCACCGCGGAGCACATCGACGGTCAGAGCCAGGACCGGGCCACCATCCTCGCCCGCTACGCCGCTGGTGAATTTCAAATATTAGCCAACTCGCTTCTGCTGACGGAGGGCTTCGATGACCCCTCGGTGGCCTGCGTGGTCTGCCTGCGCCCCACAAAGATCCGCGCGATGTATTCGCAGATCATCGGGCGTGGCACCCGCATCCACCCACAAAAGCAAAACCTACTGGTCCTCGATTTCCTCTGGCACACTGAACGCCACGCCTTGGTCCGGCCCGCTCACCTGGTTGCGTCTTCGCCCGCCGAGGCCGACACCATCACCGCCATTCTCGAAGCGGCGGCCAAGGAGTTCGGCACGAATGGCGGTGCCGACTCCGATGGGCGCGACCTGCTCGCGTTGGTGGCCGATGCCAAAGCCGAGCGAGAAAACGAACTGGTTAAACAACTGGACCAAAACGCCCGGCGCCGCAGTCAGTTGCTCGACCCGGTCGAATTCGCGCTGAGCCTGCACGAGGTCGATCTGGCCGAGTGGGAGCCGACCATGCGGTGGCACGACCAAGCCGCCTCGGCCAAACAGCTTTCGGTGCTGCAAAACCTCGGCTTCGACCCGAACGCCGTGCGCAGCCGCGGTCACGCCTCGATATTGCTAGATCGGGTGTTCATGCGCCGGAACCTGAAACTGGCCACGCCCAAACAGCTCGCCTGGTTGCGCCGTAAGAACCACCCGCACCCCGAAACCGCCTCCTTCACCGAGGCCAAGGCGTTTCTTTCCGCCCACTTCACCCGCTGAGGCAACGGCCTCCAAGAAAACCATGTCCCTCCGTTACCGTTCGACCCTCCCTCATTACCCCGCCGCACCCGAGCTCAGCCCGGCCCAGTCCCGTGCGGTGGCCGAAACCACCCTTGGCGCCATCGACTGGACTGATGATGTCTCCGGCTTTTGCCCGTGTCCCGGTGCGGCCGCCCACACCAATCCGACGAACCTGCGCGATTGCCGCGTTTCGTTGGACACGGTCGGCGGCCACGCCCCGACGATCTACTGTTTCCACGCCAGTTGCCGCACGGCCGTGGAGACGGCCAACCATCAGCTGCGCTCCGCTCTCGGCCGCGCCACGGTCGGTCAGTCGCCACGCCCACACGTCGTCCGCAGCACAGCATCCACGCCTCCGGCCGCATCTGTGCCGGTCGCAGCCAGTACCGATCTGGGCCCCGACCACGGTTTGCCCCTGCTGCTGCGCACTTGTTTCGCGGCTGATGACATCGTCTCGCTCGCACCGGGCGTGATCGCCGAGGGCGAAACCCGTGCCGTGCCCGAGCATGGCGGGGTGAACGTCCTCACCCGTGACCAGTGGTTGGCCCGTCTCGAAACCAGCGGCGGCATCAACCGGGTCTTTGGCGGCAAGGACGGCCTTTATCTGCGCATCAACCCAGTGGTCCGCAAAAGCACCGGCTCAGACAAAGACGTGACGCGCTTCCGCCACACCCTGATCGAAAGCGATACCCTCTCGAAGCCTGAACAGGAGCGACTGCTGCGCGCCTCCGGGCTGCCCATTGCCGCCTTGATCGACTCCGGCGGTAACTCGATCCACGCGTGGGTCCGAGTCGAAGCGTCCACTGCGGCCGAATTCCACGAGCGCCGTGAACTCCTGTGGAAAAGCGTGCCTGAGCTGCAGCTCGATCCGCAGAATCGCAACCCGTCGCGGTTCTCCCGTTGTCCCGGTGGGCGCCGTAACGAGGGGTTCCAACGACTGCTGGCGGAAAACGTCGGCCCTTCATCGTTCGCCGCGTGGTCATCGGCGCAGGTCGAATGCGAGGGCCTGATTCGCGCCTCTGATTTCTGCGCCGAGGACGAACCGGATCCGCCCCAGTTGATCGAGGGCATCCTGTTTCAAGGTGCGAAAATGATTATCGCCGGTCCGTCCAAGAGCCGCAAAACATGGAATCTCACCGACCTGGCGATTGCCGTATCGTTGGGTGAGCCGTGGTGCGGGTTTCCCACCCGGGCATCGACCGTCCTCTACGTGAATTTGGAAATCGCCAAGTTCAGTTACAGGAAGCGCATTCGTATGATCTGCAATGGACGGGGTTTTGAGCCCTCGTCGTTGTCGCGCTTTCACGTTTGGAACCGGCGCGGCAAGGAAAACGAAATCGTCGGTCTCGCCAGCCAGCTCCGCGCCATGACTGCCCGCACCGGTGCCGACTTGCTCATCATTGACCCGATCTACAAGACCTACGGCGACCGGGAGGAGAACTCCAACACCGAGATGGCGCAGGTCCTCAATGAGCTCGAAAAGCTGGCCCAGGACACCGGCGCCGCAGTCTTGATCGCGGCCCATTTCCCCAAGGGCAACCTGTCCGGCCGTGACGCCATCGACCGGGTTGCCGGCGCCTCGGTGTTTGGTCGCGACCCCGACGCCCTCCTCATCATGACTCCACATGAACAGGCCGACGCGTTTACGGTCACGCCGGTTCTACGCGACCTGCCCAGCCCGGACGAATTCGTCATCCAGTGGGCAGGCATGGGCTTTCGCCGGATCGGTGCCGACCCGAAGGCGATCAAGGGCAACGAGACCGAGGCCAAGCCGGCGCGCACCGTCTCGTTCGCCAGCTATCGCGGCATGTTCATCGAAATGCCCCCGCTCAAACACGACCGCGATCCCGAGCAAAGCGAAGTGCTCGCCCACATCGGCGCCCTGTTGGCCGCCGCCGGGAAAGATCCGGCGTTTGCCCAAAAGGTCTTCGATAACATCCGCCAACCGGCCCGCCGGATCATCGTTTTTTCGCCGGAATCGCGCCGTTGGGTGGGCACACGGTATCGCGCAAATTCAGCTGAAAACGGAGGCCAGAAGTGAGCTTAAAAATGAGCTTAAAACCTGCTGGAACCACCCGTTCAGAACCACCTGGAACCAGTGGTTCTGAAACCGGAACCACCCCGGTCCCTAGGACCACCTGGTTCCGGCATGGTTCTACGGACCGGTCCTACCCTCTACTAAACGTAGAGGGGGAGAAGGAGACTACTCTCTCCCTTCTCCCCCGCATCTGGTGCAGGTCGTTTAAACTCCTGCACCATGCGGGACTAAAAAAACAAAAACCGCGCGCGGGCGTGGCGACGAATTTCACCAAAAAGAAAGCGGGGGCGTTTTGAGTTACGACGACACCAAGCGGTCACGAGATCGCGACTACACCACGCAGTACCGTGAATGGGTGGCGACACTCCCGCCGGACGAACGCCGCGCCTTGGCCGCACAAGGTCTGCTCGAACCCGTGGTGGACGCCATGAGGCTCGGCAAAGGTGAGGACGTTGCCGCCATGCCGCTTGCCGTGCCCGCCTATGGCCCTAATCGCGACGAACCTATCCCGGTCCATACCGAGGTGGCGGCCGGCGATAGCGAGGCCGCGTGGGACGCTTTACGGCGGGTCATTGGCGAACTCATTTGCGAGGACAACGCGCGGCTCTCGTTGGAGTGCCTCGCGCTCGTGACGGGGGTTGCTTTCGACGGCAGCTCGATGAGCACCATTGCCAAACGACACGGCCTCACCCGCGCGGCGGTTTCAAAACGCTGCGTCGCCCTGACCGACCAACTCCATCTTGGGCGTTCGCGAGCCATGCGCTCGTTGACAGCACGCACGAATTACCAAACCGCCCAAAATCAAACCAATGAATCCAGTGAATGTTTTAACCATCGAAACGCCTAACGTCCGCATCACCGAGCTCGGCCTCATTTTCGAGGGCGACATCAGTTTCGACCAATGGGCCGAACTGGGGGCCAAAGCCGGGCGATTGGTACGCACCTCTGTTTTCCTCATCGGTGACTGGCTCGTCTATGGCGAAACTCGTTGGAACGGGGGGGCTCGCTTTGAACCCATGCCCGACGCCACCCGTAGCCGGTACATTATCGCCATGCAGGCGACCGGCCTGGAGCTCAAAACCATGCGCAATGCAGCGACAGTTGCCCGCACCATTCCCCACGACCAACGACGAAACGACCTCACGTTTGAGCACCACAAATTGGTGACCGGAATCAAAGACGCGGACGAACGCGCCGAGTGGCTGCAAAAAGCCCAAACGCACGGCCTTTCCACGCGGCGGTTGAGAAAATCGATCATCCTTGGCCACATCGCCCAAGACCACGAAATGCAGACCGACCCAGTCGACAGAGGCATCAGCAACCACCTACCTTGGCTCAATCGACTCGGTGCGTGGTGGGGGCAGTTCGAGGGATGTGGCTGGTTTGAGCAGGCCACCCCCGAACAGGTGGAAACGTTTTTAAGGGATTTTGCTCAAGTCCGGCAGGTGATTGCCCGCATCGAAACGGAACTAGCTGCAAAGGAGAGTCGTGTGAAGTAGCGTTGCGTCGCGTCCCTGCGCAGGGAATCGAGGCCGGGGGTCACAATAGTTTTCGTCTGCCCCCACGCCTTCACGTGCCTCAACGCCTGCGCTCGCTCCGCTCCCTTGGCGAACCCGCTAACGCGCTCCGGCGTAAGCCGCACGATAATCCGCCCGCAGACGCTGGCGGTCGTTCGCCCTCCATTCCGCTCCGTGCGTGCGTTCCGCCTGCGGGTCCCAGGGGCCGCCCGGCCGGGTCGCCGCAACGTCCTTCGCCCCTCACGCCACGGATCCTGCCGAGCCAGGAACCGCGGCGTCGAAACGGGGCTACGGCCGAGACGGCCACAAACCCCCGGCCCGGCAGCCCCTGTGCCCCTCCGGCTCCACTCCCGCACTCCGCTCCATTCCGGTCGCCGCCCGCCAGCGCCTGCTCGTCCGTCCGGCTGCTAACGCCCTCAACGATCCAATTTCAGCGGCGCGAGACAGCGGCCCTCGATTCCGCGCCTGCCGAGCCAGGTGCTCACCGAGGACCGCCGACTCGCCCGGCCTCAACGATTTGGGCCCATCGCTCGCCGACTCGCTACGGCCCACCTCATGCGCCGGAAGGCTTTGATGCGCGGGGCGACAACGCCCCACGGCCAACCACTGAGTGCGGCTCGTTCGCAAGCTCACTCACGGCCCCCAATGGAATGCGCGCCACAACGGAGGCACCCTCCGTGAGCCCCGGCACCCGCAGTGCCAGGCCCGGCGAGGGCGACGGCGGCAGGCACGCGACGGCGTTCCCCGAGTCACGTCCGACGTCGTGTCCAGCCGTCCACGTCCCACGTCCGGGCTGATCTGTCACAGCGGCTGCGCGGGTTCCGCGTGTAACAAGACATTATGGCCAATGGGTGCCGATCCGCCCCTCAGTCCAAGCATTCCATCGGGGCGGCACCTTCCCTCCGCCGAGCCTCCGGCATGTGGTCATAATGTCGTATTACACGCTCCACCCTCGGGGCTCACTACGGTGCGTTGTCAGTATGCGCGCGCACCCAGAAATATCACTCGGCTTCGCCGGTAGAACGTCTTTTAGCGGCGCTACCGCGCGAATGGAATACCCCCCGCCCCCGCCCGGGCCGTCCCTTTTCTAACGCGTCACGTCGCTGGGCGGGGTGGCACAAAGCCATCGCTGGTCCGGCCGGCCGCCAGGCGCCCCCCCAAGTTCACTCGCAAGCTCGTTCACGGGGGGAGCTTCCCCCCGCCGCCCAGCCGGCGCGGTGGCCCCGCGCGTCCGCGCCGCATCGCTCCGCTGGCGTCTTGGCGCGCCTTGCGTGCCCCTGGCACGCGGCTCCGTCGTGCCGTGCTCGCCGAGCCTCGCCGCGGCCCGACTCCGCGCCCGAGGGCCGGGCTACGCCCGCCCCAAACCCCGAGCCACAAACCCCGAACCGCCCGAGCCCCCAATCCCCCAGCGCGTTTTCGAACCACCGCCAAATCCGCCTGCGCGCGCATATTCCGCCCTCCCTTTCGACCGTCCACCAGCACCGACGCCGGCCTGCGCCGCGTTGACACCGCCGTTACGGCAATGCCCATCGCCGTCCCTAAAGCCGCCAAACTCGGTCGCTCGCCCAAGTTCAGCCAAGCGCTCTTTGACCGCATCGTGCAGGACATCCGCGACGGTTCGCCCTCGCTCAACGCCATCGAGAAAGAAGGCATCGACCAGTCCACGTTTTACCGACACTTGCAGCGCAAACCCGACCTCGTGCCGGTGCTGCAATCGGCTCAGTTGGAACGTGACCGTGTGCGGAATTCGTCACGCATCGAAGAGGCCGAGCTCGAGCTGAAGCGCCGGGGTATCGACGGCTGGAGCGAACCGGTGTTCGACGCCAAGGGTCAGCAGTGCGGTGAGCGCCGCCGCTACTCTGACGCGTGTCTTATCTTTTTCCTGAAGGCCCATAAGCCCGACGTGTACCGCGACCAGCCCACGACGGTGGTGGCGACTCAGGTCAACATTACGCCCGACCGCGAGAAAGACATCATGCGCGAATGGCGTTCCCGTCTGGGTGCGAATGAGGCCCCCGCGTTGCCCGCTGTCACGACTCCCACGCCATGAGCCGCGCCGCCCCTAAAAAGACCTACAAGCCCGACCGCCGCCTCGCGGTCACGCCGCTCGACCTCCTTTTGCCCTACCAACGTGCGTGGGTGCAGGATAAAGCCCGCTTCAAAATCTGGCTCAAATCGCGGCAGATCGGTGGTTCACTCGCGGCATCGTTCGAGGTGGTCGCCGACGCCATTGAGACCGGCGGCGACTGGGTCATCCTGAGCGCCGGAGAGCGACAGGCACTGGAGTTCATGGACAAGGTGAACCGCGCCGCCGGTATTTTCTGCGACGCGGTCAGCTACTCGACCGGCAGCGAGTACCGTCCCGAAATTCAAAAGTCGCAGCTTCGGTTTCCCAACGGTGCCCGCGTCATTGCTCTCCCTGCCAATCCGTCCACGGCGCGTGGTTACTCGGCCAATCTGGTGCTGGACGAATTCGCGTTTCACGAAAACCCCGAGGAAATCTGGCGCGCGGTTTACCCGATCATTTCCAACCCGCTGCGCGGTGCGCTCAAACTGCGGGTGATCTCCACGCCAGCCGGGCGTAACAACAAATACTTCGACCTGTGGGAGCACGCGCCGGCCTTTTCCCGCCACAAGACCAGTGTCTACGACGCGGTGGCGCAGGGACTCGCGCTTAACGTGGACGAACTACGGGCGAACCTCGCCGATCCCGAAGGCTGGGCGCAGGAGTTCGAGTGCCAGTTTATGGAGCACTCGTCCCAGGTTTTCCCGGCAGATCTAGTCAGAGGCTGTGAATGTGAGGAAGCTACCCTCGATCCGCTTACGGACCTCTACGCTCGAACCCTCCGGCCGCGACCGGCCTTGTTTATCGGCATCGACGTCGGTCGAAAACGCGATCTGACCGTAGCTTGGACCCTCGAACGTCTGCACGGAGGCCAACTGATCACCCGCGAAGTCCTCGTCTTGGACCGCGTGCCGTTCCCGCAGCAGGAAGAAATCCTCCTGCCTCGGGTAATGGCGGCAGCGTTCACCGCGATCGACGCCACCGGCATCGGCGGACCGGTCAGCGAACACCTCGCTGCAGCTCTCGACGAAACCCGCTTCGAAGGCGTGACCTTCACCGGCGACCGTAAACGGGAGCTGTTCGAGCGCCTGAAAAAAGTGCTCCAAGCGCGAACCGTTGGGCTACCGGCGGCCGCTGTGATCCGCGACGACCTCGGCAGCATGCAACGCATCGTCAGCCCCGGTGGCACGATCCGCTACGCCGCCGCCCGCACCGCTGACGGCCACGCCGACCGATCCACCGCGCTGGCCCTCGCGATCCACGCCGCCCAAAGAAACCCCTCCGCTGGCACCGGTGCCTTCGCCGCCGAACGAGTCCCCACCGGCCTGAACGCCCGCCACCGCCCCGCACTCACCCGCTACCGCTGCGCCTGGACGCGGTAACGCCGCCGCCCTCCGGCTTCAGTCCTCCCTCCATCCGACCTCCGCCTCCCGACCTCCGTCATCCCTCCGAACCATGTCCCCATCACCCATCATCCGCCCCACCGCCCGCGACTTTGAACCCCAACTCTTCGGCCGCAGCCTCTCGCCCGACGCCATTGGTGAACTCCTCGACGCCGGCGCCCGTGGTGACCTCGCCGCCCAAAGCGACCTGTTTAACCTGATGGAAGACACCTGGCCGCGCCTCCGCGCCAACTTGCAAAAACTCAAAAACGCCATCCGCAAGCTGCCCCTCAACGTCCAGCCCTACACCCCGAAGAACGGCAAACCCTCAGCGACGGCGCAGGAAAAAGCCGCCTTCGTTGAGTCAGCGTTACACCTGCAGCGCGGTTACGTGGACACCACTCGCGCCCCGCTTGGTTCGGCCGTTTATGAACTGATGGACGCCGTTGCCCGCGGCCTGTCCGTGGTCGAAATCGACTGGGCCAACGACACCACCGGTTACGTCTTGCCAGTCGGTTTCCGCCGCGTCCCGACCCGTTACCTCGGCATCGACACCGACGGCACCCTCGCACTCCGTCCCAACGGGAACAACGTCGCTACTTCAGATCGGAAGCTCGTCCCCTTTGCTAAACACCCCGGGAAATTCCTCACCGGCATTTTTCAATCGAAGTCGGGCGCCCTCGGTGAGGCGGCCCAACTCCGCGCCCTGGCTCCCCTATGGCTCGGTCATATGCTCGGCTGGGAATGGCTCGTCCAGAAGGCGGAACTGTTCGGCACGCCGTTACGTTGGGCCAACTATCCCACGACCGCCACCCAGGCCGAAATCGACGCCATCACCTCCGCCTTGCGCAACATGGGCACGGCGTCATGGGGCGCGTTTCCGCAGGGCACCAACCTGCAAATCATGCAGGGCACCACCCCCGGCGTATCCGGTCCCAACGACCCGAGCGAACGCCTCATGGGCATCGCCGACCGCGCCTGTGACATCATGCTTTTGGGGCAAAACCTGTCGGTTGAGCATAATGGCGAAGGCAGCCGTGCCGCCACCGAGGTGCACCGCGAGGTTGAGTTGGATCTCTTCGAGACCTACGCCGAATACATCGTCGCGATCCTCAACGACCAACTCATCCCGCAACTAATCGCCCTAAACTGGGGCAACGCCGACGAGGTTCCCTTCGTCGAGGTGGAAATCACCCGCCCCGAGCGTGAGCAGGAAATGGCCACCCGCGATAAAACCCTGTTTGTCGACATGGGCCTGCCCGTCTCCCTGCAATACCTCTACGAACGCCACAAAGTTCCGTCGCCGGCCCCGAGCGAAGCCCTATTTCAACCGGCCAAACCCGTCGCCCCGTTGGTGCCGCCGTCGTCCGTGCCACCTGCCACGGCCAAAACCTGCGCCTGCGGTTGTGGCGATCCCATCGACGCGGCCTCCGAGTCAGCCGCATCCTTAGCCGGTCGCCAGGCCGCCGCCGAAGCAGCCTTCCCCGCGCAACTCGCCCAGGCAGAGGCCGCCGACGATTACCTCGTTTGGGATGCGGTCCTCGACGGCCGCACCACCGAGGTGTGTCTCGGTCGCCACGGCCACCGCTGGGGCGACGGCTGGTTTTCGCCACCGCCCGCCCACTACAACTGCCGCAGCTCCCTGATCCGCGTCCCCAAAGCCGCCTACCAGCCGCCCAAGTGAGCGCCCCCCCCGTTGACACGGCGCTTGTGGCATGACCCTCGCCTCCGCAGTCAACGCACCGCTACACGCTGCCTTCGCCAACGCCCTGACCGAAGGCGCGGCACTCCCCACTGACATCCAGTACATGCCGCCCGGCCGCCACCGCATTCGGGCGTCTCAGGGCGGCAAACCCGTCTCGGTCGAAGTGGCCGTGAACGCCGCCACCGCTGCCGTCCTGCAAACCTTCCTCGCTGGTAAACTCACCGCCGCCGCCGAGGGGCGCGAGGACCGCCCTTTTTTCGATTTCAACCACGAGGACCGCGAAGCCTCCGCCTGGCCGACTGAATTTTATTGGGCCGGTGACGAACCGCAAACCGGCGGCGTCCGCGCCCGTCTCGATTGGTCCGACGCCGGTAAAAAGTCGGTCGAAGGCCGCACCTTTCGCCGCTTTTCCCCGACCTTCCACCTCGACGCCGCCGGCCAGGTGACGGGTTCCGAAATCAACATGGGCGGCCTGGTCAATCGCGCCGCTTTCAAGCGAATCGCTCCCCTGTTCGCCGCAGCACCGGTTGACACGGCCCCCGAAGCGATGCCCATGCAAAACCTCATCGCCACCCTTCGTTCCCTTTCGCTCGTCGACGCCTCCTCCACCGACGAAGCCGACCTCGTTGCCCAGCTCACCCGCCACGCCACCGCGATCAAAAGCGAACTCGCCGGCCTCCAATTACTCATGGCGACGCAGGCTCGCCACCGCGCCGAGGCCCACGTTGACGCCGCTGTTCGCGCCGGCCGCCTCCCCGCCAAGGACACCGACACCCGCGGTTTCTGGGTCGATGCGCTCCTGCGCGACGAAACCAAAGCGGTGAAAGCCCTCGAATCCCTCACGATCAACCCCGTGCTCGCCCGCCTGACTACCGGCACTGACGACACCGTCACGCCCGCCAGCCAGATCACCCGCCAGGAACAGAAACTGGCCACCATCCGCGCCGCTCACCCCAGCGCCGATTTCCAGACGATCTACGCCAAGGCCAAAGCCGAAAGCCCCGACCTCTTCCGCTAACTCAGCTCCTAGCTCTTAGCTCCCAGCTCATTATCCCATGAAAACCGCTCTCGCCCGATCCAACGCCATCTTCTCCTTTGAGGCCAACGCCGACCTCACCGGCTACGTTGGCCGCTTCATCGTCCTCACCGCAGGCAAAGCCGCCCTCCTCAGCTCGGCCACCGTCAAACCCCTGGGCATCCTCCTTTGTGACGGCAAAGCCGCCGAACGCGTCACCGTCGCCCTTGGCGCCGGCGGCCTCGCTGGCACCGTCCGCGTGAAACTCGCCGCCACCGTTTCGACCATCGGTGCCTACCTGCAAACCACCGCTGACGGCCGCGTTCAGACCGACGCCGGCACCGGCGCCCGCACCCTGGTTGCCCAAGCCCTCGAAACCGGCGTCACCGACGAACTCGTCGAAGCAATCCTCATCGCCCCCCAATCCCTCATTTAAGCCCGGCTCCAAGCTCATAGCTCCCAGCTCCCCCCCCCATGCACCTCACCCGCACCAACGCGATTATCTCAGTTGTGGCCGACGTCGATCTGACCGGCCAAGAAGGCTGTTTCGTTCGGCTTAGTAACAACGAAAGCATCTGCCTGGTTGATTACGCCCTCGAAAAACCCCTTGGGCTGCTTCTTACCGGCGGCAAAACCAACGAACGCGTGACCGTGGCGATTCCTGGCGGCCTTGCTGGCACGGTCCGAGTAAAAATCACCGGCCCGGTCAGCTTTGGCGAGCAGCTGCAACTCACCGCCACCGGCTGCGTTGAAGGCTACAGCAACGACGCCCCGCGGATGGTCCTCGGGGTTGCACTCGAAGCCGGCGTGTCCGGTGAACTCATCGAAGCCGCCCTCTACACCCCAGTCCTAACCCCCGCCGCCTAACCTCCGCCCTCAGTCCTCCGTAATCCGCCTACTCACTACCCGCTACTCGCTACTCACTACTTCCGCATGAGCTCCTCCAAATACAACGTCACCCTGACCAATTACGCCCGCGGCCTGTCGCAAGACATCTCCGCGACGCTCGCCAACTTCCTCGCCCCCGAGGTCGTCGTCCCCGCCGCCACCGGCCAGTATAAAAACTTCGACGACAAGAACACCTTTCAGGTGGTCGACACCTCGCGCGCCGTCGGTGGCCCTGCCAAACGCCTCGAATTCGCCGCCAGCGACCCGACCTACAACTGCCTCCCGCAGGCGTTGGAAATCGCCATCGACGACCACGAGCGTGACGAAGCCGGCGAGGGCGACCCGCTCCGCCTCGAAGAGGCCAAGACGCAGACCCTCGTTTCCTCCGCCGTCACCTCGCACGACGCCAAAGTGTTCGCTGCACTGACCGCGCTTGCGGCCGCCGCCAACATCACCCTGGCGAGTGACGACCCCATTGCCAAACTTGACGAGCAAATCGAAGCCCTCGCCACCGACACCGGCCGCATGCCCAACCGCCTGGTGATCGGCCTGCCGCTCTGGAACAAGCTGCGCAACAACGCCAAAGTGATCGCCCGCTTCCCCGGTGCGGCCTCCATCGGCGTGAGCATGGCCCAGTTCAGCTCCTTGCTGCTCAACCCCAGCATCGACATCCGCGTCGGTATCTTGGCCCGGGACACCCACAAACTCGGCCTGACCAAAGCCAACGTGAACATCATCGGCCAGCAACTGGTGATCTTCCATGCGAACGCCAGCCCCACGCTCTACGACCCGAGCTTCATGAAAACCTTCCGGTTACGCCGAGGTGGCGTGGACGTCGTCCGCACCTACCGCGACGACGCCGCCCGCTCGGACATCCTCGCAGTCGACTGGTCTGAAGACATCCGCGTCACCAGCCCCGTCTGCGCCCGCAAGCTCACCGCCAGCTAACGCTCGCTATTATATATACAGCGCACGGGCGGCAGGTCACCACGACCGCCGCCCCTTTTTGCGCCCCGCCGCAATCGTTCTCGTTCTCCTACTCTTACTCGTTCTCCCCGCCGTCCGCCCTCCGACATCTGCCCTCCGACCTCTGTCCGCTTTCCTCTCCGGCTCCGCCCATGCTCCCCGCCACCCTCTCCATCCTCCGCGACCCCGTGCCGTATCACGGCGCGGTGGGCTTTTTCGCCTTCACGACCCTCGAACGCCTCAACGCCTACGTCGGCCTCATGGTCGGCCTCGCGACCCTCGTTTACCTCTGCCTCCGCATCCGCCGCGAACTCCGCGACCGCAACGCCAAGCCCACCCCCGAAGATTGATCTAATTCCACGCCCAACCAGCTCCGCCACAGCTACTAGAATCCACGACGCCCCCCTCCGCCTCACACCAGCATTGCCCGTCCGGTTCACCTGAACACAGTCGCGTGCATGCAGGTCGTTTCCATTCATCCCGCCAAAACCGGCGCGCCCCTCCCGCGCCCCATCATGTTTTCATCTGCCCCGGCGGGTTTCCCCAGCCCGGCCGAGGATCACCTGGATCGTGACCTCGACCTCAGCGCACACCTCATCCGCCGCCCCGCCGCCACCTTCTTTGTTCGTGTCACCGGCCACTCCATGACCGGCGCCGGTATCAACGACGGGGCCCTCCTCGTCGTCGACCGCTCCGAAGAAGCCCGCGACGGCCGCGTGGTGGTCGCCGTGGTCGATGGTGGCCACACCGTCAAACGCCTCCGCCGCCACGCCGGCCGCTGCTGGCTCGAAGCCGCCAACCCTGCCTATACCGACATCACCGACCTTGACTGCGATGCCCATGTGTGGGGCGTCGTGACCTTTGCGATCAACGCCTTCTAAGCGCTTACGAACCGTGTTTGCCCTCGTTGATTGCAACTCCTTCTACTGCTCCTGCGAACGCGTTTTTCAGCCGCACCTCGAAGGCCAGCCCGTCGTGGTGTTATCCAATAACGACGGCTGCGTCGTCACCCGCACCGCCGAAGCCAAGGCCCGCGGAATCGCGATGGGGGAAGTCTGGCACCTCGCGCGCCCCGAACTCAAAATCGGCGTCCACGCCTTCAGCTCCAACTACACCCTCTATGGCGATATGAGCCGCCGCGTGATGACCACCCTGCGCGACTTCGCCCAGACACTCGAAATCTACTCCATTGACGAAGCCTTCCTCGGCTTCGATGCGAAAACCTCCTGGGCACCGTTGGGCAACACCATCCGCGCCACCGTCCAACGCCACACCGGCATCCCCGTCAGCGTCGGCTTCGCCCCCACCAAAGTGCTGGCCAAACTCGCCAACAAACTGGCCAAGAAGCCCGGCCCCCACACCGGCGTCTTCGTCTGGCCCTCGGATCCCGCTGCCGCCACTGCGGTCCTCGCCACCGTGCCGGTCGCCGACGTCTGGGGCATTGGCCAAAAACTCGCCGCGCGCCTCGCCCCGTTCGGCGTGTCCACCGCGCTCGCCCTACGCGACCTCGACATCACCACTGCCCGCCGCGTTCTCGCGGTCACCGGCCAACGCATTGTTTTGGAACTACGCGGCAGCTCCTGCCTCGAACTCGAAGAACTCGCCCCCGCGAAAAAAGCGATCTGCTGCGCAAGAGGCTTTGGCGTGCCGCTGTCCACCCTCGACCACCTGCAAGAACCCCTCGCGGTCTACGTCAGCCGCGTGGCCGAAAAACTCCGCGCCCAACGCCTCACCGCCGGCTTCATCCAAGTGTTTTTGGAAACCAACCCCCACGGCGGCGGCCCGCAGTATTCGCCTGGCACCGGACGCGCCCTCGACATGCCGACCAACTACACCGCCGACCTCGCCACGGTGGCCGCCGACCTCTTGCGCCAAATCCACCGCCCCGGGTTTCAATTCCGCAAAGTCGGCGTGCTCGTCACCGACCTACACCCCGAGACGGAAACCCAACTCAGCTTTGACGGCCCCAGCCCCGAAACCGTGGCCCGCCGCCGCACGCTCATGACCACCCTCGACCGCCTTAACGCAACGCTCGGGCGGGGGACCCTGCGCCTGGGATCGGCAGGCACAGCGGACCCCGTGTGGAAAATGCGCCAAGCCCACCTCAGCCCCTGTTACACTACCCGGTGGGACGCCCTCTTAACCGCCCACGCCTAAATGGGTCCGGAATCCGACCTCCGCCCCCCGTCCTCAGTCTCGCGCCCTCCGCCGAGTTGACACGCCTCCCCAGGCGTATGCCCACCAAACTCCTCCACATCCTCTCCTTCCTTGGCAAAGCCGCTGGCCTCGCCCTCACCATCGCCGGCCCCCTGTCCGGCACCCCCATCGGCCTGACGGTCTTCGCCGCCGCCTCCCTCCTCAAGGATACGGTGAACCACTTCGGCGACCTCGCCGATGACGGTAAACCCAACGACTCGTTCAAACCCTGACGGTTTCACCTCGGCCCACCGGCCCCAGTCCACCGATCGCCCCAGCCCCGGCCGCCCCTCGCGCCGGGGCTTTTTCGTCTCTTCCAAAAACCCAATTGCGGTGGCCTCGTGCTTCCGCTGCCATAGAGCGAATAACACCCACCTGCGACCATGGAGATCATCGACAACATCAACAATCTCCTCGGCGATAGCCTAAAAAAAACCGCCCAACCCGGCTCTCGGCTCAAAATCGCCGCGTCGTGCTTCTCCATTTTCGCCTTCGAGTCCCTTCGCGCCGAACTCGAAAAGATCGACTCCCTCCAGTTCATTTTCACCTCGCCCACCTTCGTCCCCGACGAGGCCACGGACAAGTTCGCCAAACAGCGCCGCGAATTCCACATCCCCAAGCTCGAACGCGAGCGCAGTCTCTACGGTGCCGAGTTTGAGATTCGGCTCAAAAACCAACTCACCCAGAAGGCCATCGCCAAGGAGTGCGCCGATTGGATTCGCCGCAAGGCCACCTTCAAATCCAACCGCAGCCGCGCCACCATGCAGGCGTTCGCCGGCGTGACTTCGCCCACGGCACAGACGGTTTACATGCCACTCCAGGGCTTCACCGCCGTCGATCTTGGCTACGAGCGCGGCAACGCCGTATCCAATTTCGTAACCAAAATCGACGAGGCCCCCATCACCGCCAGCTACCTCGGTCTTTTCGACCAGATTTGGACCGACCCCACCAAGCTGGAGGACGTCACCACCCACCTCTGCGAGCACATCTCTTCCGTCTATCAGGAAAACTCCCCCGAACGGGTCTATTTCCTGATGCTCTTTAACATCTTTCAGGAGTTTTTGGGGGACATCACCGAGGACGTGCTCCCGAACGACCGCACCGGTTATCGCGACACCCTCATCTGGAAAAAGCTCTTTAACTTCCAGTCCGACGCCGCCACGGGGATCATCAACAAACTGGAAACCTACAACGGCTGTATCCTCGCCGACAGCGTTGGCCTTGGCAAAACCTTCACCGCCCTCGCCGTCGTCAAATATTACGAGCTGCGCAACAAGTCCGTCCTAGTCCTTTGCCCCAAAAAACTCGCCCACAACTGGCTTAACTACAAAGGCAACCTCACCACCAACATCTTCGTCAAAGACCGGTTTGCTTACGACGTGCTGGCTCACACCGACCTGTCCCGGGAAAGTGGCGAGTCCATGGGCATACCCCTCAACCGCGTCAATTGGGGCAACTACGACCTGGTGGTCATCGACGAGTCCCACAACTTCCGTAACAACGACGCCTTTAAGGACCACGAAACCCGCTACCAGAAGCTCCTCAACCGCGTCATCCGCCAGGGCGTCAAAACGAAGGTGCTCATGCTCTCGGCCACCCCGGTCAACAACCGCTTCAACGACCTGCGTAACCAGCTCGCGCTCGCCTACGAGGGCGACCCTGAAAACCTCCGCTCCAAACTCAGCACTGGCACTGACATCAACGAGATTTTCCGCAAAGCCCAGGCCGCCTTCAACACCTGGGCCACCCTGCCGCCCCAAGATCGCACTGCCAACGCCATCCTCGGCACCCTCGACTTCGATTTCTTCAACCTACTCGACAGCGTCACCATCGCCCGCTCCCGCCGCCACATCGAGACGTTCTACGATACCTCCGCCATCGGCACCTTTCCCGAGCGCCTCAAGCCGCTCTCGTTTCACTGTCCGATCACGCACCGCACGGATGTCATCGGGTTCAACGAAATTTTCGACCGGCTCACCCTGCTGAAACTCGCGGTTTACGCGCCCATCAGCTACATCCTCCCCAGCCGCCTGGCCAAATACGAGGCCCTCTACGACACCGAGGTGAAGGGTGGCGGCGGCAAGCTTCGCCAAAAAGACCGCGAAAAGAGCCTGCAAATGCTCATGACGGTCAACCTGCTCAAACGCCTCGAAAGCTCCGTCGCGTCCTTCCGTCTCACCTTGCGCAGCCTCAAGAAAAACCACGGCGACACCCTGCAAAAAATCGCCGACTTCCGCGCCACCGGCAAGGACACCACGTTTACCGACCACGCTGCCGACTACGAGGACTCCGAGCCCGAGGACGACGATTTGCCCGACCCTACCGCCAAGCTCGGCGGCAAGGTGCAAATCAGCCTCGCCGACATGGACCTGAAGGGGTGGGAAAGCGCTCTCCTTACCGACGTCCACCTCATTGACGGCCTCCTCGCCGAGATGGACAAGGTTGGCCCCTCCGACGACGCCAAGCTCCAACACCTGCGCACCCAGATTGAGAGCAAGCTCGCGTCGCCCATTAACCACGGCAACCGGAAGATTCTCATCTTTACCGCCTTCGCTGACACCGCCGGCTACCTCTACGATCAGCTCGCCCCGGCGCTCCACGCCGCCCACGGCCTCCACGTCGGCTGCGTCACCGGCTCCGACCGTCCCAAGTCCACGCTCAAAAAATCGTACGACTTCCACTCCATCCTCACGCTCTTTTCACCCCGCTCCAAAGAAAAGGCGCTCACCCTCCCTAACGAATCCGGCGAGATCGACGTACTCATCGCCACCGACTGTATTTCCGAGGGCCAAAACCTCCAGGACTGCGACTACCTAATCAACTTCGACATCCACTGGAACCCCGTCCGCATCATCCAGCGCTTCGGTCGCGTTGACCGCATCGGCTCGAAAAACGCAGTCATCCAGTTGGTCAACTACTGGCCCGACATCAGCCTCGACGAATACATCCGGTTAAAAGAGCGCGTCGAAAACCGCATGGTCATCGCCGATGTCACCGCCACGGCCGACGACAACGTCCTCCGCCCCGAATCCAACGATCTCTCCTATCGCAAGGAGCAGCTCCGCCGCCTCCAGGAAGAGGTCGTCGAGATGGAAGACCTCAAAACCGGCGTCTCCATCACCGACCTGGGCCTGAACGATTTCCGGATGGATTTGCTCAACTACGTCAAAACCCACGGCGACCTCGAATCCATGCCCAGCGGCATGCACGCCGTCGTCCCGGCCGACTCGGCCCGTGGACTTAAGCCCGGGGCCATTTTTGCCCTTCGCAATCGCAACCCCGGCGTTAACCAAAAACAGCAAAACCGGCTCCACCCCTACTACCTCGTTTACATCGGCGCGGACGGGTCCGTCGTCGCCCGTCACACCGAGGTCAAGCGGCTCCTCGATCTCGTCCGTCTCGCCTGCAAAGATCGCGATGAACCCATCCCCGCCGCCTGCGAGCGGTTCAATGCCGACACCGAAGACGGTCGCGACATGGACGCGTATTCCCAACTTCTCGCGCAAGGTATCCGCTCCATGATCGAGCAAAAGGAGGAGAGTGACCTCGACAGCTTGTTCTCCGGCACTCGCACCACCGCTTTGGTGGAAACCATCACGGGGCTCGATGACTTCGAGCTGATCGCCTTCTTGGTCGTGCAGGCCTGATCGCGCCATGTTCACCTTTCCTCCGCAGGCCGCTTTTAATCGCACCATCCCCAAGGCGCGCATTTACGAAAACGCCCAGGCCTCCAAGGCCGTGCGTGCCCGCTTTGCCATGGAAATCGAGTCCATCGTCTGGAGCTACAAGCTCGCGCCCGAGACCATCAACCTGCCCCCCAGTCCCGGCGTCCACGAAATACAGGTTTTCACCGTTACCCTCAAAACGCCCACCCTGAGCGAGGTCGTCCTCCGCACCATCGACGAGGCCATCCCGTCCCCTCTGTTTTTTCGCATCTGCCACGGTGACCGCGTGCAAGGCCGTATCGCCTACAAGCGCCCCAGCGAAGCCGCCGCTGCCGCTTGGGTCGTCGAAGACGCTTTCGCCGGCCCGTGGCACCCGGCCGCCACCGCGTTTCCGCCGCTGCCCACCGTGCTCGACCTCGGCCAGCTCTACGCCCGGCTGCTGGAGCCCTACCTCCAGCCGCCCGCCCGCCCCGGTGAAAACCTCCCGTCCCACCTCACCCGCTTGCGCGAACTGCGCCGCCTCACCCGCGAAACAGACGGCCTTGCTACCGCCTTGGCCAAGGAAAAGCAGTTTAACCGCAAGGTTGAGCTAAACGCCCAGCTCCGCTCCCTTAAGCAACAGCAAGCCACTCTGTTGTAAATGAGTGCCGATCACCCTCATTTTTTACCAAAGGATAGGCTACACGCAGTCCGCTTTAGCCTTGCTGGGGCGCTAACTCACTCCGTTCATGGTGATGGCATGCCCACCGAGCCTCTCGGTCTGCTCCGTGCAGACACGTTGCTTAATTCCGGTGGGTTTTTTATGTCCGCAGTTCCGCACTTGCCCCACGGGAAAAGCAGCCTGACGGAAACCTGGCGCCAGCACCCCATTTGGAATCAACCTCGCCCGTCCTGACTCTCTCCCTTTACAAATTTGACCATGGAAAAACTGAAAATGCATTCTCCCGACTTGGTAGCGGGTAACATCGAGAAAATAGCCGCACTTTTCCCGAACTGCATCACCGAGGCCAAAGACGCCGCCGGCAAGCTCACTCGTGCCGTAGATTTTGACCTGCTGAAACAGGAGCTTTCGGGCTCACTGGTTGAGGGGCCGCAGGAGCGCTATCGACTCGACTGGCCAGGTAAACGGGAGGCTCTGCTGGCGGCCAATGCGCCGATTGCTAAAACCCTGCGGCCCTGCCGTGAGGAGTCGGTTGATTTTGATACAACCAAGAATTTATTTATCGAAGGCGATAATCTCGATGCACTGAAATTACTGCAGGAAAGCTATCTCAATAAAATTAAGTTTATATTTATCGATCCACCATATAACACAGGCAACGACTTCATTTATTCAGATGACAGGATTGAGGGCACGCAGTCATATCTCGTAAAGTCCAATCAGGCGGACGCCACTGGAGTTCGCCTAGCAGCTAATACCGAGTCCAACGGCCGGTTTCACTCCGATTGGCTTACAATGATAAACCCTCGCTTGAGGTTGGCCAAAAACCTCCTAAATCAAGAGGGCGTTATTTTTGTAGCTATAGGAGAGGATGAGGTGTCTGGCCTTGATATACTGATGGGAGAAATTTTCGGGAGGGATAATAGAATAGGAATTATTTCACGAATGCAGAAAGGGGGCGGCAACAAGGGAAACTTCCTTAATCCTGTCCTCGACTACATACTGGTATACTCAAAAAACAAGGACACGCTGCCTTCATTTACGGAGACCATAGACGAGGACATTTATGGGAAAACTGAGGCCTCGGGACCGAGAGCAGGGCAAAAATACGCAGAGGTGGTCATATACATGCCCAATCTAGACTATCGAGAAAATCAACGTTTCTGGGTTTCTACGCCAGACGGGGGCGAAATCGCTCCGCCCGAAGGCAAAAGTTTCCGATGGACGGAAAAACGCTTTAACGCAGAGCGTGCAGCAGGAAATGTTGTATTTAAGCCGTCCAATAAGTCCAAACTGATTAATCGAGACGGGAGTAAAGCCAATTACATATTATATCAAAAGCGGTTTCTTGATAGTGCCATCGACAACGAAACTGCCCGCCCCAATAACTTCTTCCCCGATTTCCAAAACATGCAGGGGAGCAAGGAGCTCAGTGCGCTTAAAATACCCTTCGACTACCCCAAGCCCGTGGGCTTGATTAAGCACTTAATGTTTATGAGCAAATGCCGCTCCGGCGACATTGCATTGGACTTCTTTTCTGGCTCGGCGACAACAGCTCATGCCGTGATGCAATTAAATGCAGAGGATGGCGGAAGCAGGAGATATATTATGGTGCAGTTGCCCGAGCCGTGCGACGTTAAAAGTGATGCATTCCAGTCAGGATACAAAACCATTTCCGATATAGGGAAGGAGCGTATACGTCGTGCATCAAAATTAATTTCGTCTGAACTGAAAAATAAGCGCGCCGACGCTAATGACCAACTTGAGCTTTCCGAGGGCGACGAGAGCGCCTCGGCTGCCCGCATTATAGAACCTGACGCGGGCTTTCGCGCCCTCAAAATAGATTCATCTAACACGCGTGAAGTATATTATCGTCCAGACGGAACGGACCAAGGTGATCTATTGGAGCAAACAGACAACATTCGCGAAGACCGCACCCCCGAGGATTTACTGTTCCAAGTCATGCTCGATTGGGGTGTCGATCTGGGGCTGCCGATCAGCTCCGAAAAGATCGCTGGCAAAACCGTGTACTTCGTGGACGGCAACGCCCTCGCCGCCTGTTTCGACACCGACATTTCCGAAGACCTAGTGACGGCATTGGCCAAACGCCGCCTGCACGACCTGCCCTTGCTCAAAGTCGTATTCCGCGATGCCGGCTACGCCTCTGACAGCGATAAAATCAACGTCGAGCAGATCTTTAAGCTCCTCTCGCCCACCACCGAACTCCGCACCCTGTGATCCAAGCCGTCGACCTCATCCGCTGCACTCGATCCGCGAAACCAACCGATCTGGGCGGGCCGAGCATACGGGTTTGTCGGCGCAGCCATACGGGCTCGACCGCCGAGCATACGGGTTTGGTCATGTGCCATACGGGTTCCACCTCTTCACCCCGATCCGACAACGGTGATTTCTTCTCCCCCAAAACCTAAAAAAGCTAATTTCATTGCTTAATACGTCATCAGCGGAGATATTTTCACGTTATGCTGATAAACTTCCGAGTTGAGAACTTCCGTTCCTTCCGAGACGAGGTCGAGTTCACCGCCTTGGCCACCACCGAGCGCCAGCACCGGGATCGCGTCTTCCACCATGCCCCTAGCAAGTTGTCGGTTTTACCCGTTACCGCCTTCTATGGTGGCAACGGTGCCGGTAAATCCAACCTGTACCATGCGCTCAAATTCGCCCGCCACTTGATCGTGCGCGGGGGCGTCAAGCCCGAGGACCGAATCGCCCGCGAACCCTTCCGCCTTGATCCCGCCTGCCTGCTCGCCCCGTCCATCTTCGGCTTCGACCTGCTCATCGACGGCCAGCAGGTGCGCTACACCTTCGCCGTCACCCATGATGCCGTACAGGAAGAGAGCTTGGAGTTATTGAAGGCCGATACCTACCGCACCGTTTTTAAACGCACGCGCACCGAGACGAAATACGCTTGGGCACCCGATTCCTTCAAGGTGCTGAAACTAGAGCCCGACCAGGACGAGTTCGTGCGCTTCAAGGGCCGTGATACGCTACCCAACGAGCTATTTCTTGGCGCGGTTCGTGGCCGCGCCATTCCCCTGCTAGAAGAAGTCGGCCACTGGTTCATGCACCAGCTCGTCCTGATTGATCCCCACTCGGAGTTTCGCCCGGCGGAGTTTAATCTATCCCATATCGAGGCCTTCCGCGACTACTGCCTCGAAAGCCTCGACCGCGCCGACACCGGCATCAGCAAGATCACCAACGAGCCGATCTCGCTGGATGCGGTCAAAATGCCGAAACACGTCATGGCGGATGTTTTAATCCGGCTCGAAGCCAGTAAGGAAACACAGGCCATACTCATGCGTGGCCCTGAGCGTATTCGCTACATGTTTAGCCGCGACAACGGCGAAACCAAGGCCTTCAAGCTCACCACTGCCCGCAAGGACAGTGAGGGCAACACCGTGTCCTTCGATCTCGCCGACGAGTCCGAGGGCACCGAACGCCTTATTGATCTCCTACCTGCCTTTTATGAACTCACCACTCCCGATACCGACAAGGTGTTCTTCATCGACGAGCTAGACCGCAGCTTGCACACCCACCTCACGCGCAAGTTGATCGAGGCCTTTCTGGCTTCACGCAGCGCCACGTCTCGTTCGCAGCTTCTCTTCACCACCCACGATCCGCTCTTGCTCGATCAGGATCTGCTGCGCCGCGACGAAGTCTGGTTTATCACCAAACAGTCCAACGGGCACTCCGATCTGACGGCGCTCAGCGACTTCAAGGGCGTGCGCAACGATAAGGATATCCGTAAAAGCTACCTCCTCGGTCGCTTTACCGGCGTCCCGGCGCTGCGAACCTTGCCCCTGCCCAGCGCTGAACCGGCTATGTCCGCATGAGCAACCCTCGTCGCCAAGGTCGTAACCGCCGCTCGGGTTTTCGCGAAACCAATCGCTTCGTCGTGGTCGCGTTTGAGGGGGCGGAAACCGAGCCGAAGTATTTCGAGTTGTTCCGCACGCCACGCGAAAAAGCAGTTCAATATAAGCCCGTCGGTAATCCGAATCACAAATCAAAGCCGAAAGAGGTGCTGCAACGGCTCGAACGGTCTTTTCGGGATTATAAACGAGGCAGAGACGAAGGCTGGCTTGTTATTGATCGAGACGACAACTCCGAGGCAGAGCTGAATAGTATTTGTCGAAAAGCCCGTGAACAAGGCTTCCATGTCGCCCTGAGCAACCCCTGTTTCGAGCTTTGGCTTTATCTGCATTTGCGGGACAACGCCGCATTCGCGGATCGCCACGATTGCCAACGGCGTCTCTCCAACGTCCTTGCGAAGTATTCGCCCGACAACAAGGGCGAATATGATACTGAACCGCTAAAGGCGCACATCGCACTGGCCATCGCACGCGCGGCCGCCCTCGACATTTACCCCGATACGCCGTGGCCAACCCACCAATGCACTCGCGTCTATAAACTCGTCCAGAGTCTCCAGGCATCGTCGTAATCACCTAAAATCGTGCGTCTCAAATTCAAAGTCCAGGACTACCAGACCCACGCAGTCGATGCCGTGGTAAATTGTTTCGTTGGGCAGCCCAAACAATCCCCCGCGCGCTACCAGCTCGATCCCGGTCGCGGACAAGATGCGACCGGCCAGAAACTCGCCGACCTTGGTGTTGACGGCTTTGCCAATGCCGATTTTGCCCTGCCTGTGGGCAAGCTGCTAGAGAATGTGCAGGCGGTGCAGCACGGCCAGAATCTGCCTCGCTCCCCGCAGCTCGTCACGTCCAAGGCCAGTAAGGTCAATCTCGACATCGAGATGGAGACGGGCACCGGTAAAACCTATTGCTACATCAAGAGCATGTTCGCGCTCAACGCGAAGTATGGCTGGTCCAAATTCATCATCGTGGTGCCGTCCATCGCCATCCGTGAGGGTGTGCATAAGTCCCTCGAGATTACCGCCGATCACTTCCTCGATGCCTACGGCAAGCGCGCCCGCTGCTTCATCTACGACTCCAAGCGCCTGCACGAGCTAGAGAATTTCTCCTCCGACGGCGGCATCAATGTGATGATCATCAACGTCCAGGCCTTTGCCGCTCGCGGCCAGGACGCCCGCCGTATCTACATGGAATTGGACGACTTCCAGTCCCGCCGCCCCATCGATGTCATCAAGAAAAACCGTCCGATCCTGATCCTCGACGAACCCCAAAAGATGGAGGGCGTCAAAACCGTAGAATCTCTCGCCGAATTCGATCCGCTCTTTGTCCTGCGCTACTCCGCCACGCACAAGCAGGAGCACAACAAAGTGTACCGGCTCGATGCGCTCGACGCCTACAATCAACGCCTGGTTAAGAAAATCGCGGTGCGCGGTATTTCCGTCAAAGGCGTCGGCGGCACCCATGGTTATCTCTACTTGGAGTCCATCCTCACCTATCTCGGTAAATCACCCGAGGCCCGCATCGAATTTGAAGTAAAGCAGGAGAAGGGACTCAAGCGCATCACCCGCAAGTTGGGCGCCCGCGACAACCTCCACGACGAATCCAACAAGCTGGAGCAATACAAGGGCTTCGTCATCGCTGACATCAATGCCAACGACAACACGGTCAAATTCACCAACGGTGTCGTGCTCACCGCCGGCGAATCCATGGGCGACGTGAGCGAGGGTAACCTCCGGCGCATCCAAATCCGCGAAGCCATCCGTGCCCACTTTGAAAAAGAGCAGATGCTCTTCGCCCAAGGCATCAAAGTACTCTCCCTGTTCTTCATCGACGAGGTCGCCAAATATCGCAGCTACCAAGGCGAAGCCGAGATCGCCGGTGAATACGCGTCGATCTTCGAGGAGGAATACACCGCCCGCCTCAACGAGGTTCTCACCCTTGAAGATACCCCCTACAACCGCTACTTAAAGGGCATCGCCACGGCCAAAACCCACACCGGCTACTTCTCCATCGACAAGAAGACCAAGCGGCTGATCAACCCTGAGACCGGCAAAAAGTCGGACGAGGCCGACGATGTCGATGCCTACGACCTCATCCTGAAGGACAAGGAGCGGCTGCTATCCTTTAACGAACCGGTGCGCTTCATTTTCTCCCACTCCGCTCTGCGTGAAGGCTGGGACAACCCCAACGTGTTTGTCATCTGCGCGCTAAAACACAGCGACAACACCACCACCCGCCGCCAAGAGGTAGGCCGTGGTCTGCGTTTATCGGTCAACCAGGCGGGCGACCGCATGGACTACCCTGGCACGGTGCACCAAATCAACGTCCTCACCGTCGTCGCCAGCGAGAGTTACAAAGACTTCGTCAAAGCCCTGCAGGCCGACATCAGCAAGTCGCTGTCGGCCCGTCCCCGCACTGCCGATGAAGCCTACTTCACCGGCAAGGTACTCAAAACGGCCACCGGCGAGGTCGAGGTCAGCAAGGAAATGGCTCGGGCCATCCACCGCTACCTCATTAAAAACGAGTTCGCCGACGACGAGGACAAGATCACCGACAAGTTCCACGAGGCGACCAAGGCAGGCACGCTCCCGGCGTTGCCGGTGGAACTGGCGCCCCACGCCGAGCAAGTCTTTGCCCTCATCGCCACCGTCTTCACCGAAGGACAGATTCCGCCGCTCGACGACGACCGCAAGGCCAAGGTCAACACCCTCAACGCCAACTTCAATAAAACCGAATTCCAGGCGCTTTGGAACCGCATCAACCGCAAGGCCGTTTACACGGTCCATTTTGATTCGGCTGAACTCGTGCAAAAGGCGGTTACCGCTCTGGATAAAGAGCTTCGCGTGGCCAGCCTGCGCTATACCATCGAACGCGGTTCGCAAAAAGAAGTCGGCAGCATGGAAGACCTCCAAAAAGGTGAGGCCTTCGTGGTGGCGGAGCATGAGACCAACGAGCTCAACGTATCCGTGCAATCGACGGTCAAATACGACCTACTTGGGAAGCTCGCCGAAGGGACCAAGCTGACCCGCAAGACCATCGCGCAAATTCTCACCGGCGTAAATCTGGCGGTGTTCAACCAATACAAGGTGAACCCCGAGGATTTCATGATTCAGGCGACCCGGATCATCAACGAGCAGAAAGCCACGGTCATCGTAGAGCACCTATCCTACAACGCCTTGGACGAGACCTACTCGGCGGACATTTTCACCAAAGAAAAACCGCGCGACGACATTGGCAAAGCCTACGAGGCGAAGCGCCACGTTTACGATTACGTCTTCACGGATTCCACCAACGAGCGAAACTTCGTTCAGGAGCTGGATACCAGCACAGAGGTCGTCGTTTACGCCAAGCACCCCCGGTCCTTCTTTATCCCGACTCCGGTCGGCGACTATAATCCGGACTGGGCTATTGCCTTCCAAGAAGGAGCGGTAAAGCACGTTTACTTCGTGGCGGAAACGAAGGGATCGATGTCCTCGATGGACCTGCGTAAAATTGAGGCATCGAAGATCGAATGCGCCCGCAAGTTCTTCGCCAAGATCACCTCCACCCAAGTCAAATACGAAGTAGTCGATAGTTATAGTAAGCTGATGGAGTTGGTGAAATAACGTCCTCTACAAATGCCTGTTATCATCGTAGGAACCCCTGAAGGAAAAGAACGAGAAGCGGCGGAGGCATTGTCAAAAACACTCACCCCGCGTTTACGAAAAGAGGATAAAATCACGATTGTAGTAGGTGCCCAATGTGTTGGGCAGAACCGCAAGGACATTGATTTGATTCTTTTCGGGTCAATGGGAAAGGGGTTCATACTTAAACCGGGCGAGAAACCGGATGGATTTGAGAATAAAAATATATACCTAAATACATTTTGCCTGGTGGTGGAAGTTAAGGGCCACTCATCAAATCGAGTTCGAATCCAAGGCACAAATGTGGACGTGGAATATAAAGGCAGGTGGTCGAGTGCTACAGCGCAGGCCCACGAGCAGGTTTATTCCGTGAAGGAGTTTATAGAGAGGCATAAACTTCACGCTCCCTATATTCTAAACGCAGTTTGGCTCCGCAATCAACCGCGCCCCAGTGGGATTGATTTGGTTAACAATATACTTTGGAGCGACCTCAATTCCAACACGTTGATCAAGCTCATAGCCGAGCTGCGTTATCAAAACCTAGTTGAGCAGGCTCGCGATAGACACGACTTGAGTATTTCCTGCTCACGACGCGATGATTTGGATCAGGTGGCCCAAGCGGCTGATATTTTCACGCGGGAGTTGGCCGCAAGTCCATTGGATCGCTCGAAACTGGAGCTAATTTGTAAGCGCATCATTGACGGCCAAATATATGCAACGGAAAAGCTAGGGAAACAAATGCTGCTTTTCCGCGGCCAAGGCGGCTCAGGAAAGACGGTCCGCCTCCTGCAGCTCGCAAAAAATTTATACGAAGACCAAGGCACTCGAATACTCTTCCTGACATTTAATCGATCCCTCGTAGCGGATGTTCGCAGGCTACTGGTCTTGATGCGAATCAGCGACAAACCCGATGATCGAACCATAGTAATACGAACCTGTGACTCTTACTTTTTCAAGCTTCTCGATGCATTGGGACTTCATGCACCCACAGATAAGGGCGCACCTTTTCCGGCTGATTACGCGGCAAAGAAACTAGATGCCCTTCAGCTTATATCTTCGATGAGCAGGGAAGAGCTTTTATGCGACTCCTTGGCGACAAAGAATCCAGATCTTTTTTCATGGGATTTCGTGATGATCGACGAAGCGCAGGACTGGCCTGATATCGACAAAAACCTATTATTTAAAATATTTGGACACAACCTCTTGTTCGTAGCCGATGGCGTTGATCAGTTTGTCAGGGGTAACGCACGGTGCGATTGGACCGAAAGCCTCGGCATGAACGAACGACAGATCGTTCCTTTAAGGAAATGCCTACGCCTAAAAGCCAACCTGTGCCGGTTCATCTCCGCGTTTGCTGATGAGATGAATATTCCGTGGAATCTGTCTGTTAATGACGACGTGCCAGGGGGGCGGGTAATTATAATAAAGGGCCCCTATACGCAGGAGATTCACTCGGAGGTGATGAAAACCCACCAGGCCAATCGAAATGAGCCGGTGGACAGCCTTTTTTGCGTCACCGCCTCACCTCAGTTCGCCAATCACTCACTCGCGAACAGGCTCGAATCATGGGGCGAAAAAACATGGGACGGCACCAACAACGAGGTTCGC
The DNA here is from genome assembly GCA_024998815.1 of Opitutus sp. Lineage (NCBI taxonomy): Bacteria > Pseudomonadati > Verrucomicrobiota > Opitutia > Opitutales > Opitutaceae > Opitutus > Opitutus sp. The sequence continues at coordinate 365,388 of JACEUQ010000002.1, forward strand.
GACACTTACCCTACGGACACGAAGCAAATTCGAATTGTCCGGTATGAATCATGTCGAGGCTTAGAAGGCTGGACTGTCGTTTGTCTCGATGCAGAGCGTTTTTTCGGCCGTCAAGTAGAGCTAGCACCACAGATTAAGCAGGGTGACTTGTTAATTTCCGAAAATGAGGCGGCCAGCCATCACGCGGCGCGCTGGCTGATGATCGCGTTCACTCGCGCTATCGATACGTTAGTCATTCAAGTTTCAGGAAGAAGCCAATTCACCGATCAGCTCCTCAAAATAGCCAAAGAGCATAATGATTTCATCGAGGTTCTGGAGCCGCTATCAGCCCCAACCACAATCGGTACCGCTGAAATTTGAGATCAATTCCAAGTACACCGATCTAGAAAAGGCAAGGAGGGAGGGGAAAAATGGTGGCAGCCCTTCAGGATTCGAGTGATTCATTGGTCGCGAATGTTTCTCCTAAAATTTGAATACTGAAGGCCCACCCCCTCTTAGTGCGGGCGACTCAATCATCGTCCCGCGCCAGTGCCTTTTTCAGAGTTTCACTTGCACAGCATAGGCAGATCAAAGCAATCTGATAGGTATGGCATTAATTACTGTTAGACTTTTGCTGTCTGTTTGCCTGCTTGGAGCTATGTGGGGCTGCAGTACGGCCCCGTCAGTTCCGGCAATCCCTGAGTCAAGGAGTATAGAAGGTGTGGACTACGGGTCAAAAGCTGCGGTCATACAGTCCCTAGATGCGCGGAAGATCGACGCGATTGAGGGGATTTGGGTCTGGAGTGACAATCAGTATGAGGTCGTGATCATTAAAAATACGACAAATATTGAGACCGCCTACGAATACGTAGGCGTCATTCTACGGGCTGAAGGATCGAATTGGAAGCCAGGGAAAATCAAGTTACTACTCAACTCCACCTCCGTGGAGTCAGTATTTACAGGAGTCTACTTCATGGGTGACGAAACCAGGCGAAACACGAACTTCATTCTGGAAGGAAACTTAATCAAAACCTTCTTACCTATTGCGCCGTCCGAAACGCTATTATTGCGGAACTACCCGAAGACGGCAAAAACTAGCAAGTCAAGAAACCCCATTGAAACCCACGGTGCTTCTCAGGGCACTGGGTTTTTCGTGTCGAGCACCGGTTACATTCTGACTAACCACCATGTAATCGCGAACGCCAAGACCATCTCTGTGCGTTTGCCTGATGGCAGGAAGACAACGGCTTCAGTGGTCCGATCGTCCCCCTCCACTGATTTAGCGCTAATTAAGTCTGATTTGTCTTCCGACCAATTTCTGTCGGTCAGTTCCACAGCCGGCTTGGGCATCGGCGAAAGTGTCTACACCATTGGCTATCCTTCGGTAGACTTGCTTGGGCCCAGCGCAAAGCTAACCGACGGAGTTGTTAGCTCGATGGCAGGGTTAAAAGACGACAACGTATTAATTCAGGTGACCGTGCCTGTTCAGCCTGGTAATTCAGGGGGACCGATAGTCTTGAAAAAGAGCGGTACCGTAATTGGCATTTTGACCTCTACCGCCGCAGTTGAATCTTTTTATGCGCACACTGGTTCGCTTCCACAGAATATCAACTGGGCCGTAAAGGCCGATTATGCCCTACCGTTAATGGGCGGATTGATTGCGCAGGAGCCCCATGCAACCGATTCTCGCGATGCCTCAGATGTTGCTAAAGCGATTGTTATTATTGAGATAGAGAAATAAATTATTTGTGTATTCGGCCAAGACTTGGAAAACACTTCAGCTCCATGCACTCGGCAAAATAAAGAATCCTATTAGTCACTGGAACGGCTGACAGGGACGACGGGGCATCCACGGGGGCGGGACGTTACATGGCTACACTCGTCCCCCTATTTAGGTTGCCCAAAGGTTGACCAAACTCCTGTTTTTGGCTTCCTTTAGGTGCATTCACCTGCTTCGCTCTTCACGTCATAAATAATTAACCATCAACTAAGTCCGTGCTTTAGAGCACCTTAGTCAGCAAGGAGGGAACTGGTTCGAATCCCTCCCTCTCCGCCAGTTATCTCGCTCATTACGAATGACTTAGTGGAAGCAAGCAGCCTATTTGCCAGTTGACGTGGCAAATCCTACATGTCCCAGGCTCCACAGTTCGTCATTTCCGAATTCACGAATCCCTCCGGGGAAATCGTTTTCCGCCTCACCGGCTGGCTCGACGGCAAGCGCATCCGCAAAAACTTCCCCCTTCCGCGCCGAGGCCGCCCGCCACATCCGCACCAAACTGAAAAACCCCGCCCGCGCCTCATTCGCATTCCGTCGCATCACGTCGACTTCCAGCGCCGCCCGTTCCGCGACCCAGCCCGCCCTTACCGGTGGGCATTTTTTCATCCATAGTACCCCATTCACCTCGTCCGGCTCACCGGTTGACGACACTTGATGGGGTTCAGCCTTAAACTCCCCCCACGACCCACTCTGGCACTATTCATAGGCCCGCTGTTTGTTTTGTAGACCCAGCCCAAACCCTCAATTCTCGCCGACTCGGCAACGGAGTCGGCGAACCTCACTTTTCCGAGGTGGATTCGTAACCGCCAGAAATAGACGATGTTCGCGCCGCCGCTCACAGTAAAAGATCAAAACTCGGATGAGTCAGCTTATCGAGCATCTGCGTGTGGTTATTAAGCCTTAAGTAGAGTAGAGAGAGCCGCGCGTCGGTAACCCGTCAGCGCGACCCTCCCCCTCGTCAAACCGTGCAAGCGGTTTTCCCGCACACGGCTTACCGAGTCCCCATTCTTTCGGTTTGGTTTCAGCGGAGTTCATTGCTTCCAAGCCGCCGTAAGCGGCCAGTGCCATAGTTTGTATTGACCATGCAAACGGTCGTCGGTGAAGAACTCGAAGAGTCCGTGGGTGCGGCTATACTTTCGCCACAGCCACCGCCGCAACCGGTTGCGCACAAAAGCCTGCTGGTTACTAAACACGTGCGTGCTGTTGCCGTAATGAAACGCCGTCGCCCAACCGCGAGTGATTTGGTTGACCTTGCGGACCACCGCCACCGCCGGTTGGTTGCGCGTTCGCACATCTAGCTCCATCCGCACTTTGTCGCGTAACTTGGCCAGACTTTTCGCACTGGGGTCCACGTGCGGATACCTTCGTTTGCTCTTCATGCCTTGCCGCCATGCGACGGAAAAACCGAGGAACTCAAAGCCTTCCTTTCGTGTATCCACCAGTCGGGTTTTCTCTTCGTTGAGCTTTAACTTACGTGCCTCCAGCCACCGTTTCAGTCGCGTTTGCAGCCCCGCCCCTTGACCCGGTTTGCACAGGATCAGGAGGTCGTCGGCGTAACGCACCATCGTCGGCTTTTGTTCGCACTTCTCATTCACCGCATGATCGAGGTCGTTGAGGTAGAGGTTCGCCAGCAGAGGCGATATAACTCCGCCTTGTGGCGTGCCACACCGGTTCGCGCTCACCTTGCGGCACCCCGTGTCCCGGTCCTCTTCCACGATGGGTGCGCGCAGCCACGTTTTTATTAAACGCAACACGCTCCCATCGCTCACCCGTTTGGCCACCAATTGCAGGAGTTCGCGGTGCGGGATCATATCGAAGTAGCTCGATAAATCCGCGTCCACCACCTCCACCTTTCCGCTCAGCATGGCTTCCTTGACCTTATCCATCGCCTGATGGGTCCGACGTTTCGGCCGGTAGGCGTAGGAATGGTCATGGAAGTCCGCCTCTAGGATTGGCTGCAACACGATCACCGCCGCGCTTTGCACCACCCGGTCTTTCACCGTAGGGATGCCCAGCGCACGACGTTTGGTCCTGGCCTGATCCTTCCATATATAGACGCGCAGGACCGGACTGGGTCGGTAGGTTTTCGTTCGCATTTCCTCCGCCAGCGCAAGCAGCCATGCCGCCCGATAGGCTTCGTTCTTTACGAGCGTTTCCACCTCGAACCCGTCCACTCCCGGCACGCCGTCATTGGCGATCACCTGATCGAGCGCATCCGACAGAATGTCCTGCCGATACAGCTCTCCATACAAACTATAGAACCGCCAATGCGGCTCCGCTTTTGCTTTCCGATATAGCACACGTTGCAGCTTCCGAACCTTCGGTGACGTTTTTATCCAGAGTTCATCACCCCAGCCATCGTCGGGTCCTTTGCCGCTCTGTGATGCGTGGGAACAAGTGCCCTCCCTTCGCTCCCCGGCGGTTTTAATGTCCGCTAGATCATCACTACTATGGAGGTCTCCGACTCCTGCCACGGCCCGTCCGGCCTTACGAGGTTTTGCCGCGCTTGTGCCGGTGGTTGAGGCATCGCAAGACGCCCCACCGCCGCAGGTCTCACCACTTAACCTAACGACCTTTCCCACCCCGCCGCCCCCGCTGACTCCGCCGACGTGTTGATCGGAAATCAACGATTTAGGTCCTACGTCTTTGCGAGACTGCCTTTTCCGATCCTTGCAGTCTTCACCGTTCAGGTAGCGGCTGGACTCGTCGGTTGTTTCGGTAACGGAGCTCATTGGATGGGGTTCACCTTCGTTGCGGCTGACTGGTTCGGGCACACGGTCGTGCTTTCCGGCGAGGCCTCGCGGCCTGCATCCGTGACCGGGCCCTTCGACCGCGAATCGTTAAATTCGGCCGAACAGACTTTCACTGTTATGGTTGTTAGTTTCATGGTCGCACACCTGAATTCCGAAGTTCAAACCAACCACAGATTACACAGATTGCACAGATACAATCCCTTAGGAGGTAAACGGACTCAGCTTGATCCCCTTTTTTCATCCTGTCTTCAAATTCAGTAACATTCTGATATCTGTGCTCATCCGTGAAATCTGTGGTTAAAACTTCGGTATTTGGGTTAAATAAACAACTAATTCCAAGCGTGTTGCCATCTTCGGAGCCGAGCTTTCGGGGCTGAGCGTCGCGCACGAGTTGGTGCGCCGTGCATACCGAGTTTAGGTCTACGAATCCGAAGCCCAACCTGGCAGGTTCTTTCACATCGCACGGGAACCGCTGTCGGGTAACCTGCCCGCCTCGGCACTCAGCCTGCTTAACGAAGATCCGCCCGGCCGTATTTCCACGGCAAAGCGGCGATTTCCATATAGCGGAAACCAAAACCCCAAATCCATGTTTTCCAAAAAGTAACGCCATCGACCCCGTGCGGCTATAGGCCCAGGCTCATCAGGAGTGGTGTAAGGACGACCGCAACCAATCCAAGGGGTGAAGCGCTGACCGCACATGTTCACCTTCGTAATGGATTTCTTTCTCAACATTTCCGTGTTCGTGGCTGGCTATAAAATGCTGGAGCCGGATGTGCGAAGCATGGGTGGGTATGCGAGCAATCAAACAGGCTTTGGCCTCCATCCAATTTTCAAGGTCTCGACAGGGGATTCGGTTGTTCTGTTCATAGAGGTGATAGGCATAGTCGCGGATCTCGTTCGCGCTGGGATGGTCGAGGGCGGGCGAATGAGGGGTATTGTTTTTCATGGGGTAAACGACGGCTTGGTTGAGGGGTGTGAGCTGCAGGTGAGAATCTAACCCCGCGAAGCTACACCATCTACCGGTCTTCAACCATGGGGTGTTAACCGAACTCGTGGAGGGCCGCTTGCCTAGCCAGGATAACCCGTTACTCATGATTGGCGCAACCGGCCCCTTCGTTCGCGCGTGATTCAGTTTCATTGGCGCGTCCAGCCCGTTCATAAACGCGGGCGCAAAAATGGAAAGCGTTCGGACAAGCTGCGCCCTTATCGCCCTACACCGAATTTCACCTCAAACCTGTGTTTTGAAGTAAGCGATGGTGCGCTGCAGGCCCTCTTCAAGCTGCACGGTTGGCGCCCAATTATTCAGATACTTTTGCGCGAGTGTGATGTCGGGGCGACGCTGCTTGGGGTCGTCCGAGGGCAACGGGCGATGCACGATCTTGGATTTGCCGCCGACCAATTTGAGCGTGAGCTCGGCGAGCTGCAGCATGGTGAACTCACCGGGGTTACCAATATTGATCGGGCCAACCGTTTCGGTCTGGTTCATCAGGCGCACAAAACCCTCGATCAGGTCGTCCACGTAGCAGAAGGAGCGTGTCTGCAGCCCGTCGCCGTAGATCGTGAGATCTTCGCCCTTGAGCGCCTGTACGATGAAATTGGAGACGACGCGGCCGTCGTTCGGGTGCATGCGCGGACCGTAGGTGTTAAAAATACGCACGATGCGGATATCGACCTTGTTCTCGCGGTGGTAGTCGAAGAACAGGGTCTCGGCGACACGTTTACCCTCGTCGTAACAGGAGCGTTTGCCGATCGGGTTAACATTGCCCCAGTAGCTCTCGGGCTGGGGATGAATGGCGGGGTCGCCGTACACCTCGCTGGTGCTGGCCTGAAATACGCGGGCATGCACGCGTTTGGCCAGACCCAGCACGTTAATTGCGCCCATGACCGAGGTCTTGGTCGTCTTGATGGGGTTGAACTGGTAATGCGGCGGCGAGGCTGGGCAGGCCAGGTTGTAGATCTGATCCACCTCGAACTTGAACGGGTCAATGACGTCATGGCGGACCAACTCGAAATCGGGACGGCCGTGGAGATGCGCTATGTTACTTTTGCGACCGGTGAAAAAGTTATCGAGGCAGATGACGTCGTTACCGTCCTTGAGCAGGCGGTCGCAAAGGTGGGAACCCAGAAAGCCGGCGCCGCCGGTGACAAGAATACGCATGATGGGGCGGAGTCGAAGGACTGGCGCATGCGAAGTCGAAACCAAAGTCGACGCGATGCGCCTTCCCGCACAATCGTTTCATCGCGTGGCTAAAAGACCGATTGATACGGAATCGCCGGATTTTTAACCGTGAAGATGGTTTTCGTGGGCCAATCCCTTGGCGCGCCCCACTAAAAAAACTTCCGCGATCCCGTTCAACTGAGACGCGTTTCGACCACAAAGGCCTGCGCCCCCCACAGCTCCCGAATCCGGCTGGTGATTGTGGATACAGGCGCGTGTTCAGGCAAAAACGCGAAGCAGGCGCTGCCGCTGCCACTCATGCAGGGGACGAGGTTAAACTCCGCGCGCAACCGTTCCATCAGCACGGGCAAGGCGATGAACTTGGTGAATGCCGGCACCTCCATGTTATTAAAAAGCAGCGCTTCGGCCGGGGCCTCGGGTAGACCGATCCAAGCCGTAAGCCTTGCCTCGGCTTGGTCTGGCGGCAGGTAGGTCGCCGGCGCGCCCGCTGCCATGCGGCGGTAAGCCCAAACCGTGCTGATGCTGAACATCGGCTTGAATATCAATACGCGCCGTCCGCGCAACCGCTGCGCCGCCTGTGCCGGTAGCGGTTGCACGTTTTCACCGCGCCCGCGCATAACGACTGGGCCACCGGCGAGGAAAAGTGCGCAATCCGAGCCCAGTTGCCCGGCCACAGCCACCAGCTCATCGCGCTTGAGCACGGTGCCGGCGAGCTGGTTCAAGGCCAGCAGCACGCTCGTCGCGTCACTGCTGCCGCCACCGAGGCCCGCACCCATGGGGATGCGTTTTTTTAGCGAGAAATGCGCGCCACCATCCCACTTCGCCGCCAGCGCAAATGCCCGGGCCGCGCGCAAAATCAGGTTAGTCTCATCGATCTCCAGCGACGGATCATCGCACTCCAGGGTAAATCCCGAGGGCCGAGATTCCACCGTGAGGGTGTCGCCAAATTCAAGCGGTGCGGCGACCGAAACGAGGTCGTGAAATCCATCCGCGCGCCGGCCGGTGATGGCGAGGAAGAGGTTAAGTTTCGCAGGACAGGGCAGCTCGATACGCACACCCATCACTAAACCCACCTGCCCCGATGAAGAAAAGCCAATCAGCACTGCGGACGAATTTTCTTTAGATTAACCGCTAAACACGTGCATTAATGGCGCCAATCTCATGCCTTGCGATCTCATCCTCGCCCTCGACGTTCCCACCCGTGAAGAAGCTGCCCCGCTGCTCCGCCAACTGCGCGGTGAATTGCGGTGGGTAAAAATCGGCCTGCAAATGTTCACCGCCTACGGCCCTGATTACGTCAAGGCAGTGGCCGACGAGGGGTTCAACATCTTCCTCGATCTCAAGCTGCACGACATCCCCAACACCGTTGCCAAGGCCGTCGAATCCCTCGCCCCCCTGCCGATCGGAATGTTGACGCTGCACGCCGGCGGTGGGCGCGAGATGATGAGTTTCGCCCGCAAGGCCCAGCTCCAAACCAAACCCGAGTTACTCCTGCTCGGCGTCACCGTGCTGACCTCGATGGATGCCAGCGGCCTGGCCGAACTGGGCATTAACGTCAGCCCCGAGGCTCAAGTTGCCCGCTTGGGGCAACTCGCCGCGACGGCCGGCCTCACCGGGTTGGTTTGCTCGCCGCTGGAAGTCGGCCTGTTGCGCTCGCAACTTCCCGCCGGCGTGCAACTCGTCACCCCCGGCATCCGCCCCGCCGGTGAAGCGGGCGGCGACGATCAAAAACGCATCATGACCCCGGCCGATGCGGCACGTGCGGGCTCCAGCTACATCGTAGTTGGCCGCCCCATTCTCAAAGCCAAGGATCCGGTTGCGGCCACCCGCGCCATCTTGGCCGAACTCGCGTCCGCCTGAACCGCCAAGTCGTCACCCCAAACGTCCGTCTAAACCGCTTAAAAAAATGCCTCGCACCGCCGCCATTCTCCTCGCCGCTGGTAGCGGTCAACGCATGAACGGAGCCGTCGAGGACAAGATCCTCGCTCCCCTCGGCGGACGCCCGCTGTTCGTCCACTCCGCCACCACCTTTGCCGAGAGTGGTGTGTCCGATTTCTACGTCATCGTTTACCGCGATCAGAAGCAGATGATGGAGTTGTCCGCCTACGCGCCCACCCCCGCCCTCTTCGTGCCCGGCGGCGTAGAACGCCAAGACTCGGTCGCTGCGGCGCTTGCCGCGCTGCCACCCGACATCAGCAAGGTTTTTATCCACGATTGCGCGCGCCCCTTTGTGACCGTCGATCAACTCATCGCGTTGCACAAAATCGTGCTGCGTGAAGACGCGGTCGTACTCGCTCATCGCGTCACCGACTCGATTAAAGAGCACCGTGTCGACGGCCACCTCAAGTCGCTCGACCGCGACAAACTCTGGGCGATGGAAACCCCGCAGGTTTTCGACCGTGATCTGATCGTCGAAGCCTACGCCAAGGTCGCCAAGAAAGGGCTACACATCACCGACGACGCCGCCGCCGTCGAACTGCTCAAGCACCCGATCGCGATCCTCGAAAACCCACTCCCCAACCCCAAACTCACCACTCCGGCTGATCTGCCCTGGTTCGAGTATCTGCTCACCCAGCAGACCGCCTAAAAGCTTGGCGTTTGGCCCTTGGGTGCACGGATTATTATGAATTTACGAATCGGTCACGGCTACGACATCCATCGCATCGTCAGCGGGCGGCCGATGATCCTCGGCGGGGTGCATTTCCCCGAGTGCCCCGTGGGCCTGGACGGCCACTCCGACGCCGACTGCCTGACCCACGCGATTTGCGACGCGCTGCTCGGCGCCGCCGCCTTGCCCGACATCGGCCATTTTTTCCCCAACACCGATCCGGCCTACAAAAACATCGACTCGCAGGTCCTGCTCCAACGCGTAACCGCCGAGTTGCGCACACGCGGCTGGCAAATCGTTAACCTCGATGCCTCGCTCATCGCGGAACTCCCGAAGATCTACCCCCGCCTCGCCGAAATGAAGGCGGCCCTCGCCCATTCGACCGGCCTGGACGTCTCGCAGATCGGCCTGAAGGCCACGACCAACGAGGGTGTTGATCAAATCGGCCAAGGGCTCGCCATCGCAGCCCACGCCGTCGCGCTAATTTCCAAGTCATGATCGCCGCCGCCACCGAAACCACAAAAGCCCACAAAAACATGCCCGCTCGCAGATCCGTAGCTTTGTGCCTCTTGGTGCTTTTGGTGGCCATCCCGTTTGGCCTCACCGGCTGCTCGAAACGCGAAACCGCCGTCGAGCGTGGCAACCGGGAACAAACGCTCCTTCGCGGCATGGGCCCCGAACCGGCTGACCTCGACCCCCACCTCGCGACCACCGCCAACGATTACACCGTGCTTTCCGCCCTGTTTGAGGGACTGGTCGCCGAAGACCCGCAGACCCTCGCCCCCGTGCCCGGAGTCGCCGAACGCTGGGAGTTATCCCCAGACGGACTCACCTACACCTTTCACCTCCGCGCCGACGCCCATTGGTCCAACGGCGAGCCTGTCACCGCGCGCGACTTCCTGGCCTCGTGGCAACGCGTGCTCACCCCCTCGCTGGCTGCCGACAACGCGAGCCTGCTCTACATCGTCCAAAACGCCGAAGCCTTCCACAAGGGCGCGCTCACCGACTTCACCAAGGTCGGTTTTTCCGCGCCGGACGCCCGCACCGTGCGCATCAGCCTGGAGCACCCCGCCTCGTATTTTCTATCCCTTTTACAACACTGGGTCTGGTGGCCCGTGCACCTGCCCACCCTCCACAAATCAGGGGATCCCTATGTGCGTGGCAACCCCTGGGCCCGGCCCGACACCTTTGTTGGCAACGGCCCCTTCACACTCAAGGAATGGCGCACCGGCCAGCACATCGAGGTGGTCAAGTCCCTCACCTACTGGGACCGCTCGATCGTGCAGTTAAAAGCGATCCGCTTCCTGCCGATCGAGGACCTCAACGCCGAAGAGCGTGCATTCCGCTCCGGCCAGCTCCACCTCACCGAGGCGCTCCCGCTCGCGAAAGTCGCTGCCTACCGCGCCGATCACCCCGAGCTGCTGCGCATCGACCCGTATCTGGGAACCTACTACTACACGCTCAACACCAACCGGCCCTTTCTCAACGAGGTCAAAATCCGCCGTGCCCTCGCCCTCGCCGTGGACCGTGCCGGCATAGCCGAAAAGATTCTCTGCGGCGGCCAGACGCCCGCCTACGCCTTCACCCCTCCCGGCACCGCCGGCTACACCGCTGCGGCCCGCTTCTCCACCGATTACGATGAAGCCCGGCGCTTGCTCACCGAGGCCGGTTATCCAGGCGGTAAAGGCGCGCCCATTCTCGAACTCTTGCTCAACACCTCCGACAACCACCGCATCATCGCCGAAGCGGTTCAGGCCGGTTGGCGCCGCGAACTCGGTCTTGAAGTCCGCCTGCTCAACATGGAAGGCAAGAGCGTGTTGGCCGCCCGTCGCGCAGGGGATTTCCAGATCCTCCGTTCGTCATGGATCGGTGACTACAGCGACCCGGCCACCTTCCTTTCTGTCTGGACTTCCGACAGCGGCAACAACTCGAGCGGCTGGCGCAAACCCGCCTACGACCAGTTACTCTTCCAAGCTGCACGCACCGCCGATACCGAAGCCCGCCACGACCTCTTCCAACAGGCCGAAGCACTCCTCGTAGCCGACGCCCCCTTCATCCCGCTCTACACCTACACCCACGTTTTTTTAAAAAACCCAGCGGTCAAAGGATGGCATTCCACCTTGCTCGACCATCATCCCTACAAACACGTTTCGCTTGAGGCGGCACCGTCCTCCAGCACCGCGCCGCAGGGCAACAACTAACCCATTGTGGTAGTTGTTCCGGTGGCTGTCGCGCTCCCGTCCGTCACCTGCGGTTAAATCATCCCTCCCTCAACCGCCATGTTCCGCCGCTCCATGAGTCGATTCACCCCGTTCGCCTCTCCGACAGCACTCAGCCTGTTCGCCGCCACCCCGGTACTCGGCCTGCTCACCGCACTCGGCCTTCTCACGGTTGTGGCTGGTTGCTCGAAAAACGAGCCCACTCCTGCCCGCTCCACTGCCTCCACGTCATCCGTCGCCGCCGCAGACGCCCCCAAAATCCTGCGCGTGGGCAACGGCACTGAACCCCAGGATCTCGATCCGCATGTGGTCACCGGCGTACCCGAGCACAAGATCATCTCCGCCCTGCTCGAGGGACTCGTCACCTACGCGCCCGACGGCGGCATCGCCCCCGGAATGGCCGAGCGCTGGGTTATCTCCGAAGACGGGCTGACTTACACCTTCCACCTGCGCGACAACGCCAAGTGGTCCAACGGCGAGCCGCTGACCTCACAGGATTTCGTGAGTTCGTTTAAGCGCATCCTTACCCCGTCACTGGGCGCTGAATACGCCTACAAGTTATTCCACCTGGTCAACGCCGAGGAGTTCAACACAGGGAAACTCACCGATTTCGCCAAAGTCGGAGCCCAGGCCGTCGATGCGCACACCCTCCTCCTCACGCTTAAACACCGGACACCATTCCTGCTCGAATCGCTTCAGCATTACGCCTGGTTCCCGGTGCACCTGCCCACGTTGCGCAAATTCGGGGAGCCCGACCGCAAGGGCAACGCCTGGACACGCCCCGGCAACTACGTGGGCAACGGCCCGTTCACCCTCGTCGAATGGTCACCCAACCAGAAAATCACCGTAGCCCGCTCGCGCACCTACTGGGACCACGACCACGTGCGCCTCGACGGCATCGAATTCTACGCGATTGACAGCGCCGAAACCGAGGAGCGGCTCTTTCGCACCGGCAAACTCGACTACTGCAACACCCTGCCGCTCGGAAAAACCGAAACCTATCGCCGCGAAAACCCCGCCAGCTACCGCCAAGACCCCTACTACGGCGTTTATTATTACCGGCTCAACGTCACCCGAAAGCCCCTCGACGACCGCCGTGTCCGCCGGGCCCTTGCACTCGCCATCGATCGAGAGGCCATCATTCGCAGCATTCTGCGTAGCGGGGGCCAGTCTCCCGCCCTCCACTTCACCCCGCCCTCCCACAAGTTCACCGCCTCCGCGCAGCTCACGGGCGACCTCGCCGAAGCCAAACGCCTTCTCGCCGAGGCGGGGTATCCCGACGGACAAAACCTGCCGCCCATTGATATCCTATTTAACACCTCCGAGAGCCACCGGATCATCGCCGAGGCGATCCAGCAAATGTGGAAAACCCTCCTCGGGGTAAACGCCACGATCACCAACCAGGAATGGAAAGTGTACCTCGATTCCCAGCGCACGGGTAATTTCCAGGTCGCCCGCGCTGGCTGGATTGGCGACTACAACGACCCGCACACCTTTCTCGACCTGTGGATCACTGGCGGGGGCAACAACCAGACCGGTTGGTCAAATTCGGCCTATGACCAGCTGCTGCGCGGTGCACTGGAAACCAAAACGGAACCGGAGCGCATGGCGGTTTACCTGAAACTCGAGGCGATCCTCGCCGACGAAGCCCCGGTGATCCCGATTTATTTCTATAGCCGTGTCTACGCGCTCAATCCCAAGGTGCTGAACTGGACAACCAATCCGCTGGATAGCCGGGGATGGAAATGGGTGGACCTAGCCCGTTAGGCGCGCCCGAGTTGGCCCGCTGTGGCCCCCGCTGCCAGAAGAGGGCGAAAGAGGCCTGCGCACTGCATCCATTCCCACGTCATGCATCCCCGCGCAGTAGCCAACCGAACCGCACCGCGTGCTTGCACCAACCGGGCGTACGGGTTGCGTTAAGGCGATGCGCATTGCTTGGACTACCCTTCCGGACCGTGCCAGCGCCGACCAGCTAGCGGCCGCCGCAGTCGCCGCGCATCTCGCTTCGTGCGCACAAGTTGAAGGCCCAATCTCATCCCATTATCTGTGGGACGGCGCACAGGAAAAATCCGAGGAATATCGGGTCACGTTCAAAGGCATGCCGGCTCAAATCGCTAGCCTGGAACCCTGGGTTCATGCCCGCCATCCCTACCAAGTTCCGGAGTGGATTGTGATAAAGACCGAACATGTTTCGGAAAAGTACTTGTCATGGGCCCGATCGCGCCTTAACCCCTAACCCTTTCACAAGTCGAAATCCTCTTTTCTTAATCACCATGTCACAGCACAAAAGTCTCCAAGGCGCCTCCGGCATCGTCATCAAACGTAACGTTCTCAAGCGTTTTGAACGCGTAGCCGTACTCAAGAAGCGCGGCCAATGGAAAGAGGGCGACCGGGTTGCCGGTCTGCGCAAGACCAAGCCCGAAGTCTAATAGCGCGGTCCCTCGATCGCTTTTAAAAAGCAGGCAGTTCGCAAGACTGCCTGCTTTTTTGTGCACCGACACTACGAACACCGTTCCAATAGGCATCCAAGCTCAAGAACGCCCTTACGCCGCCAGCCCTAATTCGTATCACCCTCGCACCCTCTTGCCCTCATGCTCGACCTCACCAAAAAACTCTTCGACTTCATTCTCCACATTGATGTCCACCTCACGGAGATCAGTGCCAACTACGGGCTTTGGACCTACGGAGTGCTGTTCCTGATCATCTTTGCGGAAACCGGCCTGGTGGTGCTGCCGCTACTTCCTGGCGACTCGCTCCTGTTCGCCGCTGGCGGGCTGACCGCCTTGCCGGAATCGGGCCTCAATGTACACCTTTTGGCCTTTCTTCTCTTCATCGCGGCGGTCATCGGCGATTCGTTGAACTACTGGATAGGCAGCAAATTCGGCCCCGCAGTGTTTCGGCGCGAGGACTCGATCTGGCTGCGCAAAAAACACCTCCAGCGAGCCCATGAGTTCTTCGAAAAGTACGGCGGCCGAGCTATCATCCTGGCCCGTTTCGTGCCGATCGTGCGTACCTTTATCCCCTTCGTGGCAGGGGTCGGGTCGATGAGCTATCGCCGCTTCTTTGCCTTTAACGTCATTGGCGGGTTTATTTGGATCTACGCGTTCATTTACCTCGGATTCTTTTTCTGCAACGTGCCGGTGGTTAAGAAAAACTTCGGACTGGTCATCATCGGGATAATCCTGATCTCCGTGCTGCCCATCGTGGTCGAAGCCGTACGAGCTTGGAGCGCGCACCGCGCCAAGCGCCTGCACTCCTGAGCCGTGGGTAGCCGCCTTTAGGGAGCGGGCGTTGACACGTTCCAGTGAGGCGGAAAACCGCTCGGGAACCTTGAGAGAAGTGGCAGGTCCGCATTGGCGAACCTTTGTTCACATGAAAAAACTCATCACGCCCGCCCTGCTCGGCAGCCTCGCTCTCCTAGCCTTCTCGGTTTCGACCGCGTCGGCCCAAGACGCCCAAACGGAGAAACCCGTTTCAGCTGCCGTCCTTAAAAAGTACGACATCAATAAAGACGGTAAACTCGACGAAGCCGAGCGCACCTCGTTACTGGCGGAAAAAAAAGCCGCAGCAGCGAAAAAAGCCAAAACCAAGGCCGACGCTGACATGAAGCCCGATACGGTTAAATAATGGCGATTTCCCATTGGCGATGGAGGCGGCCCAGCCACCTTGGGCCGCCTCTTTGAGTCGAGTAGCGAGTGCAGCGAATTGGTATTCCCTAAACGCTGCACTCCCCATGTATCCCCGCCAGTCAACCGCTCAGCGGGGAGGCATTGGCCCACTTGTGAGCCCCGGCCTTTTCAGCCCACCGCTTTGCGCAATACGAACGCCGCAGCGCCGTCGTGGCCGTCAGTCCACGGCTGGCTGATGCGTTTGCTTTCCAGAGTGAAACGCCCGCGCGTTTTTTCTAGGAACGCCTTGAGGACCGAATCGTTCTCCTCGGAATCGAGACTGCAGGTGGAATACACCAGCCGCCCGCCCGGAGCCACCAAACGCGCGGCCGCGCTGAGCATTTCGGCCTGTTGGCAGGCATGCTTGAAAAAGTCCGTGGCCTGCAGGCGCCACTTCACGTCGACGCGGTGGCGCATGACGCCGGTGTTGGAACACGGTACGTCGAGCAGCACGGCGTCGTAGGCCTTGGGCAAGTTGTGCTCCTCGAACACGCCGAGGCGCTCGACCTGCATCACGTCGCCCTGGACCAACGCCACGTCGCCCTTGGCGCGCGAAAGGTTTTGTGTGAGCCGCTCGATACGCGGACCGGCTAAATCGAGAGCGACCACGCGGCCTGAACCCATCGCATCGGATATCGCCAAACTCTTGCCGCCGGGAGCGGCGCAGGCGTCGAGCACGGTTTCACCAGCCTTAGGGGCAAGCAACTCCACCGCGTGACGGGTAGCGGGGTCTTGCAGGAAAATCACGCCCTCGTTGATCAACGCTTCAACGCGCGACCAGGCCCCCGATTTCACCTCGTAAAAGCCGGCCCAAGGCGTCGCCACAAACAGCGCCGCATCGGCCTCGGCTGGAGCGCCGCCGGCGATACGCCAGCGAGCGTAAACGGGAGCGGGCTTCTGATTCCACTCCAGTAGGGTGCGGGTGGCGGCGGCGCCGAACTGGGCCAGCCAGCGGCGCACCAGCCATTCGGGGTGAGAGAAATACGCAGCCAGTTCGATAGCTCCAGCGGAGGCAGCTGGCACGGTTTGCGCAGCCAGAGCGGCGGCGATCTTGCGCACGATGGCGTTGACCATCTTCGCCTCAGGCTGGCTGGCGATAGTCTTGGTTTGCTCAACCGCGTGGTGAACCACCCGTGCGGTATGGCCGTCGCCACCGCCTTCAATCAGCTCGTAACCGGCCAGCAGCAGCACGGCTTTGACGATCGGGCGCGGCGGACGCGCCAGCAAGGGAGTGAAAATCGCCTCGATGCGGCCGAGGTTGCGCACCGCGCCGAAGAGCAAGTGCTGGCAACGCGCGCGTTCGGTGCGGCCAAGGGAGCGCGGCAAGCTATCGAGAAGGGCGTCGACGCGCTCCTTGTTTTCGAGCCAGCGCACCAGCAATTCGGCGGAGATCGTCCAAGCATCAACCGGCCCGCTGGGTTTAAAAGGTTTTGTCATGTGGGAACCAAGCTCGGGGTGCGCGCCTCGCTTGCAAGCTCGAAGCCAAGCGGCGGGTTTGCCTTATGGCATTGCCCACCCAGCTTGGCTCGGTCTGGGACGACCGCACCCGATTGCGGGAACAAAACATCGCCCCATTACTCTCACCCAAACCATGAAATCGTCCCTGCTTCTGCTTTGCGCCCCGCTGTTAGCCGCGCATTTTTTCGCCCAAACCACCATGACCAACCTCCACTCAACCGGCGCCGCCACCGATTCATCCACCTGCGTTTCCGCCTGCGGCCTGCCCTCCAAGGTCATCATCGACATGTCCAAAACCACCGTGCAACGCACCGACGAGGAGTGGAAACAGTTGCTCACGCCGATTCAGTTTAAAGTCGCCCGCCAGCAGGGCACCGAGCCGCCTTTCTCCAACACCTATTGGAATCACCACGAAGACGGCGTCTATTTCTCGGTTTGCAGCGACACCCCGCTGTTCGACAGTCGCGACAAATTCGACAGCGGCACCGGTTGGCCCAGTTTCACCCGGCCCATCGAGCCGCTCTTTATTAAAGAGCAGACCGACGTGAGCTACGGCATGAGCCGCACGGAAGTGCATGTGGCCAACGACGGCGCCCACCTAGGCCACGTTTTCCCCGACGGCCCCAAGCCCACCGGAAAACGCTACTGCATCAACTCGGCCTCGCTCCGCTTCATGCCGCGCAAGGAGTACGACACGTGGGTGGCCCAGCATAAAACCACCGCCGCCACCCCCGCACCCGTCAAACCGACCACGGAAAAACCCTAACCCACCACCGTTATGCGCCTGCCCCTACTTCTTGCTGCCTTCAGCCTCGCCCAACTCGCCGCGCCCACGGGCCGGGCCGACTCTCTGGTTCTGGGCGGCGGCTGTTTTTGGTGCCTCGATGCCACCTACAAACTCAAGGGGGGCGTGACGACGGTGACCTGCGGTTATGCCGGCGGCACTTTGGAGAACCCGACCTATGCCCAAATCGGTCGTGGTGACACCGGTCACGCCGAGGTGGTCAAAATCGACTACGACCCGGCTCAAATCACGCTTGCGGAGCTGCTCGGATTTTTCTGGAAAGTCCACAACCCCACGCAGGTGGGCGGCCAGGGCAACGACCACGGCAGCCAGTACCGCTCGATTATCCTCTACGCGGACGCCGCGCAAAAAGCCGCCGCCGAACAAGCCCGCGCGCAAGCCGCCGCCACCTTCACCCAACCCATCACCACGGAGATCGTGCCGCTCGTGCGCTTCTGGCCGGCCGAGGATTACCACCAGGACTACTTCGCCAAAAACCCGAATGCGGGCTATTGCACCTACGTGATCAAGCCCAAGGTGGATAAACTCAAAAAAGGCCTCGCACCCCGACCCTGAAGCAAAGCGATACTGGATTTTCATGCAAAGGGCCCGCTCCACCGAGCGGGCCTTTTTTTTACCCCTTATGGAGCCCCCGCAAAAACCCACTGATTGACAGAACCGCATCGCATGCGTTCTACTCACCAATTCACGACTCGAATAACCTATTTATGAACTCGGAAGCCGTCTCTGCGCTCATCGCCAAAAATCCCCTGCTCAAGGCCTCCAAAGCCCAACTCGAAGCCATGGAACCCGGTTCCTACGGCATCCATCGCAGTTGGGGTTTCGGCCAGATCAAGTCCTATGACGAGTCTTCACAAAAGCTCATCATCGACTTCAACAACAAGAAGGGCCACCCGATGGACCCTGCGTTCTGCATTGGCACGCTCCAGATCCTCCCCGCCAACCACCTTCTGGTTCGCAAGCAGACTGAGCCCTCCGCCATCACCAAGCTGATCGCCGAGGATCCCGCACAGTTGCTGGTGGACGGTCTTCAGGCCTACCCCAATAACGCCGCCACCGCCATCGAGATTGAAATCACCCTCGCCCAAGTCGTCGGCGAAGAAAAATTCAAAAAATGGTGGTCCGCCGCCAAGAAGGCCATCGCCAAGGACCCTCGTATTGCCGTTCCCGCCAAGAAGACCGAGTGCTACGTGCTGCGCGAAGTCCCCGTTTCCGCCGAAGACGAAATCATTGAGCAGTTCAACGCCACCCGTTCGGCCCGTCGCCGTATCGCCTTGGCCGAAGATCTGGTCGCCGCCTCCGGTTCCAAAGAGGTCAAGGGCGACCTCAATGTCATCCTCGCCGGTCTCACCGAGTCGGTTAAAGAGTCCAACCAGCTCGACACAGCCGAGCGTCTGTATGGCGCCTTCGTGCGCGATGCCCTCGCCAAACAGGTCGGCGTCGATCCCGCCACCCTCGTTCCGTCGCAGGCCGAACTGATCGGCAACACCCGCGACTTGGTTTCCATTGCTGAGAAGATCCCGGTTCAGTTCCAAGGCCGCTTCCTCGATCTCGTCAAGGACACCCACCCGATCGAATATCGCGACGCCGCCTTTACGCTCCTCAAGACTTCGCAAGGCAAGTTCACCACCGAATGCATCAACTTCCTCGTTGAGCACGGCCACTCCGACGAGCTCGCCGCCTCACTCAAGCGTTGGCAGATCGAGCAGAATCTGCGCGCGCCCGTCCTCCTGTGGATCGTCAAGAACCGCCACTCGAAGAAGTTCGCCAAACTGCTCAACGACCTGATCACCCCGCGCTTGCTCAGCGCCGTGTTCTTCGCAATCGACTACGAGGCGCTGCAAGCCGCTAGCGCCCGTCGTATCCCGCTCGGTGATATCCTCTCCGAGGATACCGATCTGATCGCCGACCTGCTTTCCACCGCCGATCCTGAGACAGCCCGCGATCTGGCCAACGCGCTCATGCTCAATCAGGGCTTCGAGGAGCTGACCAAGAAGTCCCTGCTCGCCCGCTTCATCAAGATATTCCCCGGCATTCAGTCCATCGTGGCTAAGGACGCGGAGTCCACCGAGGAGCAGATCCTCGTTTCCCGCGAGAGCTACGAGATCAAGCGCGTCGAGTACGAGACCATCGTCTCCAAGAAGATCCCGGAAAACTCCAAGGCCATCGCCACCGCCCGCGAGCACGGCGACTTGAAGGAAAACTCCGAATACAAGATGGCCAAACAGGACCAAACGATCCTCATGGCGCAGAAGTCCCAGCTGGAGCGCGAACTCAGCCGCGCCCGCATCACCGACTTCAAGGAAGCCACCGTTGAGCAGGTCAGCGTGGGCAGCGTGATCGAGGTCTCGGTGACCTCCACGGGCAAGACCGCCAAGTACACGCTACTCGGCGCCTGGGACAGCGTTCCAGAGAAGAACATCCTCGCCTACAAGACCCCGCTCGGCCTCGGCTTGCTGGGCAAAAAAGTCGGCGACAGCGTCAAGGTAAAGATCGGTACCTCCGAGGAAACCTACACCCTCAAGTCCATCGGTCGCTACATCGACAGCCGCTAATCCGGCCATCGTTTCGCACGCGCTAAAAAAAAGGCCGTCTTCACAGGCGGCCTTTTTTGCGTCCATTCGGCCCAATCCGATATAGCTCCGTTGCCGAAAAGTAGCGCAGACTTCCAGTCTGCCCCGAGCCATTACCGCCGAATCAAAGCAGACTGGAAGTCTGCGCTACTTTTCGAACCGCTCACCGCATTCAACCCAACGCCAATCCGGGCTCAATGCACAGCAAGCCCAGAGGCTCAACCGGCTGCACCGTCGGATCAACCCAAGCCGCAAAGGCGATCATACCCGCGTTGTCGCCGGTGTGCTTGGGCTGCGCCGCCAGCAGCGGAATCCCGTCGGCTTTCGCCACTCGGCCCAGCGCGGCGCGCAACGTCTGGTTGTTGGCCACTCCGCCGGACAAACCTAGGCTGCGGAAGGACTCACGCGCCAACGCCAGCGTCGTCTTACGTACCAACGCATCCACCACCGCCTGCTGGTAACTCGCGCACAAGTCGTCCATGCGCGACTCAACCTCAGCCGGCGTCATCTTTTCCAACTGGTAACGCAGGCTCGTTTTGAGCCCTGAAAAGCTAAAGTCGAGGTCGCTGCGTGGGCCGATTCCACGCGGAAAATCAAACGCCGCCGGGTTGCCGCGCAGCGCGCGTTGTTCAATCAGCGGACCGCCCGGGTAGCCGAGCCCGAGCAGCTTGGCGCCCTTGTCGAGCGCCTCGCCCGCCGCGTCATCCTTGGTCGAGGAAACCACTTGGATACGCCTCGCCCGATCCAAGGTGAACAACAGCGTATTACCCCCGGAAACCACCAGCCCGAGGTGCGGCAACAACGCCTCCATGCGGGCGGAAAATTCCGCCGGTGCCTCCGCGTGCACGCCGATGAACGGCGAAAAAACGTGGCCGCGCAAATGGTTCACCGCGAGCAGCGGCACACGGCACGCCAACGCAAGGGACTTCGCCGCCGCCACGCCAATCGCCAGACATCCCGCCAAGCCCGGACCCTGGGTAACGGCCACCTGCGTGATGCGGTCAAAGCCGGCCGACTCCCGCACGCGCTCAAGCAGCGGGCCGAGGTTGCGCAGGTGTTCGCGGGTCGCCAGGTCGGGCACCACGCCACCGTAACGGCCGTGAAGCGCGATCTGACTGTGAATCCACTCGCCCATCAAACCGGTGGTGGGGTCAAACAAGGCGACGGCGGTTTCGTCGCAGGAACTTTCTATGGCGAGGATCATGGTTTTTTGGCTGCAAGCGGCGCGGCGGCGGGCCGGTCACCGCGGATTTCTAAAAGGATGGAGGCCTGGAGCACGGCAACTGCGGCGTCCAACTGGCGATCGGGCGTGCGTTCGATACTGAAACGCTCCTTGAACTCCACAGGATCCACCACGTCGTCGCGCGAACGCTGGATGCGTGCGCTGTCATCCTCGACGCTCGACATGACCACTTCCACGTCGGGAACGACGCCCTTTTCGTGGAGCGTTACCCCGCTCGGTGTGTAGTAACGTGCAGTGGTGAGCCGCAGTCCCTCGCCTTGGCGCAGCGGCAGGATGGTTTGCACGGAGCCCTTGCCGAAGGAACGCTCGCCAACGACCACGGCGCGGCGCGTGTCCTTGAGTGCACCGGAGACGATTTCGGCAGCACTGGCGCTACCGCCGTTGATCAACACGGCCAGCGGCAGCGTCAAAGGGGCCTCGGGCGCGGTGGCACGGTACTCGTCGCGGTCCTGTGTTTTGCGCCCCTGCGTGTAGACGATCAATTCGCCCTTGGTAAAAAACGGCTCGGCCACCTCGACCGCCGCCGTGAGCAGCCCGCCCGGGTTATCGCGCAGATCGATGATGAGCGCACGCATGCCCTGGGCGTTCAGCGTATTCAAAGCCCCGATAAATTCCTCACTGGTGCGCTCGCCAAATTGGGTGATCTCCAAATACCCGATACCGTCGGGGCGCAGGTGCACCTCGCGCACGCT
The DNA here is from genome assembly GCA_024998815.1 of Opitutus sp. Classification (NCBI taxonomy): domain Bacteria; kingdom Pseudomonadati; phylum Verrucomicrobiota; class Opitutia; order Opitutales; family Opitutaceae; genus Opitutus; species Opitutus sp. Next base: position 387,342 of record JACEUQ010000002.1, read on the forward strand.
CTCCACCTTGATGCGCTCGCGCTTCAGCGTTACCTCGAAGTCCTTGGACGTCGACGGGCGCGTGAACCCAACCCGCACCTGCGTTCCGGGTTTGCCGCGCAACCGGCCGATCACCTCGTCGAGAGCCGGCTTTTCCAGCTTCACCCCGTCGACACTTAAAAAAACGTCGCCGCGCAGGATGCCCGCCTTGGCCCCCGGAGTGCCGGCGATGGGCGCGATGACCACGACCTTGCCGTTGCGCATCTCAACCTGAACGCCGATGCCGCCGAACTCGCTGCTGATGTCCTCCTCCAGCTTTTTGTAGTCACGCGCGTTCATGTACTCGGAATGCGGATCCAGCGAATCGAGCATCCCGCGCAGCGCCGCCTCGGTTAACTTGGGAAAGGCCACCTTGTCGGCGTCCACGTAGTTATCGTTGACCGCGCTGAGCACCTCGCGGACGTAGCGGGATGATTGATCGAGCTCGCGATTGGGCCAAAAACCCCAGGCCGCAGCCACCCGCGCCGAGCCCACGGAGAGCAAGGCGCCGAGCAACACGCCGGCGGCGATCACGAGAATGCGTTTGAGCATCTTCGGGACTGTGGCCAACTCATCGACTTTGTAAATGGGATCATCCGCCACGACTTCACCTGCCTTCGCCGCCGCCTTTCTTGCCCGCTCCGGGCCCGACGGAGTCCTGTCGTTCGCCGATTTCATGGAGCTGGCGCTCTACCACCCGCAGCTCGGCTATTACCGGCAGGATCGCACGCGTGTCGGTTATGCACCCGGCACGGACTTCTACACGGCCAGCTCCTCGGGGCCGGTCTTTGGCGAGATGGTCGCGGCGGCGTGCGTTGCGCTCCTTGGCGGAGAAGCTCGGGCCCGTGAGCACGCGTTCGTGGAAATCGGCGCGGAAGCCGGTGCCGGAGTGCTGGCGGGAGTCGCCCACCCCTTCGCCTCGGCGCGAACCGTGCGCGTGGGAGAGGCGCAACAACTCGCCGGGCCCTGCGTGGTGTTCTCCAACGAACTCTTCGATGCCCAGCCCCTACGCCGTTTTATACGTCGCGGTGAAACCTGGCGTGAACTCGGCGTGCAGTTGCGCGGCGACCAGTTGCACGAAATCGAGCTGGCCGAGACCAACGCGTCTTGGCTCCCGCCCGATGCCAGCGAGGGCAACGTCTTTGACGCGCCCCGTGCCGCGGCCGAACTCGCCACCGCTATCGCCGCGCAACCGTGGACGGGCCTCTTCGTGGCCTTCGACTACGGCAAATCCTTCGCCGAGCTGGCCACCGCCACGCCGGCGGGGACGGCGCGCGCGTATTTCCAGCACACTCAATCCAACGAACTGCTTGCACGAGCCGGGGAGCAGGATCTCACCGGACACGTCTGCTGGGATTGGTTGCAGGCCGCGCTGGACACGGCGGGCTGCACCGGCAGTCGAGTGGAGTCCCAAGAGGCGTTTTTCATTCATCACGCTGGAGCGTTTCTCGCTCACGCGATGGCGGCGGAAGCCACGCGCGTGAGCCCGCGCAAACTCGCGCTGCTGCAGCTGCTGCATCCCTCGCATTTAGGCCAAAAATTCCAGGTGCTGCACGCTAGACGATAGGCAGGAACCACTACGCCAGTTAGCGATCCAGCCAGAGGGACTGCCGACTGATACGTGGACTACTTCTGGCTATGCGGTCGGCTTCTTTACGCCCTCCCGGAAGTTTCGAAAAAGGACTGAACTTTGCCCTTGCTTCGGACTGGCTCCGACTTTTACCTGTGACCCTTTAACAACCTTTTATATGGCTAGAATCTGCGCAATCACCGGCAAACGTCCCACCGTGGGATCCATCATTCACCGCAAGGGTCAGTCGAAGAAAAGCGGCGGCATCGGCACGCACATCACCTCGATCACCTCCCGTAAGTTCCGTCCGAACTTGCAAAAGATCCGCATCCGGACCGCCAATGGCGGCACCAAGCGCGTTCTCGTTTCGGTCAAGGCCATCAAGGCCGGCCTCGTCGAGAAGGTCTAAGCCCACCGGCTAAAACCTCCTTGCTTAAAACCCGCGACCTTCCGGTCGCGGGTTTTTTTGCGTCACAGAAAGCGAGTAGCGGGCGGCGGCGCCTTAAGGCGGAGAGGATACCTCTGGGAAAAACACCTTGAGCTCACGCTCAAGGCCACGGGAGTGTATTCACGTCTCGTGTGGCCTTGAGCGTGAGCTCAAGGATTTCGTAAATCTAAAAATGAACGTGAATTAGTATTCCCGAGCCAGCCGACTGGATGAATTTCGCTCCCCGGCGTTGCCAGTACGGCAAGCTGCCCGCGCACCCGCGGAAACCCTATTGCAGAAGCCGCTGTGCGGGGCTTGCCCCTTCCCAGCGGATTCCCATCGTCCGCACCACGACCATGCCCGCCGACTCACTTTCCGCATCCACCGCCCAAGCCGCCAGCCCGACCGTGCAGCCCCCATTTCCGGGTTCTTCACGGAATACTGTGGGTTAGGGCTGGGGGGAAATTAGGCTCGAGGTCGAGTTTACCACAAAAGAAAAGAATACGGGTGCGATAGTTTTCGAACTTACGGAAGCCACGAGCATCGGCTTTAATTGCTTGGATTTTTGAATTAAAACCCTCGGTGAGTGCATTCGAAATACGGTGCTTAAAGTAAGTCAGTAATCCGGCCAGATGGGCTTTTAGTGACTTTGCTACTTTTTTGACTCTGGGCAGGCGGCTACTCATAACCGAGCGATACCACAGCTGGAAGAAAGTATTACCCGCATCGGCGTTGGGTTGTCCCCAAAACTCGACCAGCTGCTCTTTATAAGCCCATGCCTTGGCCGTACGAAGATTGGACTCCAGCAGCGCCTCGAAGTGCTCTTTGCGGTCATCAGGAACGATGCCATGCAGCCAAAGAAAGCGAGTGCGTTTTAAGATGTCATCGCCTTTGGCAGCGAGTTCAGCGGCCTCATCCCGGCGGGTATGATCGACCGCCTCGTTCATAGGCTTTGAAACATGAAAGCGGTCGTGAACGATGTCAGCGTTGGGCGCGGCCTGGTGGGTGGCGGCGATGAAGGATGCACCCATGTCCATCGCGACGGCTTCAATCCCGTCAATTTGCTCCTTTGATAATGATGCCCAAAGCTTTAACCCACTCCCTGTATCCCGGCCTGGAACCACGTCCAGTACCCGCCGACCGGTGAGATCGGTCATCAATGAAACGTAGCTTTGACCGCGCAAAAAACTCTTTTCGTCTAAGCCAACTCGGGTGATGCCGTCGAGGTTTCGCCGCGCCAAGCCTCGCTCAACAGCCTGATCGATTATACGTTGTACACTATCCCAATGAAGTCCCAGCAACTCGGCGGCTTGGCTTAGCGATCGGCTAGAGGCGATCACGGCCACGGCAAAGCTTTCAAAAAGCGAGGTGAACCGCGAGCCTGGTTCGGCCCACGGCACGTGCATCGTTTTAACACCATGCTCCTCGCAATCGCAGCGGGGCACCGCGCACCGCAGTTCGAGTCGATATTGCATCACATCACGGTGACGCCAACTCCGCTCCTTCATTCGGTCGTAAATAGGCATCAACTGACCGCACACTGGGCACGGCACCTTGGCCCCGTCTGGCCATCGTAACCAGACCGTCACGTTTAGTCCGAGAATGTCTTCCTCCACTTTGGTTACTTCCCACGGTTCCGGCAGCAACAGCAACCGCCGGTAATGTTCATGTGCGCTTATGCTCATCTTTACTTTTTAGCTGCTTTTATGCCCGAACCCACAACAAAACGGGAAGAACCCATTTCCGATGCGCCCCGAGCTACTTGCACCCGCCGGCGACTGGGAATGCGTGCGCGCCGCCGTCGAGAACGGTGCCGACGCGGTATACTTCGGCCTCGAACGGTTCAACGCCCGCATGCGGGCCAAAAACTTCACCCAGGCCGACCTGCCCGCCATCATGGAATTTCTCCATAAGCGCGGCGTGCGCGGCTACGTTACCTTTAACGTCCTCGTCTTCACCGCCGAACTGCCCGACGCCGAGGACTACCTGCGCACCATCATCGCTTCTGGAGTCGATGCAGCCATCGTCCAGGACATCGGCATCTGCCGACTCATCCGTAAAATTTCCCCCGATTTCCCCATCCACGGCTCGACGCAGATGACCGTGACCGGCGACGCCGGCGTGGCCTTCGCCCGTGATCTTGGCGCCGAACTCGTCGTGCTCGCGCGCGAAAACTCGATCAAGGAAATCGAGGCTATTCAGGCGGCCCAACGCGCCTCCGCCCTGACTCCGCTGCCCCTTGAAGTCTTCGTCCACGGGGCGCTCTGTGTCGCCTATTCCGGCCAATGCCTGACCAGTGAATCGCTCGGCGGGCGTTCCGCCAACCGCGGTGAATGCGCCCAGGCCTGCCGCCTGCCCTACGATCTCATTTCCGACGGCCAAGTCGTCCCACTCGGCGACCGCAAATACCTGCTCAGCCCACAGGACCTCGCCGGCCTAGACGTGCTGCCCGAGTTGGTTAAGGCGGGCGTGGCCTCGCTTAAAATCGAAGGCCGCCTCAAGTCCCCCGAGTACGTTGCCAGCATCACCCGCGTTTACCGCCAGGCGCTCGACAAAATCTTTGCCGAGCTGGCGGCTGCCGGCAACGTGCCGTTCGACTCCGCGCGCGCCCGCTACGAACTCTCGATGACGTTCTCGCGCGGCCTCTACACCGGCTGGTTTAACGGTATCCAAAATCAGGAGCTCGCCCACGGCCGCTTCGGAACCAAGCGCGGCGTTCTTCTTGGGACCATTTCACGCGTCGGCGACGACCATGTCGCCATCCGCCTTGAGAGCGCCCTCAAGCCCGGCGACGGGGTCGTGTTCGATGCCGGCAACCACGCCGCAGGCGAGGAGGGCGGCCGCGTTTACCAAGTCGAGCCCCAGCGCGCGCGCGACGGCCAAGCGGCGGAAACCGTCCTGCGCTTCGGTCATGGCGACATTAACTTCCGCAAGATCCGCCCTGGGAATTTGCTATGGAAAAACAACGATCCCGCGCTCGACCGCGAGTTGCGCACCACCTTTGAAGGCGAAAAAATCCGCTTCACCCGCCCCGTTGATATCGCGGTCCACGGCCACGCCGGCACCCCGCTCACCCTGATTTTAAACGACCGCGAGGGCCACGTGGTGCAGCTCGACAGCCAGGTCCTGCTCGCTCCCGCCCAGAACCAGCCGCTCACCCAGCAACGCCTCGAAGACCAGCTCGGGCGCCTCGGCGGCACGCCCTTTCAACTCGGCGTGCTCACCGCGCACCTCGAAGGCGCAGTGATGTTGCCCATGAGCGAACTCAACCGCTTACGCCGCGACGCCTCCACCGAACTCGATCGCCTGCGCGGCCAGCCCAAGCGCTGGACGCTCAATGCCGTGGCGAAAACGGAGGCGGACGCCGGTCGAATCTCCACCGAACCCACCAGCAGCCCCGCCGTGCTCGCGCCGATCGCCAAGGCCGTAAACGCACCCGACCGCGCAGGCCTGATCATCGTCGTGCGCAGCTTGGAACAACTCGACGCCACCCTCGTCGCCGGCGGTTTCGCCGACATCTACTGCGAGTTCGAAAACCCCAAGCACTACCGCGATGCGGTCCAGCGCTTCCGCCTTTGGCAGGCCGGTCCGGGCGCGCCACTCGCCACGTCCGGCGCGCCGCTTCAGGCGCCCGCGATCTGGGTCGCCCCACCGCGCATCTTCAAACCGGGTGAAGAATGGATCCTCAACCAGGTGCGCTCGTCGGAGGCGGACGGCTACTTGGTGCGCAACCACGAGCACCTGCGCTTCTTCAAAGCCGACCGTAAACGCGGCGACTTTTCCCTCAACGTCGCCAACCCGCTCACCGCCGAGTATTTCATTAAAAACTACGGCTTGGAGCGCGTGACCGCCAGCTACGACCTCAACGTCTTCCAGCTGGAGTCGCTCCTGCAGGCGGCGCCGGGCGCCTGGTTCGATTTGACGATCCACCAGCACATGCCGATGTTTCACATGGAGCACTGCGTCTTCTGCGCCTTCCTATCGAAAGGCAAAGACTACCATGATTGCGGCCGGCCCTGCGAAAAACACGCGGTTGCCCTGCGCGACCGCGTCGGCGCCGAGTTGCCGCTCAAGGCCGACGCCGGCTGCCGCAATACCGTTTACAACAACCGCGCCCAAACCGGTGCGGAGTACTTCCAGCGCTTCTTCGACCTGGGTGCACGCCACTTCCGCGTGGAATTCGTGAACGAAGGCGGCGCCGAGGTGACTCGCACCCTCGCCCACTACAAAAAACTCCTGAACGCCGAAATCAACGGGGCCGACCTGTGGCGGGAGCTGAAACTGCTCAACCAGCTAGGTGTAACCCGCGGCCAGATGGAAACGGCCCCCCAGTTGATTTTCAAAAAAAGATAGCCCGCCCAGTACGCCGTCTGGCCACTCCAGCCGCCTGCGAGATGGAGGGGACTGGCCAAGGCGGGATCGCACCACAAGCGATCCCGCCAGGTCCAGTTACCACTTAACCCGGGTGTCGCACGTCCGGGTATTCACATCCATCCAGCACGCTTAGAACCCCAATCGAACCCGTGGTTCCATTTTTTCTAATACCCCGTGCCGAGCCCGAGGCTAAGCGGTGTGGCGACTGAAAAGTTGGCAGCCGATTCTCCCCCCACACCCACGCGCCCCATAATAACGCAACTGGGGGGCATTAACAGACGTGATGCCCGTTATTCATTTCCACTCTAATCTGGAGTTGCCCCCACGAATGAGTCTTAACCTCAGCGACACTTTCCATGGAAATCCCCCCCGCCGAAAAATCGGAGCCCCTCATCGCCGCCGCCGCAGCCAACGCTGCCGCTCAAGCCCACGACCTTGAGATCAAGGACGCCCAGCTGATTTTCAACTCAGCTTGGCATGCGCTGGAGGCTTCAATTCGTCGCCCCAACCTGCGTTTCCCGAAGGAGATCATTCTGCTCGGCGGCGCCCCCGGTTCTGGCAAAGGCACCAACACCGATTTCATCCTCAAGGCCCGCGGCCTCACCTGCCAGCCGATCGTCATCAGCACCTTGCTCGACAGCCCTGAGGCCAAACGCATCAAGGATTCCGGCGGCATGGTTGGCGACCGCGAGGTCATCGGCCTGATGCTGCGCGCGTTGCTGCAACCCCAGTATCGCGACGGCGTCATCCTCGACGGATTTCCGCGCACCAAGGTCCAAGTCGAGTGCCTCAAGCTGCTCGTTCAGCACATCCAAGCGCTGCGAACCGAGTTCTACAACACGCCGCTTGGGATGCACTTCCGCCAAACCACGATCCACATCATGGTGCTGTTCGTTGATGAAAAAACCTCGGTCGATCGCCAGCTCAAGCGCGGCCGCGAGATTGTGGCGCATAACGCCGAGGTGCGCCGCACCGGCGTGGGCGAGCTCCAAGAAGAACGCCCCACCGACTACGACACCGCCCTGGCCCAGCGCCGTTACCGGGTTTTTAAGGAGCAGACTTGGGACGCCCTCCAGTCGCTCAAGGAGAGCTTCCATTACCACTTCATCAACGCCCAGGGCAGCGTGAGCGAGGTCGAGCAAAACATCCTCGAGGAACTCCAATACCAGAGCACCCTTGAGCTCGACCCGCGCACCCATGACATCCTGCGCGTCATTCCCGTGGCCAGTGAGATCATTATCCACGCCCGTCAGGAAATGGTGAAACGCCTCGACGCCTACGCCGTGGAGCACGCCGAATTGTTTGCCCGCGTGGTGACCTTCATCGACAAAAAGATCGTCCCCATCGTGATCCGACACGCGATTTCCGGCTTCGCTCAAGTCAACACCGAGGATCCGCTGCTCGATGATCCGCTCTCATTGGCGATGCTCATCGACATTTTCTCCGAGCGCGGTTTCCACGCCGTTGTTGATCTGCACCGCATCGAGATCCCAGAAAAATTCGACCTGACGACCGGCCTCATCAAGAGCCGCATCAAAAAGGTTTACCGCATCCAAATCCGTTTCCAGGGCTCCGAAATCCGTCACGGTTAACCCCCCCCAATGGCCCTCGGTTAAGCATTCCACCTCCCATAGCATGCTTTCCTGCTTCGGGGATGGGAGCGATCAGGGCGTCGTCTTCGAGCTGTCGAGTCGAGCCATCGCAAGTCGATCTCTGACTCGGCCAAGGCGGCGGCGATGTGCTTGGTGCGCAACAGGCGGGCGAAGAGGTGCTCGGCAACTCGGTAGAGATTGGAGTGGTTGATTTGAAAGCGGTGAGGATCCGAGGGGTTCTGCCGACCGCGCGAACACTCGACACGGCGGTAGGCGTCGCGTTCGACGATGGCGCATACGGTTATCCAAGCAAAAAGGGAATAGATCTCCTGCTCGATGAGGGCGTCGCTGCGGCAGTGGAAGGACTCTAATCCGAAACAGACCTTTATATCGCGGAACCAGTCCTCGATCACCCAGCGGCGCTCGTACATGGCGATGAGCTTGTCGGCAGGCCAAGCCGTGGCATCGAGCAGGGTGGTCATCAGCACCAGCACCTCGCGTTTTTGGCCCTTTTTGGGCCGTCCTTGGCTGAAGACGCGGCGCATGAGTCGGACGTGGATGAGGGTGGGTAGGCCGTCCGAACCCTTCGCTCCAAGAGGTAAAAACACTATGGCCTCCAACGGCTTGGCGCGATCGTGAAGGAACCGGTGGACGCAGTCCCAAGAATTGCATTCGGCCGTACCCATGCGCCAGAGAACGTCTGCACCCCGGGAAACGAGACTGACTGGCCAGCAGGTCCTTGGCAGGGAAGCCGCGATCAACCAACAGCACCATGCCGGTCTTGAACTCGTCAATGGAGGCCCGCAGTCCAGCCCGCTCACTGCCGTCGTGGGGAAGCACGGTGGCCGCCAGCGGCACCCGAGTGAGCACATCCAGGGCCGTCACCAGGAGCATCTGAGGGAAGTGCAGCTTCTTTGCCTCACCGGCTTTGGGTTGCCCCCAGCGAGCGACGTTACCGGCTTCGTGAGGTGCCCAAACCCACGTGCCGTCGACCGCCACCCATTGCAGTCCGCCGACGGTCCGGCGGGACTTGGCAATCAACTTTACCGCATGTTCGACCAGACGCTGCCACAGATCCCGCATGGCCGTCGGGAACTGTTTGGCAAACTTCTGCCGCGCCTCGACGAAGGTCGAGTCAGACGGAATGCACGGCAGCAGAAACGGTTCCACAAGCTCCGACATGAGCTTCTCCACCGAGGACATGCAAGGCTGTGATATCAGCGTGAGCATCCCCACCACCACCCTTTCAGGCGTCCATATCCTCCTGCGCTTAAAACGGATGTCGAGGGTCCGAAAGTGCTCCATCAAAACGGTAAGCAGGGCGTGTGTGTGTGTGTGTAGGAGACATACAATCGCCGACCGCCTCCCATGCATAAGGTGTGAGCGGCGGCGCGAACACCGTCTATTTCTGGCGGTTACAAAATCACCTGTCGTAAAAGCCGATGACCGGCCCCGCCAGGGGCCGATCATCAGGCCCGGTCAGCTTGCAGGTTCGTCGGCTAGGCGGTCTTTCATGCGGTAGGATTTGCCCTCGATGACGACGGTCTGGGCCCGGTGCAGCAGGCGGTCCAGGATCGCCGCGGTGATGCCAGCGTCGTTGTTAAAGATCCCTGCCCAGTGTTTGTAGGCCTTGTTGGTGGTGACGATCAGCGAGCCGCGTTCGTAGCGTTGGCTGACGATCTGGAAGAGCAGGTCGGCCCCCGACTTGTCGAGCGGCAGGTAGCCGACCTCATCGAGCACGAGCACCGCAGGGGTCATGTAACGCTTCAACTCGGCTTGCAACCGGTGCAGGGACTGGGCGGTGACCAGGGCGTTGATCGCGTCCACCGCCGTCGTAAACAGCACCGTGTAGCCCGCCTGGCACGCCGCGTAGCCCAACGCGCTCGCGAGATGTGTCTTCCCAAGCCCCACACCACCGCAAAACACCGCGTTGGTGCGCTCCTTGACAAAGCCCAGTTCGAAGAGGTGCCGCACCTGCGCTTCGTTCAACTCCTTGGGCCAGTCCCACTGGAACTGGTCGACGGTTTTCTTGACCGGGAAGCGCGCCGCCTGGATACGCCGCTCCAGCGCCCGGATCTGGCGGTCCTGGGTCTCGGCCTGCACCAGTCGGCGTAAAAATTCGGCGTGCGAACAGCGCGCCTTGGCCGCCTCGGCGGTCAGTTCGCCGTGGTGACGCAACAGGTAACCGAGTTTCAGATACTTAAGCTGGTCTTTTAATAAATCGGGTTTTTCGGGTTCTGTTTTCATAGAGTGTAGGGGCTTAAATCCGGGGGACACAGTTCGAGTTCCAACGCGGCCACCGCGTCGGCGCGGGTGAGGTGGATCGGCCCGGCTTGCGGCAAGGCCCGCGCGCGTTGTTCGAGCAAGTTGAGGATGTAATCGCTGGAGTAGGCGCCGAGTTCATGGGCGCTTTCGATCGCCCGGCCGACTGCCTCCGTTCCATACAGGGCCACCAAACCCACGATAGTCGCCAGGTGGTGTCCCGCGTTGAGCCGGCGCTCCTCCAGCCCCCGTTGGTAGGCGGGTGCCGCCGGGCTCAGTTCCAAAAACCGTAGCCGCAGGCGCTGCCGCGCCCCCTGCCGTTTGCGCTCCTCGAGTTCGCGCACATGCTCGGGGTTTTCCACATCGGCGCGGCGGGCAAAACTGCGGGCATGCTCGGCCACCAGGGTGCGGTCCGCATAAAACCTCACCTGCGCCCCCTCGATCTGCGCGGTGAGTAGCGCCCCGGCAAACTTCGTGGGCACCGAGTAGCGGTTCGTTTCGATACTCACCCGGCACCGCCGCGACGCCCGCACGCTTAAGGTGCGCACCGCCGGACTGGCCACCGGGTTAAGCGGCAGGAGCGCAGCGCGCTCCTCGGGCAGCCGGTCCACCGGCCGGCCCTGGGTTTCAGCGTGAACGCGCACGTTGGCCACCGTTTCCAGCCACAAGCTGGCGGCCGGCCCCAGCTCGGTAAACCCGTTCATCTGCCGCCCGCCAAGGAAGCTTTTTTTCACGTAACCCACCGCGTTTTCCACCATGCCCTTGGACTGCGGATGCCCCGGCCCGCACGCTTTTATCGTAAACCCGTAGTGCCGGGCAAAGTCCAGGTACTGGGCGTTGTACACCGGGTCGGTCCCGGGCACATGCGAGAGGACGGCCGTCTTGCAGTTGTCCACCATCACCTCGCGCGGCACCCCGCCGAGTTTTTCAAAGGCGCGCCGGTGACAGCCCAGCCACCACTCCTGGCCCTGCCCGAGGGTAAATTCCACATGCAGGAACCGGCTGTACCCCAAAACCATGACGAAAAAACTTAAAGCCCGCCGGGTGCCGTCCACCTCCACCGCGCCAAAACTGCCCCAGTCCACCTGCGCGGTCTGGCCGGGGGCAAACTTGAGGGTAAGAAACGCCTCCAGGTTCCTCGGCCGCACCCGCCGCACGTAGTCTTTCAAAATTGAATACCCGCCCGTGTACCCCCGCTCGCGCACCTTTTGCCAGAGCTGCATGGCGGTGAACGGATGGGCCTCCAGCCACCGCGCGATCGCCGGCTTGTGCACGTCGAGCTTGCTTGGCCTAGGCACCTGCGCGGCCTGGCTGCGCGCGTACTTTTCCTGCGCCTGCCAGCGCCTCACCGTCTGCACGTGCAACTGGAGCGAGCGGGTGATTTGCGGCGCACTGTGACCGGCAGCCTCCGCCTGTTTTATCCGGCAATACAGTTCGTAATTGATCACGCCCCCACCTCCCGGCTCGGCGACGGCGTTACCGCCAGCGTGTGCGATGGCCTGCCCCGGTCCAAGGAAAGCACCTGGTAAAGTGGCGCGGCGTAGGCGATCACCCCGGCCTCGATTAACTGCCGACGCGCCTCGACCAGGCCGTCCTCGCTGAGCGTGAGCAGCCGGGCCAGGGTGCGCGTGGCGTAGTAACTCAGCCCGTCGGCGTCACCCACGGTTACCAGGACCAGATAAAGTCCCCAGGCGGGGGCACTGGCCCGCCCCAGGTAATTGCCCCGCACCAGCCGGTGGTCCAGCCAGCTAAACTGGGCCGGCGTGCGCCGGAGTTGTTCGCGATCGATCGGTTGTTTTTGCATAATCGGGCGGCTGGACGTCGATGCCCAGGATCACCCGCCCCCGGGATTGCAGGTGTCGCAGCATGGGTTCGAGGTCCTCTTGTAACGTCACTCCGGCGAACTGCGCGATAAGCCCCACGAGCACAGGGTTTTGCGACTCCCATCTGTCTTGTAACGGCACGCAGGGATTCGGTAACGCCACCTCGGCGACCGGCTCGGCTTTAGGCTGGTGCACAACGGATTGCGTAGTTGGGATGTCTTGTAACGCCACCCGCCGTCGCGGCCCCCTCCGCCTTGAGTACCCCGGATTGGCCTTCCGCCACTCCTGCACCCGTTGGACATTTTCTGGGCCTTTCCAGTGGTCGAGGTTCTCCGGCTTCGCCAACCATTTGGCCTGACTGGCCGCCCGGCTCGCCCGTCGGCATCCCGGCTTCCCGCAGTAGCGCTGACGCTCGCGGTTATGCGCGTCGGGCAGAAAGAAATCGGCACAGTGCAAACACTTGCGTGAACCGGTTGGATGCATCGCTGTGCATCCGCCAAGCGTCCCGCCGGTTCAATCTCCACCCATTCGCACCCCTCATATCCCCAGCCGGACAGGGAAGAAAACCCACCCACGGAAGAAGAGTATTACTCTTTTTAAGGGGAAGAAGATCCACCGAAGAAGAAGTGCATTCCTAACCGCCAGAAATAGACGCTTTCCCGCTCGCCGCTCACAGCATAAGGTTCACGACCATTGCATTGGCCATAAAAATCAGGTCTTACGATGTGTTGCGGGGTTAACTGAGGGCCATTGCCCCCGGCCCGCCGCCCCCGCAAAAAATACAGGGGCGGCGGGCTTTTTTTTGGCGAAGGCTTGGCCCGGTCAAACGCGATCGCTGACTGCGAACTTGGAAGCGGCGCTATAATCAGTCCACCAATCCCGCGTGGGCGCAGGATGCGGCTAAACTGGGGCAAGGCGATCCCTTCGTGTAAGGGCCGGAACGCCTCCAGCTTCCACCCCAGTTTGTGCGGATAATCAAAGGTTCCCTGCCAAAGCGCTCCCGGGCGCCTCCAAGAGTAGTCCAGACATCCACCCAAGCCAACACAGAACGCCCCGTTTGACCATGAGACGATTATAGGTCCGGAGGCGACCAAGGCGGAAAGCAACGATCGCGGGTGTAACCCATTGCCTATGCGAGTGCTTTGATGCGATTACGAGTGGTTGCGGGCCGGCTCGGGTGATCTTTGAGCGTGAGCGAAACGGTGGTAATGTGCACTCCCGCTTTGAAGGCGATCCATTTTAAGGTAACGCGGGTAGCACTAGAAAGCGTGCCCGCCCCCGGCCAACGCAATAATTAGCGCAAGACCATATAAACTCAAAGCCTGTGGGCTTGGACCGGATAATGGGCCAAAAGATTTGCCCAAGTCGGCACCAGTGCGGCCTGGCGGAGGTCAATGATTGGGCCAACGGCGTGGCCCGAGCAACTGCGGCATCAAGCGGGCCTGGCGCTCATTCGCCAGTCCCCAGCCGAAGGCCTTGAACGCCCCCCGCCCGCCCCAAAAACTCATGATCCCTCTCTTTCCCCTGCTCGCGCACACCACCAGCACTCCGCCTCCGGAGGATTCGCAGTCCGCTCGCAAGCCGGTCTACCGACTGGTCGAAAACGGGGACGGCTACAGCCTGATCGTTCAACTCCCTGGCGTCGACAAGGCCGGCATGGACGTGGTCGCCAAAAACGGCGTGCTCTCCATCCGGGGGCGCCGGGAATGGCACAAGCCGGCAGCATGGAAGCTCATTCACCGCGAAAGCTCGGACGCTAATTTCGCCCTCGAATTCAGCTATGACGCCCGAATCGAGGCCGACCGCATCCAAGCGGTCATTGCCAACGGCGTACTCACCGTAACGCTGCCCAAATCGACCGACGGCAAGCCCCGTCAAATCCCGGTAACCTGAGACGCCGTTTCCCGAAAAAACCGGAACGAATAACGCCGCCCCTGCTCTTCCACCACCACCGCGGATCAACCGCACCGTTAACGGGTGCGGTATCCGCAGGCGGGTTACATGCTTGAATAGAAAGCGTTGATCTTGTCCGCAACGTCACGGAAACCGATGTCCTCACTGTAAATGATCTTATATTCAGTGATCGCTTCGGTTTTCTTACCCATGCCCTCGTAACACACCGCCAGCTCGTAGATGACGTCCTTCTTCAGGTCGTCCATAACCGGCAGTTCGCTTTTTGCGGTCTGGAATTGGGCAACCGCCAGATCGAACATCTTTCGCGCTTTGAGCGACTTGCCCATGCCGGAGATCGCCTGGATACGGACCTTCGGGTTTTTCTGCGCCTGCTGGTAGTTGGCAATGGCGTTCTGGAAGTCGCCGGCCTCGAAATAGAGATTGGCGAGGGTGAAACGCGCGCCGTAGTCGTTCGGGTAGCGTTCGGCGTAGTCCTTGGCCTCGAGCAAGAGGGTTTCGGCAAAATCACGCTTCGCCTTGGCCAGTGACTCCACCAAGGCGGCATCGCCGGGCGCCAGCGCCACTTGCGTCTCAATATCCTTGATACGATTGGCCAGAAGCGCGTGCCGCAGTTCAGACTCTTGTTTTGCAAGAGTGGTATCGGCAGCACCCGCCGGCAGAGCGCGGGCCTTGCTGATGTACACAATGGCCTCCTCAAGCTTGTTGAGCTTCTTGTAGCCCTCCACGACGCTGCGGTAGTGGTTAAGATTTTCCGGCTGCGCCTGCAGGCGGACCAAGGCCTCGTCGATGAGCTTCTGCGTCATCTCATCGGAGGTCACGATCTTCGCCGCTTGCTCAAGCATGGTCGACTGCGCCTCGTCCTTGAGCTTGTCGCGGAACGAGCCCTTCTCCTCCCAGTTGCCCTTCTCGGTGGTCTGGGCGATTGCGGCCTTACGCATAAGCGAGAGCGCATCACCATCCTGGGGCTTGAGCTTGAGCAGTTCGTCGGCGGCACGTAGCGCATCTTTGGGCCGTTTAGCCTTCAAACAGGCCTCGCCGAATTCCAACAGCGCCTCGCGATCAGTCGGGTTGAGCTCGTGAATCGACTCCCAGGCAAACACGACGGTCTCGGGCCAATCAAAAGCCTGCGCGGCCTCGGCGAGCAACTTGAGTCCCGGAACGCTGGTGGGATCGGCCGCGAGCATCTTCTCGGCATTTTCCAGCAGCTTCTCGGGGGATTTAGCCCCGCCGCCAAACAGGAAGCCGGCGTTGGTAACCGAGCCAAACGCCTTGGCGAACAGCTTCGTTTTACCACCGTGCTGACGCAGTTGCGCGACGCGCTGAAGGCGTCTTACAGCCAGGCAGTTTGGGACAGTTTTTAAAACTTGAGCGGTTACGTCCAAAACGTAATCGAGATTGCCTCGCTGGAGGGCGATTTGTGAATTCTCGATCTGCTTTTGAACGCGGGGGTCGAGCGATAAAACGGTAACTTCAGGCATAGGGGATAGCGCAAAAACAACGCCCCCCCGCGGCAGGGGTCAACGCTAGATTGGCAGGTTAAACCCAATCCTGTAAGGTATGGTTTGACGCAGGGAATCGGCAGCGGAAGGAGAACGAGTAAGATTAAGAGAACGAGAACGATACGGAATTCAGCGGTGCCTCTGAAGTGCCGATCGCTGGACCGGGATTGAATCGTTCTCGTTCTCTTACTCGTTCTCGTTCGTCAGGGACTCGGCTACGTTTCGGTTCGGTGGACTCGATTCCTTCGTTCGTATATCAATATTATAGCACAACTTACTTATCCCGAGATCTATCCGGGTCATGCCTTACAGGCGTTAAGCTTAAACCACATCCATATCCAAACCCGCCGCCTTGGCCAAGCGCTCCAGCCCCGCCGCCACAACGGCGTCCGAGGGTCCTTCGACCAAAAGGCGCAACTTGGCCTCGGTCCCGGAAAAACGCACCAACACCCGCCCCTGAGCACCGAGCTCCGCCTCCACCGCAGCAATTGCCCCGAGCAAAGCCCCGCAGTCCGCCATGTCGCGTTTTTCACGCACCTTGAGGTTGCGCGTGCCTTGCGGGAACTTCTTCAGCACGCGGCGCAACTCCGAGAGCGGGCGCCCCGTGGCGAGCATCACCTCGATGACTTTAAGCGCCGCAACCAACCCGTCGCCCGTAGGGGAAATATCCGCACAGATAATGTGACCACTCGACTCGCCGCCCAACCGAGCGCCCTCCGCCAGCATGCTTTCGCTCACGTAACGATCGCCCACGGAGGTGCGAACCACCCGGCCGCCCGCAGCGGAGATCGCCGCATCGACGCCAAGGTTGCTCTGCACAGTGACCACCAGCGTGGACGCGGCCAAACGGCCTTGGGCGAGCGCATGCAAGGCAAGCAAGGTGAGCACCTCGTCGCCCCCGACCACGGCGCCGGTTTCATCGCACAACAGGCAGCGATCACCATCGCCATCATGAGCGATACCCAGACGCGCCCCGGTGGCGCGCACTTTATTCGCCAAGGGTTCAGGGTGTTCGCTGCCGACACCCAGGTTGATGTTCACTCCATCGGGCGCGTCGCCCAGGCCAATCACCTCGGCCCCCAGCGCACGCAGTACAACCGGGCTGGTCGCGGCCGTCGCACCATTAGCCGTATCGAGAACGATGCGCCAGCCCGCCAGCGCCTGGGCGGGGAGCAGCGCTTGGGCCGCGCCGATATAATCCGCGCGCGCATCCTGCGCCGGGAAAACCGCCTCAACCAAGCTGGGCGTCGCCGGGAGCAGCGACTCGATACTCACCTCGTCCTCGTCGGTGAGCTTGATGCCCGTACCGAGGAAAAACTTAATACCATTATCTGACGCCGGATTGTGCGAGGCCGTGATCACGACACCGAGCACGGCGTCACTCAGGCGCACCGCACGGCAGACCGCCGGAGTCGGCACCACACCCAGCGAAACCGGCTCGAGCCCGGCGGCGGCAAGACCGGCGGCCAAGGCCCGTGCCAGCGACTCGCCCGAGGCGCGCGTATCCCGTCCGATGAGCACTCGGCCCTTGCCGCCCACCCAACGCCCGGCGGCCTCGCCCAAGCGGGCGGCGAACGCTTCGTTCACCACCGGACCACCATAAGGACCGCGGACGCCGTCTGTGCCGAAATAGCTACGTTTCATTTTTTGAAAAATTCCCGCGTGGCGGTGATCTTGGCCCGCACGGCGCCTCCGAGTAGTAACTCACGCGCCTGCCCCGTTCCCGCCGCCACCGATGCGGTGCGCCCCGTTATCCACAGTGCCGTGGCCGTGTTGAGCACGATGGTATCCACCAAGCCGGCCGGCGCGCGCCCCGCCAGCAGCGCCTCAACAATCGCAAGATTGGTCGTGAGGTCACCTCCCGCCAGATCCGAAAACGGTGAAGCCGCAAAGCCGTAATCGGCCGCGTTCCAGACGCCGTCCACCTGCCGCAACCGGCCGATGCCCCGCACCCGGTTCGACGTCGCCGTGGTGAGTTCATCAATACCGCATCCCGGCCCGATGACCCCATGGGCGGCCAGCCCGGCCTGCGAGCCCAGCAGATCGAGGACATCCGCCAGTTTGCTCACCCACGGCTCGGCAAACACGCCCAGCAGGATGTTCGCGGGACGCCCCGGATTAATGAGAGGCCCCAGAATATTGAAAACCGTGCGCCGGCCCTGAGCGGCGAGTAATTTCCGTGTCGGTGCGATATGGCGGAACGCGGGGTGGTAGGCGGGCGCAAAGAAAAACGCGTAGCCGAGCTCGTCCAACCCGGCGCACACCTGCTCGGGCGACGCCTCGAGATTCACGCCCAGGGCAGCAAGCAGGTCTGCGCTGCCACACTTGGACGTAATGCCGCGATTGCCGTGCTTCATCACGGTCACACCCGCACACGCCAGCGTGAGCACCACCATACTCGAAATATTAAAGCCCCCCGCCATGTCGCCGCCCGTGCCCACGATATCGATCGCCCCTGCCGACCAACGCTCCACCCCGGGATCGATCGCGCGGACGCGGAACGCACGAGCAAACGCGGCGATCTCCGCCACGCTCTCGCCCTTGTCGGCCAACGCCGACAAAAACGCCGCCTTGGGCTCATCGGCCTGCGCAGGCGACGCCAGCTCGACGACCGCAGCCTCCACCTCGGTGGCGGTGAGATCATGGAGCGCCTGCAGCCGGGCGGTGAGTTCGATGAGTGCGGACATAGTGCAACAGGGGAACGAAAAACCCCAATGGTAGGGAAGCATAAACTCGACAGCCACGGTGTGTTCTGGGAGCAAACGCGGGTGCGTCGTATTTTATTTCTCCTCGCAGTAAGCTGGGTTTCCGCCCTGCCCGCCTTCTCCCAACCCGTGGTGCCGGCTGCTGATGCGCCGGTAGCAGAGCTCAGTTCACGCGATGCGGTCATACTCGGCCTCGTCGAGGGCATCACCGAGTTTCTCCCCGTATCGTCGACCGGCCACCTCATTATTGCCAGTCATGCGCTGGGACTGGAAAAAGAGGAGCCGCTGCTGGATGCCGAGGGCGAACCACTGTGGTACAAAAAGCCCTCCGTCAAAAACCCTGAGGGCGAACCGCTTACCCTTAAACTCGCGGCCGACACCTACACGGTGGTTATTCAAGCCGGTGCCATCGTCGCCGTCGTGCTAATTTACTGGGGACAACTGATGGGGATTCTGCGCGGCCTAATGGGCAAAAACAGCGCCGGACTACGCCTGCTGCGCAACATCATCGTCGCGTGCATTCCGGCGGTTACGCTGGGGCTGAGCTGCGGCAAGCTGATCGACAAACACCTATTTTCCATCGAAGCGGTCGTGGCCGCACTCGTCAGCGGTGCGGTGCTCATGTTTGCGGCGGAGCGCTGGCGCAAACAGCAGCCGAGCGCGAGTGTTGGTCGATTGGAGCCCTCAGATTTGAGCGTGGGCCAATCTCTGGGCATTGGCCTCATGCAATGTCTTGCGCTCTGGCCCGGCATGAGCCGCTCCATGGTCACGATGGTGGGCGGTTATTTTTGCGGACTGTCGCCCTCCCGGTCGGCGGAATTCAGCTTTCTGGTCGGGCTACCAATTTTGACCGGGGCCGCCGCGCTCAAGTCGTACAAAGCCGGTCCGGCCATGATCGAAGTCTTTGGGGCTCCCTCGGTGATATTGGGAAGCCTGGTCGCCGCCTGCGCGGCCGCCCTCGCCGTGAAGTTCCTCGTCAGCTACCTCAGCCGACACGGCCTGATTGTATTCGCCATTTACCGACTCGCCCTTGCCGCCGTCCTCGGTGCCTGGTTTTTGATGACCTAAAGTTCCTCCAGCCTAGTATAGTGGACGATAAATAACATTACTTATTATTGATCGATGAGCGGGCGCGCTGAACCTTGGCGAGGATGTCGGAGGCCTTGGCAGTCCAGATGAAGGGTTTGGGCGAGCGGTTATGATCGGCCAAGTAGGTTTCGATGGCAGCGAGCAGTTCGTCGAGGCTCCTGAAGATGCTGCGGCGGAGGCGATTGACGGTAAGATCACGGAAAAAGCGTTCGACCATGTTCAGCCAGGAAGCCGACGTTGGGGTAAAGTGGATCGTGAAACGAGGGTGCTTGGCCAGCCAGCGGCGGACCTTCTCGTGCTTGTGGGTGGCATAGTTGTCGACGATGAGGTGCAGGGGCTTGTCGGGCGGGGTGCTCGCGTCGATCAGGCGCAGGAACTTCAACCATTCCTGATGGCGGTGGCGTTTTTGGCAGGTACCGATGACCTTTCCGTCGGCCATATTGAGGGCGGCGAAGAGTGTTGTGGTGCCGTGACGCTTATAGTCGTGGGTTTGGGTTGCCACCTTGCCTTGTCGCAAAGGCAGGCCGGGTTGGCTGCGGTCCAGAGCTTGGATCTGGCTTTTTTCATCGCAGCACAAAACCAAGGCGTGCTCGGGGGCGTTGAGATAGAGCCCGACGATCTCCTCGAGCTTCTCCACAAAGCGCTTGTCCTTCGATAATTTGAAGCCCCGCACCAAGTGCGGTTTCACTCCGTGGTTGCGCCAGATCAGGCCTACGCTGCTGGCGGCCAGTCCGCTGACTGCCGCCATGCGCCGCGTGCTCCACTGTGTCGCCATGGGAGGTGTTTCCTCCAGTGTGCGCCGTATCAGTTCGGCCTTGTCCTCCGGCTTGATCTTGGCGCGACGACCTCGCCCGGCACGGTCCCGTAGCAGTCCCGGCAACCCCGACTCCAAATAACGCCCCCGCCAGCGCGCCACCTTCTGCCGACTCATTCCCAACTTATTGCCGATCCATTCGTTGCCGTTGCCTTCAGCGGCAAGCAGCACGATCCGGCACCGCTGGGCATGCTTCTGCGGTGTGCCGCCTCGTTTCGCCCATGCGCTCAATTCGGCCTTCTGCTCCTCCTTCAAATTAACTGGGGCTGCTTTTCTCATTCAGCTACAGACGCTCGGCCGTTAATTTAGTTACACTATTTCTCGCACACTACACTAGCTAGGCAACATTGCCTCAGCCTGAGCACCGCAAGCTCCCGCCCGGCTCGGCGCGCTCTCACCGGCCCGCCACACTCCGCGCAACTCCGTTGTCTGCGGCAAGTCGGGCAAGCCGTATTGGTTGGCCCACAATTTCCGCGCCACCAGTTCCGCCGCCGCCTCGCCCAGTCGCCCCATGCACTGGTCCATCCCGGCAACCCGCCCGCCGAAATAATGAGGACTCCAGTCGAGCACCGCCCACGCCACCTCCTCGGGAACCTTTAACCCGGCCTTCGTGAACAACCGCTCGACCTCCTCGTCCACCGTCAAAATCACCTCCGGCCGATTCGCGATGTACCACGCCCGAAAGGCCTCCAGCGAATACCCCCGGTCCACCGAGGTCTCCAGCAGGGGCAACACCGGCATCGCCTGCGACCACACAAATTGCAGGTACCGCGCGTGCCACAAATAGTTCGAGCGCCGCTGCATTGTCGCGGGCAACACCAGCCCCACTCTCCGGTAGCCCGCCGCATACAACTCCGCCAACGCCCCACCGCAGTTGTTATAATGGTCAGGCGACACCCGCGTCAGATTCAGCGGATCGGTCACCGAGTAACCGCACGCCACCACCGCTAATTTCGCGTAATCCAACGCCAGCCTGGATCGGCCGCCCTGCCGGAACGGCGCGATCACCACGCCGCTGATGCTCCGCGCCAGCAACGCGCGCGCCAGTACCGTCTCAGTCCAGTATCGCGCCTCGCCCAAATCAAACTCGTCGCAGCCAAACCCCAACTCCTCCGCCTTGCGCCGCACACCCGCGATCAAATCCGCATCCGTGCGCCACAACGCCCCATTCTCCCTGGATTCGTAAACCAACCCAATCGTTGCCCCCGCCCCCTTCATCCAGCGACTGCGCCGCACCCGCTCCATATTGGCCGAAACCAGCGGATTGGCCCGATAGCCCAAAACCTCGGCAGCCGCCTTCACCCGCGCCTGAGTCTCCGCCGGCACCCGCCGGTCTCCACGCAGCGCCAACGACACCGTGTAAGTCGATAAGCCCACTTTGGCCGCCACACCCCGTATCGTCACCGGACCGCGTTTATTCATTGGCCCACGCCAGCAAAACCTAACACGTTAGGCAACCCGCCAATTGCCCCTTGCCCAAGGTCTCGGCCAGGGTCCGCCAGTTCGTTTTCAACCCTTCCTCTTACCCATGTCACTCCCGATCAAACCCGCCGGCTCCACTGTTTTTGACCAAATTTCCCTGGGCGAAGTCATGCTTCGCCTCGACCCAGGCGAGGGCCGCGTCCGCACCGCGCGCTCCTTCAAGGCCTGGGAAGGCGGCGGCGAGTACAACACCTCGCGCGGCCTGCGCAAATGCTTCGGCCTTAAAACCGCCGTCTGCACCGCCTTCGTCGACAACGAGGTCGGCCACCTGGTCGAAGATTTCATCATGCAGGGTGGCGTCGCCACCGACTTCATCAAATGGCGCGAGGATGACGGCATCGGTCGCACCGTGCGCAACGGCCTGAACTTCACCGAGCGCGGCTTCGGCATTCGCGGTGCCGTTGGCGTGCCCGACCGTGGCAACACCGCCGCCTCGCAAATCAAGCCCGGCGACTTCGACTGGGACCACATTTTCGGCAAGCTCGGCGCCCGCTGGTTCCACACCGGTGGCATCTTTGCAGCGCTCTCCGAATCCACCGCCGCCGTCACGATTGAAGCGGTCAAAGCCGCCAAAAAACACGGCGTCATCGTGTCCTACGATCTCAACTACCGCCCGTCGCTTTGGAAGACCATCGGCGGCCTCAAAAAAGCCCAGGCCGTTAACCGCGAGATCGCCCAATACGTCGACGTGATGATCGGCAACGAGGAAGACTTCACCGCTTCCCTCGGCTTCGCGGTCAAGGGCGCCGAGGACCTCAAGCACATCGAGACCGACGCCTTCAAGGCCATGATCGAGACCGCAGTGAAGGAGTTCCCCAACTTCAAGGTGGCCGCCACCACCCTGCGCCACGTCATCACCGCCACCAAAAACGACTGGTCCGCCATCCTCTGGCACGACGGCAAATTCCACGAGAGCCGCAAGTATCCCGAGCTGGAAATCATGGACCGTGTTGGCGGCGGCGACAGCTTCGCCAGCGGCCTGCAATTCGGCTTCCTCGAATTCAACGACGCCCAAAAGGCCGTCGAATACGGCGCCGCCCACGGCGCCCTCGCCTCGACCACCCCGGGTGACACCTCCATGGCCACCCGCAAGGAGGTCGAAAAAACCTTCGCTGGCGGCGGCGCCCGCGTCGTTCGTTAAAAAAAATTCCGCTCAGGAGCGACGGCCTTACCGCCGTCGCTCCTTTTTATTTCGACCCATTTAGCCCTCTTCGTTTTCAGTTCCTTTTCCCATGTCACTCCGCGCCCTCATCCCCCAGCCCATTCTCCCCGTCATCGTCATCGACGATGCCCGCCAAGCCGTTCCCCTCGCCGAGGCCTTCCTCGCCGGCGGCCTGCGCCAACTCGAAGTCACCTTCCGCACCGCCGCCGCCGCTGACGCGATCCGCGCCATCCGCACTGCCCTTCCCGAGATGCTCATCGGTGCCGGCACCTTGCTGACCCCCGACCAAGCCCGCGCCGCCATCGACGCCGGTGCCCAGTACGGCCTCGCCCCGGGCCTCGACGAGGCAATCGTTAAACTTTTTGCCGAAGCCGGCGTCCCTTATATGCCCGGCGTCATGACGCCCACGGAGATTGGCCGTGCCGCCCAACTCGGCTGCCGTTCGCTCAAGTTTTTCCCCGCTGAAAACGCCGGTGGCGCGCCCGCCCTCAAATCCATGCTCGCCCCGTTCAAGGCCTATAACCTCGAGATCTGCCCCACCGGCGGCATCAGCCTGCAAAACATGCGCACCTACCTCGCGATCCCCGAGGTCATCACCGTGGGCGGCAGTTGGCTGGCCACGCAAAAAATGATCGCCGAGTCCAACTGGGCGCTCATCACTCGCACCACGCAGGAAGCCCTCGCCGCTGCCGCCGCCTAAAAACCAACATCGCCCCCTCCCGCTCCATGGCCCTCTTCGACCTAAAAGACCGCGTTATTATCGTCACCGGTGCGACCGGTTCACTCACCGGCTCGGCCGCTGATTACCTGGCGGGCCAGGGGGCGCGTGTCGCCTACCTCGGCCGCACCCGCGACAAACTCGATGCCGCACTGGCTCGCGTGCGCGCCGCTCATCCCCAGGCCCAGGTCATCGCCCTGGTTGCCGACGTCACGGACCGTCCCGCCCTTGAGCAAGCGCGCGCCGATGTCCTCGCCAAATGGGGGCGCATCGACGCCCTTATCAATGGTGCGGGCGGCAACCAACCCGGTGCCACGATCACCCCCGACAAATCCTTCTTCGACCTCAACTTCGAGGCGTTTGAACAAGTCGTGGACCTCAACCTCCACGGCACCGTGCTGCCCACCTTGGTGTTCGGCCAGCCCCTGCTCGCTCAAGGCAAAGGCATTGTCCTCAACTTCTCTTCGGTATCCGCCGACCGGGCACTGACGCGCGTCGTCGGTTACGGCGCAGCCAAAGCCGCAGTGGAAAACTTCACGCGCTGGCTCGCCGTTGACCTCGCTCAACGCTCCAAGGGCGGCATCCGCGTCAACGCCGTCATGCCCGGCTTCTTCCTCGGCGAACAAAACCGCCGCCTGCTGACGCAAGAAGACGGCAGTCTCACCCCCCGGGGTGAAACCATCTGCCGCAACACGCCCTTTGGCCGCTTCGGGCAAGCCGACGAACTGCACGGCGCCCTGCACTTCCTGCTCTCCGACGCCTCCGCCTTTGTCACCGGCACCACGGTTGTCGTGGACGGCGGCTTCACTGCCTTCTCCGGGGTCTAAGTCGCGCCTGGCGGCATGGCCCGCCAAACAAACTGCCGCCGGAACCTCACCCACAGCTCCAAATAGGCTGTGGCCCTGCGCGTGAGCGCACGGATGTTCGGGCGCTTAAAACCGGGAGGCGCAACCAGCCCGGCAACGCCAATTCCACGCTTGCGCAGCGCTCCCTCGAATCCGTTGAGTAAAGGGATGCACGTTTCGTTTAACCTAGCCGCCGCTTTTGACGCGGTCCTGAAGACTGCCGCGACCGCCGCCGGCTTCGATGCCGCCGAGTTTTCCCCCGAGGTGCGCACCGCTGATCCCAAACACGGCGACTTCCAAGCCAACGGCGTTCTTCCTTACGCCAAGCGCACGAAACAGAATCCCCGCGCCCTCGCCGAAAAGCTCGTCGCCGCCCTCCCCGCCGACGCGCGCGAGGCCGCAGAGGTGGTCATTGCCGGCCCCGGATTCATCAACTTCACCCTCAAGCCCGGCGCGCTCCAGGCGTGGCTGCGGGCCTTCCCCACCCGCGCCGAACTCGCCGCCGGTGCCGCCGCGACCTACGCCGGCCAAACCTGGGTCGTCGACTACAGCTCGCCCAACACCGCCAAACAGATGCACGTCGGCCACCTGCGCTCGGCAGTGATCGGCGAATCGGTGTGCCGCCTACTCGCCTTCAGCGGCGCGAAGGTCATTCGCGACAACCACATCGGCGACTGGGGCACCCAGTTCGGCAAACTCATCTGGGCCTACAAAAAAGTACTCGCCTCCGATCCGGCCGCCCTTGAAGCCGCCCTCGCGGCCGATCCGCTGGCCGAATTCGAGCGCCTCTACAAAGTGGGCAACAATGCCTCCGACGCCGACCCAGCCGTGCTCAAGGAGGCCCAGCAGGAGCTGGTCAAACTTCAGGCCGGCGACCCCGAGGACACCGCCATTTGGAACAAGATCGGCGAAGTCAGCTTCACCGCGTTCCAGCAAATCTACGACCTGCTCGGTATCCGTTTCGACCTGACGCTCGGCGAGAGTTTTTACAACGACAAGGTCGAGCGCGTTTACCGTGAACTCACCGAGTGCGGCCTCGCCACCGAGAGCCAAGGCGCGCTGGTGGTGTTCCACCCCGAGCACCCGCGCTTCAAGGAACAGCCCTTTCTCGTGCGCAAATCCGATGGCGCGGCGAACTACGCCTCCACCGACCTCGCCACCATCCTCTACCGCAAAGAAGTGCTCAAGGCCGACGCCGCCGCCTACGTGATCGACTCGCGCCAAGGCGACCATTGCCAACAACTCTTTCTCACCGCCCAAAAGTGGTTCGATAAAACCGGCCGCACCTGCCCGCACCTCGAACACGTCGCGTTCGGCACCGTGCTCGGCGAGGACGGCAAGCCGCTCAAAACCCGCAGCGGCGAAAACATCAAATTGAAGGACCTGCTGCGCGAGGCGATCGAACGCGCCCGCCGTCTGGTCGATGAACGCAGCAGCGATTTGCCCGAGGCCGAGCGCGCCCAGATCGCCGAAATCGTCGGCATCGGCTCGGTCCAGTACGCCGACCTCTCCCAAAACCGCTCCAGCGATTACCTCTTTTCATGGGACAAGATGATTTCGTTGGAGGGTAACACCGCCGCGTACCTGCTCTACGCAGTCGCGCGCATCCGCTCCATTTTCCGCAAACTCGAAGCCACGCCCGGTGATGTGACCACCGAGACTGCGGCCAACGCCATCGAGACTCCCGCCGAGCTGGCACTGGCCCGTAAACTGGTGAAATTAGCCGACGCGACCTCACTCGCTACCTCCGGCCTGCGCCCGCACTTCCTTGGGCTTTACCTCTACGAGCTCGCCGGCGAGTTCAGCGCGTTCTATGCCGCCGACAAAGTCGCCGTCGAAGACCCCGCAATCCGCGCCCGCCGTCTGCTGCTCTGCGCGCGCACTTTGCTCGTTTTGGAAACCGGCCTCGAACTCCTTGGCTTGCGCACGGTCAATCGCATGTGACCGAACGTCCCCGGCTGCCAAAACAACGCTTGCGGGCCATCCCGCACCGAAGCACGTTCAACCCAACACTTACCCCCTATGGCCACGCAGGAATTCTACATTCGTAACGCGTCTGAAACCGAAGCCCGCGGTCCGTTTAACCACGAGCACATGGTGTCCCTGGCCGAAAACGGCCAGATCACCAAGGAGACGCTCTACTATGACGCCGGCACCGAACAGTGGGTTGCACTCGAGACCAACCCAGAAGTTTGCGCGGTTGTTTTCCCGCAAAAAGTGGCGCTCAAGCTGAAGGCCAAAACGACGTTTAAAACCCTTAACGTTGCCGACGCCAACGCCGCCCCGATTTCCGTCGATCAACTGCTCGCCGCCGCCGATGGTCG
This sequence comes from Opitutus sp., assembly GCA_024998815.1. Taxonomy (NCBI): domain Bacteria; kingdom Pseudomonadati; phylum Verrucomicrobiota; class Opitutia; order Opitutales; family Opitutaceae; genus Opitutus; species Opitutus sp. Next base: position 413,960 of record JACEUQ010000002.1, read on the forward strand.
CACTGCGGAAACCGCCGACAAGCTTGACCCGACCATCGCCCGTGAGCGCGCCGCTGGTATTGGCCGCTGGTCCGCCCTGATCATCCTGTGCATCAGCGCGGCCGCCCTGTGCCTGCCCTCCATCGACGTTCTGACCAAGCTGGATATGGAAGCCCTGCTGCTCCACCCTATGGCCATTCTCGGGGTTGGCCAGGCCTTACTCGCACTCCTACTGCTCCTCCAAGTCACGCAGGCGTACCCCCTTGTTCGTTTGAGCGCCACCCTCGGCATGGGCATGGTCGGCGTCATTCTCTGGTCGCGCGGCCAGACCACACCCATGGCGAGCTTTGCACTGGGCTCGCTGGGACTTTATTTTTGCACGGTGTTCATCAACTTCGTCGGCGTCGGCCTGGCGGCCGGGCTTGGCTTGGCCGGCATGGCTGGCTACGCCATGTTTGCGCTGACGACTTAAAACGCCAGGTATGTCCGCCCCGTTCTGGCAGCGACTTCTCGCCACCTACCGAACGGAAATCTGGCGGCCCCGCCATCTCGGGGACAAGTCACTGCGCGGCCGTTTTTATGCCGGGGTGCGGATTATTTCCCTCACGCTAGCGGTACTGACTGAAACCCAAGCGGCCAGCCGAGCCGCCGCCCTCAGCTTTAGCTCGTTACTGGGTCTGGGGCCGCTGGTGGCCCTCACGGTGATGGTCGCTGGGTTTATGCTCGATAAGCAGGACCCCGCCATCGCCGCCCAAACCCTCAGCGGCCTCATCGAGAAAATCGCTCCGCAGCTCCAACACCTCGTGCCCGCCGCCGAGCTGCAATCTGCCAACGGCACGACGACCACGGCCAACCCCGATCTGATGCACATGATCGAGGGGTTCATCAGCGGTTCGCGCAACGGAGCGGTGGGGGCCATGGGCGCGCTCAGTCTGATCGTCATTGTGCTGCAGCTGTTCACCTCGGTGGAATCCTCGTTCAACGATATCTGGGGCGTTCGCCAAGGCCGCGCCTGGCTGCTGCGTATCGTCTACTACTGGACGGTGCTGACTTTGGGCGCGGTCCTGTTCTTCGCCGCGATTACCGGCCTGTCCGCCGGCGCGGTATTCAACGCCTTCGAAACCTTCCTTCCCTACGGCGCCTCCGTGGTCGCGGCTCTCAAATTCCTCGTACCCGCCGGATCGCTACTGGTGCTGGTGGCGCTGCTGACCCTCTTTTACCGCACCATTCCCAACACCCACGTGTGGTGGCGCGCCGCCCTCGTCGGCGCGCTGGTGGTGGCCACGCTGCTCGTGCTCAACAACTACCTCGCATTCCTCTACCTCAAGCGCGTGGTCCTGCAAAAAAGCCTCTACGGCTCGCTCGGCCTTTTACCGGTTTTGATGTTCGGCCTGTACGTGTTTTGGTTCTTCGTCCTGCTCGGCGGCCAGGTGAGCTACGCGGTCCAAAACGTGAACGTCCGCAACAGCCAAGCCGCCTGGAGCACGCTTCCCGAGTCCCTGCGCGAACGCCTTTGCCTATCCGTCCTGCTGCAAATCGCGCGCCGCTTCCACGGCTGCCGCCCACCCTACTCCGCCCTGCAACTGGGTAACCACCTTAAGGTCTCGACCCAGGTCATCAACGAGTGCCTCAACCGCCTGGTCAAAATGAACCTGATCAGCCCGGTTGCCCTGGCCGAAGACGCCGACTCGACCGACCACCGCTTCCAACCCGCCCGCCCGCTCAGCCACATCACCCTGGGCGACTTCAAACGGCTCGACGACGACTTCGGCGGCTCCCCCGGCGCCATGCACCTCTCCGAGCAAGATCCCTTGGTGAGCCGCTATCAGGAAGCGGTCACCGAGCTCAACCGCACTGCGTTTTTCCAACAAAGCCTGGAGGAGCTTCTCACTGCGCACCCGCTGCCGGTGAGTTAGGCCAGCCTGCCATTGTCAGAAGGAACCCTGAGCTCACGCTCAAGGCCTTGGGGCGTGTGTTCGCGAAGCGTGTGGCCTTGAGCGTGAGCGCAAGGATGCCGCAACCCTCAACTTGAATGCTAATGAGCATGAAGACCTCCCCCGAGCGCAGAAACCACGCGACCTCAACCCCGTAAAAAGCCGCGTATTCGGCTCTTGAATCGTCCCGTACTCCACTCACCATCGCCCCTTTTACCTCTATGATTTCCTGGATCCAACGTACCTTCCAGCAGCACTTCAAGTGGCTGTTTCTCGCCCTGCTCATTCTGGTCATAATCTCCTTCGTGTTCATCACCAACGCCTCTTCCGGCTTTGGGCATGTCGCCAAGCAGACCCCGGCCCGCCCCTACTTTGGGATTAACCTGGCCTCGGCCGAGGACACCAAAGAGCTGGTCCGCGACGCCTCGCTGAGCGTGCAACTTCACGGCATGCAGATGCGCAGCGAAGGCCAGTTCCAGCAGTACGCACTTCAGCGCCTGGCCGCCCTCCACCTAGCAGGCGAACTCAACCTGCCCACCCCGTCCAACGACGACCTCACCCGCCACATTCAGACGCTGCGCGCCTTCGCCGGCCCCGACGGCAAATTCGACGCCAAGGTTTACGCCAAGTTCCGCGACGACCTCAAAACCAACCCGCAGCTGCGCGAAAGCGACGTCACCCGCGTGATCGCCGACGACGTGACTTACCAGCAGGTTCTCAAGCTGCTCTCCGGCCCCGGCTATGTCTTGCCCGCCGATGTCCAGCAGCAGCTCAACCGCGGCAACACCACCTGGACGCTCGAAGCCGTCACCATTGACATCCCGAGCTTCAGCCCCGCCATCGCCGCGCCCCCCGAGGCCCTGGCTAAATTCATGGAATTTAACGGTGCCCGCTACGAGATCAGCCCCAAGGCCGGCGTGAGCTACATCGACTTCCCCGCCGCCGCCTTCGTCGGCAAGGTGACGATAACCGAGGAAAAGTTGCGCGCCTATTACGACGCCAACAGCGCCCGCTTCCTCAAGCCCCTCAGCGACAAACCCGCCGCCGTCTCCACCCCCGATGCCGACTTCGCCGCCGCCCGCAAGCAGGTCGAAGAGGCTTACACGTTGGAGCGCGCGCAGGCCCTGGCCAACGCCGCCGCCGGAGACTTCGCCGTGGCGCTCTACGATGGCAAGGTCACCGCCGCCACCCTCGACGCCTTCCTCGCCGCCCGCCAGCTCAGCCGCAAAACCCTGGCCGCCTTCAACGCCGATTCCATTCCCGCCGAGCTTGGCACCAACCGCCGCATCGCCGACGAAGCGCTCAAAACCGGCCCGCAGCGCCTCTTCTCCGACCCGGTCGAAACCGGCCGCGGTGCCGCCATCCTCGTCTGGAACGAGACCGTGCCGGCCCGCCAGCCCGCTCTCGCCGAGGTCAAAGAGCGCGTCACGGCCGATTACCTGGAGTCCGAGAAGCGCAAGCGCTTTTCTGAGGCCGGCGCCACCTTGCGCACCGCGTTGGAGGCCCGCTTGAAGGCCGGCGACACCCTCGCCAAGGCCGTGGCAGCCTGCGCGTCCACCATCCCCGCCAAACTCGACGTCAAGACCTGGCCCGCCTTCACCTTGGCCAAGCCCCCGCAGGACCTCGACTACAGCATTTACAACGCGATCGAGAACCTGCCCAAGGGAGCGCTTTCCCCGATGGTCACCACGGTCGAGCAGGGTTTGATTGTCTACGCAGCCGACAAAAAGCTGCCCTCGGCCGATCCCGCATCCGCCCAATTTGCCGAGACCCGCACGCGCTTGGCGGCCTACACCGCCTCACGTAACGGCAGCGACGTCCTCTCCGGCCTAGTGACCGCCGAGTTGGCCAAATCAGCCCCGGCCACCCCGTAAGTAAAAAACCACTGGCTGATGTTTAGGCGGGCCCAAAACGGGCCCGCCTTTTTTGTGTCGCGATGCGCGCACAAACCAAGCTGGCCAAATTCACGCAACCCCGTTTCGTTCCCCGTTAGCTATGCCCGTTTACCGCTACGCCCCCGTCAAATGCCCCTGCAAGCTCTGCGGCGACGGCTTTGATCACCGGCACGATACCGACGAGGCGGCGCTCACCGCCTGCCCCACCTGCGGCCAAGCGGTCAATCGCGTCATCGTGCAACCGGTTAACACGCCAAAATTGCTCGCTCCACTGTCGATCGCCAAAGCCAAACAGGCCGGTTTCACCGTTTTCAAACGCATCTCCGACACCGAGCTAGAACGCCAATAAGCCCGCACATTTTTTCACCCCGATGTTTCGCCCCCTCCGACTCCCTCCCGCTGCTTTTTTCACCCTCGCTCTGGCCGCCCTCGTAACGAGTCCCGCCCACGCCCAGCTGGCTGCGCCAGCGCCAACACCCGCGCCATCGCCCGCTTCCGCCCCCGCCCCGCTCACGCTGGAGGAATGCGTTGCCCGCGCGCTCAACCAGAATTTCGACCTGCAGCTCCAGCAGTTCGCCACCCAGAACGCCCGCGAATCGGTCATCACCGCCGATGCCAGCTTCGACCCGACGCTCTTTTCATCGGTGTCTGCCGCCGGTGCTCAAGATTCTACCGTCAGCCCCACTCGAAACACCCGCGACCAAGCCGCCTCGCTTGGCGTGACCCAACTCCTGGCCTCCGGCGCTACGGCTAGGGTCAGCACCGCGCTAGAACGCAGCAAGGAATCGCCCTTCGTCGCACCGCCGTTGTTTAACCCCGTTTACAACAGCGACCTCGCGCTCTCGGTTAACCAACCGCTGATGCAAGGCTTCGGGGTGACCATCACGCGTTCCGCGATCGAACGCGCCCGCCTCGCCGTGTCCCGCGCCCAGTATGATTTCAAGGACGCCGTGCTCACCGTGATTCGCAACGTCGAGTCCGCCTACTACATCCTCGCCTTCGCCCGCGAACAACTCGTCGTGCGCAAACTCAGCCTCGCGGTCGCTCAGACCCTGTTTGACGAAAACACGATCCGCCAGCGCACCGGCGTCGCCACCAGCCTCGACGTCCTGCAAGCCGAAGTCGGCGTGGCCAACGCCCGCCGCGACCTCCTGCTCGCCGAACAAGCGGTAAGCGACCGCGAAGACGCTTTGCTCAACCTGATCGGTCGCTTTGCCAACGCCCAACGCCCCGGCCCCGTCCGTCTCTCGGATGAACCCGCACCGGCGGTGTCCTTCGACCTGTCCTATGCGCTGGCCTTGGCCAACGCGCCCGAATTGGCCTCCAACCAACTTTTAGCCGAGCAACTCAAACTCGACCTCGCAGTCGCCAAAAACAACCGCCTGCCCACCCTCGATTTGGGTGCTGCAGTGGGCCTCAACGGCGCCGACCGCCGCAACGCCACCAGCGCGCTGAATAGCTCCGCTTCCGGTGATTCCTACGACTGGCAAGTCGACCTGACGCTCTCGATCCCGTGGGGGCTGCGCGCCGAACGCGCCAAATACCGCCAGGCCCGCACCAACCTCACCCGCCAGGAAACCGCCATCGCCCAACTCGATCAGAATTTGCTGGTCGACGTGCGCGCCGCTGTTCGAGCGGTCGATACCAACCGCGAAACCGTTACCGTTTCTATTTTGGCCACGGAGCTCAGCCGTAAACAATTCGAAGCAGAAAAGGCCCGCTACGAAGCGGGCCGCTCGACCTACCGCTTCGTGGAAGACGCCCGCCGCGACTACGACACCGCGCGGGTGAACGAACTGCTCGCCCGGGTAAACCTTCGTATTGCCGTAGCCGAACTGAGCCGCCTCGAAGGCAGTTCACTCACGCGTTATCAGGTCAAATTGGAGAAGTGAGCCCATTTCCGCCTGTATAGGCTTAGAAACGAGCCATTTTTTAGGCCAATCACCCCCGTCGGCCAGACCTCAGCGCAGGCCGACCGGCGTGCCCAACACTTCGCGCATCACGATCGCCTTGCGCAGCGAGCGGGCGTTGCGCAATTCGCTCAGTAAACTGGCGTCGTCCGACATGCGCGCCTGCCCTGCAGCCGAGGCGGCAGCTGTCGCCAACTCCACGTTTTCCCGCATCGCCCGCGCCGTGCGACCGGTCTCCGCACGGCGTTGATTCAGCACCGCGAGTTGTTCGGCCAACGCCCGCTGGCTTTCCAGCACAGCGGCGGCCTCGCGCTCCACCGTGGCGCGGCGGGTTTCATCCATAGCATACGGCGACGCCACCTCACGCCGACGCACCACAGGCGGTGGGGCCGGCTGCTGCCGCGCAACCGGTGCCTGGGCCGGAGCCCCGCCTCGCGAGACGGGCAGCGACGGCGGAAGCGACTGAGTCTCCGCTATAGGCCGAAGCCCTCCGCCGCTTTGGCGTTCCGCGATCTTACGGCGAATCTCCTCCTGAATGCGCCGCGTGTTCTCATCGTGCAGCGACGTTTCGTCCTGCTCGTGTAGACTGCGACCCGATTGCGGACGGGTGTCCGGCTCGCCATCGCCATCGTAGTCGGCAGGCTCGCCGGCTTGCTCTTTCTTGCGCGCGTTTAGCCAGTAGGCGATCGCACCGGCAATCGCCAGAATGAGCTGCACGTTATCGAGTATCCAATCCATAGGTCCGTTACGGGTTAAGGGTGGGGTTTTAGCCGTGCAGGATTTTCAGGCTAACGCTCAGGATTTCTGGCCTTCGCCGGGCTGCGCGATCGATTTCCGCATGGCGGTGTCGGCCTGCACGTTTTCCATTTTGTAGTAGTCCATCACGCCCAGACGACCGGAGCGGAACGCCTCGGCGAGAGCGCGCGGCACTTCAGCCTGCGCGCGGACCACCTCGGCCTGCATCTCCTGCACGCGGGCCTTCATCTCCTGCTCGACGGCCACGGCGGCTGCACGGCGGATTTCCGCCTCGGCCTGAGCGATGCTCTTGTTGGCCTCGGCCTGGGCTTGCTGCAGTTTGGCGCCTACGTTCTCGCCCACGTCGACGTCGGCGATGTCGATAGAGAGGATCTCGAATGCGGAGCCCACATCGAGGCCGCGCGCCAAAACCGTCTTGGAAATGCTATCGGGAGACTCCAGCACGATTTTGTAACTTTCCGACGAGCCGATGGTCGAAACGATACCCTCGCCGACGCGCGCGATGATGGTCTCCTCCTTGGCACCGCCCACGAAACGGTCGAGGTGGGTGCGCACCGTCACGCGGGCCTTCACCTTCACCTGGATGCCGTCCTTGGCCACGCCGTCGATGGTGGTGCGGCCGGACTCGGGGTTGGGGCAGTCGATCACCTTCGGATCGACCGAGGTGCGCACGGCCTCGACCACGGATTTACCGGAGCCCTTGGTCGCCAAATCGATCGCGCAGGCGCGGTCCCAGTCGAGCACGATGCCGGCCTTTTGCGCGGCAACCAACGCCTGCACCGTCGGCACCACATTGCCGCCGGCCAGGAAGTGCGCGGAGATTTTGTCGGTGGTGACCTCGATGCCGGCTTTCACCGCGGTGATGCGCGCATCGACCACCAGGCTGTAAGGCACGCCACCGAGGCGCATGCCCAGCAAGGTAAGGATGCCGACGGGCGCACCGTTGAGGCGGGCTTTAAGCCAAACGCCGATGAAGGAAATGAAAACGCCAGCCGCAATGAGGATGGCGATGACGAGCGGGATGAGGATGAGTAACGGTAGGTTGTTCATGAGGAAATTGGGTTGGAAACGATAACGATGAGACGAAAATTATCTACGCCGACGACACGTAAGTCGGCACCTTTTGCGGCGTAGCCCGAGCAGCAAAACGCCTCGAACCGCCGCCCCGCCACTTGGACAAATCCGCTGGGCGCCAAAGTGGTCAGCGCCACCGCCGGTTGGTCCACCACGTCTTCGGGTCGAGCGATGGGCGGCTGACTCGTGCCATCCACGCTCGCATCCACCACAAGCGCGCGTCCGAGTTTGGTTTTCGGCAGCAGCACCAGTTCGACGTAAAGCATCAGGCCGAGCAGCCCCAACGCGCCAACACTGGCCCAAACCCCGCCCGCCAGCCCGTACTGGTTAAAAGCCAGTACGCTGCCCACCAGAAGGACCATCGCCCCAGCGGCACCGGCTATGCCTCCCGGCAAAAAAACTTCCGCCGTGAGCAACAGCGTTCCGATCAAAAACAAGAGCACGAGGGTGGTCATACGCCGACCCTTTCTACAAGCAGGGCAAACGCCGTGCGGCCGCGCACAATCACCGGGTCGCCGGCATCCACAGCCCCGACTTCCACGGTCGCCTCGTAGCGTCGACCGGCGATTTCCACCTGCCCACTCGGCCGCAGCACGGTCACCGCCACTCCGCGCTGGCCGATCAGCGAATCGACATGCGCGGCGCCCCCGGGACCGACGCCCGCCACCTGGGCCACTCCGCCGATGGACTCCTGCACCACCATTTTATCCCAAACCCAGCCCTTAGGCAGAAACCGCGCCAGCGCGGCGCCGAACGCCACCGCCAGCACCAGGCCTAGGCCCAGGGTTTGCAGCGGCTGAACAAAGGCATCGGCGGACCACGCAACCGTGATCGGCTCATTGGGCCACAAGTCGGCCATCGACCAGACCAGTGCGCCCAGCATCAGCAAAACGCCGAGGAGCGCCGTCACAATCAGCCCAGGGAAAAACAGGATTTCAGCAGCCAGCAGGCCGGCGCCGAGGGCAAACACCAACGCTGGCTCGTGGCCGGAAAGTCCCGCCACAAAGTGCCCGAAAAAAACCACGCCCAACAGCACCCCACCGGTGATTCCAAAGAGCCCAAATCCGGGCGTTTTAAACTCGATGAACACCGCAAGCAGCCCCAGCCCGAGCAGGATCGGCGACAAGGCGTTGAGGTACTGCGCCAACTCCTCCGACCAGGTGACTTCCAAGCGCTGAACGGAAAAGTTACCCGCCCCGAATTTTTGCGTGAGCAGGTCGTCGACGGTTTTGGCGATGCCCGCCGCCAGCAGCGGCTGCGGGGGCTGGCCGTAGAGCTTGCTCGCCTCACTGGCGGTCAGTGACAACAGCTCGCCTTTTTCCTTCAACACCTGCCCGTCGATCTTCAGCTCGGTGTCGGCGTCGATCATCGCCGAGATCACGACGCCCCGGTGGCCCTTCCCCTCAGAAAGAGCACGCACCCGAGCCTTCAGGTAGCTGACGATTTTCTGTTTCATGGTCACGTCGACGTCCTTGCCGCCCGAGCTCACGGGAGCGGCGGCACCGATCACGGCTTCGGGGGCAAACCAGATTTCGCTGGTGGTCGCGGAGATGAACGCGCCGGCCGAAATGGCCTCTTTATTGACGAAGGTCACGGTCGTGCCGGGGAATTTACCCAACGCTTCCATGATCTCGAAGGTCACGTCCAGGCGGCCGCCGGGCGTCTCCATGTCGAGCACGACCACATCGGCTTTTTGCTCGATGGCCTCCTTCAATCCCCGGCGCAGCACATAGAGAATGGGCTTATCGATACCATCCCGAACGGGGATAACCCACACGCTCTTCACGCCCGAGCGCACCGCCGCAACCTCAGGGACAGCCACCACTGGGTCCTCCGCCAGCGCCACCGCCGGAGCCGCCACCACCGGAGCCTCGGCTTGCGCCCGCAGACAGAGCGGGAGCACCAGGGAAACGAGGAGGCAGTAGAGGGCGCGCGTCATAAAAGCGGGGAATAAAGCGCGCCCCTTTCACTTGCGCAAGCGCTGCGAGTTATCAGCAAGTTACAAACTGGCGCGTTTGTTTCCACGGAATCCTTTTGCCTAGCCGCGGGTTGCGCGCAAAAACAGCCGCCTCATGGAAAAGGTGTCTTATCACGGAAAAACTCTCACCCGCTGGCAGGTCGGCAATTCGACGTTCCTGGCCCTGCCCGAACACGGCGCGCGCCTGATGAACTGGCACCTCTCGCTCGGGGACAGCTCGGTGCGCGACATCCTTTACTGGCCTGAGGACGCCAATTTCAACGACTTCCCCAAGGTGCGCGGCGGCAACCCGATCCTGTTTCCCTTCAACGCGCGCAGCTTCGACGCCGGTGAAATCCACTTCTGGCGCGACCCCACCGGCCTGCGCCGCCCGATGCCCATGCACGGCTTCGCCCGCACCGGTGAGTTCAAAGTCACGCGCATGGACGCCCGCGGTTTCACCGCCGTTCTCGTGCCCGATGATGCCGCCCGCCAGGCGTACCCGTTCAACTACGAGTTCACCGTCGCCTACCGCTTCTCCGAGCTCGGCCTGGCCTGCGAACTGACCCTGCGCAACCTCGACAAACAGCCCATCCCCTGGAGCGCCGGCCACCACTTTTATTTCACCGCGCCCTGGACTGAAGGCCAGACCCGCGCCGACTACATCATCCGCATTCCCGCTACGCGCAGCCACCGCCAGGACGCCGCCGGTAAACTCACACCCGGCCCCACATTCAAGGGCGAGGAGCGCCTCGACAACCCGGCGTTGGTCGACGCCATCCACCTCGGCCTCAAATCCAACAGCGTCTCATTTGGCCCGAGTGCCGGACCGGGTAAAGTGACCATCAGCCACGGCACCGCACCCGTGCCGCCGGCCGAGGCGGCATTTGTCACCTGGACGGCCTCGCCCGAGGCGCCGTTTTACTGCGTCGAACCCTGGATGGGGCCGCCCAACGCCCCTGAAAACAAAATCGGCCTGCACTGGGTCCAGCCCGGCCAGTCGCAAAGCTTCGTCGTTGAAATCGCGGTAAAATAACCGCCACCGCAGAAGTTTTACCACATAACGAAACCGATCCCCATGCCCTCTTCATTGTCCACGCTCGCCTTTATCGGAGACATCGGCGGCGGCGAAATCATACTGGTGTTTCTGGTCGTGCTGATGCTCTTCGGCGGCGAAAAGATGCCCGAACTGGCGCGCAGCTTGGGCAAGGCCCTCCGCGAAATCAAAAAGGCGACCTCTGGGGTTGAGGAGCAACTCAAACAAGCGATGGCGGAAGCCCCGCCCAAACCCCGCCCAGCCCCCACGGCTAGCCTCCCTGCGGCCAGTTTACCGCCGGTTTATACCCCGCCGCCCGCCGCCGCTATCACACCGGTCGAAGCCCCTCCGCCCGCCTCCCCGACTGCGCCCCTCACCTCCGGCGACCGCCATCCTGCACCCGGCGGCGACAAAGCGTAACAACCGGGTCGGAAGGCCCGAACGTTTTCGCCTTTGCGGTTGCCCGTAACCGCGACCCGCGCAAGTTAACCGCACCATGTTCGACCTCATCAAAAAAACTCTCCTCGCCGGCGTCGGTGCCGCCGTCATCACCAAGGAAAAAGTCGAGGACTCGCTCGATGACTACGTTCGCCAGGGCAAACTGAAGGCCGACGATGCCAAAATCATCGCCTCCAAAATCGCGGAACAGGGTCGCAAGGAATTCGAGGAAATGAGCCAGACGCTCGCCGCCAAGATCCAAGATCTGGCCGCCAACAGCCCCACCAAAACCGATCCTCGCATCGCCGCCCTCGAAGAACGCATCCGCTCGCTCGAAGCCAAACTAGCCAACCCTCCCACCCGCGCCGGCGAACCGTGAAACCGCTGACGTTCCTCAGCAACGCCGCCCGCGCAAAGGACATCTTCGCGGTTCTGGCCAAGCACGGTTTCGCCAACCTGCTCACCCAGCTCGATCCGCAGGAGGGACTCTGGACGCGCATCATCCCCCAGCCGGCTGAACGCCGCACCCTGTGGGAACGCGTGCGCTTGGCGCTAGAAGAGCTCGGGCCCACCTTCGTCAAAGCCGGCCAGTTAATGAGCATGCGGCCCGACGCTCTGCCGCACGCCCTGATCTTCGAACTGCGTAAACTGCAAAACGCCGTCAGTCCCCTACCCTTCGCCGAGATGTGCCCGGTGCTGGAGGACGACCTCGGCATGACCTGTGCCCAGGCGTTCGCCATCTTCGAGGAAAAACCCGTGGCCAGCGCCTCGCTCGCCCAAGTTTACTTCGCCACCCTCCACGACGGCCGCGAGGTGGCGGTAAAGGTTCAGCGCCCCAATCTCGACAAAACGGTGCAGGCCGACCTCGACCTGCTCACGTGGTTCGCCGGCCAGTTGCACCAACGCATCGCCGCCATTTCCCCCTATGACCTGCCCTCGGTCGTAGCCGAGGTGAAGGACAACCTGCTGCGCGAACTCGATTTTCGCCACGAGGCCCGCAACCAGCGCTATTTTAACGCCCTCAACCCGCACCCCGACCGCGTCTTCGCGCCCGAGGTGATCGACGAGTTTTGCGGCGAACATGTCATCGTGATGCAGCGCATCATCGGAGTCTCGGTGGACAACGCCGCGCTCGCTCCCGCCGAGGCCAAACGCATCGCTTCCAACGGCGCATCCTCGCTGATCCACCAGGTGCTCATCGCCGGGTTTTTCCACGCCGACCCGCATGGTGGCAACGTACTGGTCACGCCCGACGGGCGACTGTGTTTTCTCGACTGGGGCATGGCGGGTAACCTCACCCGCCGCCTGCGCCTCGGCCTGGCCGATTTGTTCATGGCCGCCGTCCAGCAAGACGCCGAGCGCATCGTGCAAATCGCCGCCGACCTCGGCAGCCCCTCCGGTCGCGCCGACCTGCGCGCCATGGAGCGCGATGTCACCCTGACTTTGCGCGAAGATTTCAACAGTGCGATCGGCCGTATCCAACTCGGACGCGCCATGCTCAAGCTGTTGTTCATCTTCGGCCAAAACGGGATCAACATCACCCGCGACTATTCGCTCATGGCCAAGGCCGTGCTCTCGATCGAAGAGGTCGCGCGCACGCTCGACCCGCAGTTCGACCTACGCACCGAGTCCCGCCCGATCCTTGCGCAACTCCAAAAAGACCGCACCGGCCCCCGGGCGATCGCCCGCGACGGTCGCACGCTGCTGCGTTCACTGCTCACCGGCGCACGCGAACTGCCGGCGGATATTTTCCGAATCATCCGCCGCATCGAACACGACGACCTGACCATCAAGTTTCAGCATCAAGGTCTGGAGAGCCTGGATAAGGCAATCAGCTCGGCGAGCAACCGCCTGACGCTCGGGGTGATCATTGGGGCGCTGGTGATCGGATCCTCGTTGATCGTGACGACCGGTATTCGCCCCTACCTGTTTGGCTTCCCGGCCTTCGGCATCGTCGGCTACCTCATTTCCGCAATGCTGGGCCTTTACGTCGTCTGGGACATCGTCCGCTACAACCGCCACCGGTAGACCGGGGCGAGTTGAGCAGGAGTGAGAGCGGTCTCAGGCCGGACGTGCGCCAGCGCCCTTGAGTTGGGCCAGTTCGGCACGCAGCGCCACCGTCTCGGCGCGCAACTCGGCGGTTGCGGCCACCTCAGCCCGCAGTTTTACAATCTCTTCGTGCGCCAGCTTCATCTGTTCATCGAAGCCCTTACGCAGAGTGATATTGCGCCCCATGCCGATGATCCCGATCACCTCGCCCGCCGCATTCCGATAAGGCAGCTTGGTCGTCAAAATATGAATCTCACGACCATCAGCACCGAGAATCATCTCCTCCCGGTTAATCAACGGCATTCCCGTGGCCATGATCGCCTCCTCGTCCTTACGGAATCCCGCCGCCAACTCAGGCGGATAAAGATCCACGTCGCGTTTACCGCGTAAGAACGCCTGCGTAACCCCCATGCGATTGGCGATCACTTGATTGGCCAAAAGGAACCGTCCCTCGCGGTCTTTGATATAAACCGAGTCAGGTAAGCGTGTGAGCAAAACCTCCAACAAATGCCGCTCGGTCTCCAGAGCCATCTCCGTGGTTTTAAATGCGGTCTCATCGCGCGAAAAACCAAAAGTACCGATCACCCGCCCGCTGCGGTCACGCAACGGGCATTTCCAAGTCAGCCACCACTTGACCCGATTCCCGTCATAGGTCGCTCGCTCTGACAGGGCTATCACCGGCTGCCCCGTGCGCATGATCGCTTGTTCATCGGCCAATGTTTTCTGCGCATAATCAGCGCTCAAAAAGTCAGCGTCACTGCGGCCAATCAGCAGTGCCGGATCATCCAGTTGGACGCTGCGAGCGAGCTCGTGATTTGCGGCCAAAAAACGCCCGTACCTGTCCTTAAAATAAACGAGATCCGGCAACAGCGGCAGCAGTTGGCTTAAGAAAATGGATTCAAACTGGTTCGTGCGTTCGGCAAGTGCGGCGACAATCGCGGGCTCCAGCCACACGGGGTCGAGTTCGGTAGCCACCACGCAGGCGACTGCGTGATCGAGTAGCATCTCCTGAGCGGCAACCAAGTCCTCGCGAGGCCAATCCGGACCGATCACAGCCACACTCAGGGCGCAGGCCTTGATCGCCTCGGCCAAGCCGGCGAGATCATCCACCCCCGGCAAAACCCGTGCGTCGGCCGCCACCGGCAGATTCTTAAGCACTTGTGAGCTAAAGCTGAGAGGCAGCAGGTGACGGGGTAGCGGATCCATATTAAAAAAAAGAGGCTTCAATGGTCTAACCGACGAGCAGGTTGCGGATAAGAAAAGAACCGATCGCCGCATGCAATTATAAACCCGGTTTGAACGTGCTGAATGGAACCAGCCTAGCTGCTGAAAGGATGCCGCGGTGGATTGGCTTCAATCTCGCCCGTGTCGGCAGCATTTCCGACACGAGCATACACCGCGTCCCCGCACCTTTGGGCTCAGCCGTTTTTGGCTGCTTCCAATTCCTCCCAGCGAGCAAAGGCAATGGCGTGTTCGGCCTCAATTTCGTCAAGGCGCGCTTTGGCTGCAGAGGCCGCAGTCGGGTCTTTGCGATAAATAGCCACGTCACCGAGCTTAAGCGTGAGCTGCGCCTGCTCCGTCTCCAGTTTCTCGATGCGCGCGGGCAACTCGGCCAATTCGCGCTGCTCTTTATTGTTAAGCTTACGCGCCGAGGCCGCGTTGGCGCTGGCGCGGACCGGGCCGCTCTTGAGCAGGGGCGCGGCGGCGGCCACCGCACGCTTGGCCAACTCGGCCTTCCAGTCGGTATAACCACCGTCGAAGTCGCCGATCTGGCCGTCGCCTTCGAACACCAGCGAACTGGTGACCACTTCGTCCAAAAAGGCGCGGTCGTGGCTCACCACCAACAGCGTGCCGTCGTACTCGACGAGTAAGTTTTCCAAGAGGTCGAGGGTCTCGGCGTCGAGGTCGTTGGTGGGCTCGTCCATCACCAAGACGTTGGCCGGCTTGGTGAAGAGCCGGGCGAGCAGCAGGCGGTTGCGTTCGCCGCCGGAGAGCACGCGGGCGGGCGTGCGGGCGCGGTCGGGCGTGAACAGGAAATCCTGCAGATAACTGATCACGTGGCGCGTGCGGCCATCGATGGTGATGCAGTCACTGCCGAGGTTAAGGTTTTCCGCCACCGTCTTGTTGTCGTCGATGAGCGAGCGCAGTTGGTCGAAGTAGGTGACCTCCATGCGGGTGCCGTGTTTGATCGTGCCACTGGTGGGCTCGATCTGGCCCAGGAGCAGTTTGATCAACGTGGTCTTACCGGCGCCGTTGGGGCCGATCAGGCCGATCTTGTCGCCACGCATGATCGTGGTGCTGAAATCCTTCACCAGCACGCGACCGTCTGGATAGGAGAAGCTCATGTTCTCCACATCGACGACCTTGGCTCCGGAGCGTTCGGCTTCGACCAACTTGAGGTTGGCGTTGCCGGTCTTGCTGCGGCGGGCGGCACGCTCGGCGCGCATGGCAATGAGCTGGTGCACACGGCCCTGGGCGCGTGAACGCTGGGCGCGCACTCCGCGGCGAATCCATTCCTCCTCTTGCGCGAGCTTTTTGTCGAAGGCGGCCTGCTGACGCTCCTCGGCTTCGAGGCGGTCGGCGCGGCGCTGCAGGTAACTGTCGTAATCGCAGTCCCAATTGGTGAGCACGCCGCGGTCGAGTTCGACGATGCGGGTGGCCAGTTTCCTTAAAAACGCACGATCGTGAGTCACGAAAAACAGGCTGGGTTTTTCGGTCAGCAAAAAGTCTTCGAGCCAGAGGATGCTCTCGATGTCGAGGTGGTTGGTCGGCTCGTCAAGGAGCAGTAAATCAGGCTGGCCGGCGAGAGCTCGGGCCAGCAGCACGCGGCGCTTAAGCCCGCCGGAGAGTTTTTCGAACTGGGCGGACGGCGCGAGCTGGAGCTTCTCGATGAGGTTGTCGACGCGCACGTCACGCTCCCAGTCCTCCTCGTGTTCGCCCTGGGCACGCAGGCCGGAGGTAACGATATCGGTCACCGAGCCGAAAATATCGGAAGGGATCTCTTGGTTGAGGCGCGTGAAAACGGCGCCGGGTTGGCGGAAAACCGCACCGGTGTCGGACTTGATCTCGCCGCCGATGACCTTCATCAGCGTGGATTTGCCCGCGCCATTGCGGCCTACCAGACACAGGCGTTCACCCGGATCGACTTGAAAGTTGACCTTATCAAGGACCGCCGGACCACCGAAACAGAGATTAACATCAAGAAGACTAAACAAAGCCATAAGCGGGCCAACTTGTCAGCCGCATGGCTGGCATTGCAACCCTGCGCTCAGTAAACCTGCGGCCTCTGCCAAACGCTCAGTCCCAGCGCCCCCCCCCCCCATGGCCGTGGCGAAACAACCACGGCCGTGCCGAATCAGGATAAACGCGACGTCACCTCGGTGGTCAGTCGAGCCACCTCGGAGCGCAAAGTGGCGATCTCGGTCTGCGCCGCCCTCATTTCCGCATCAAACCCCTTACGCAGGGTAATGTTCCTCGACATGCCGATGACGCCGATGATCTCACCGGCGGGATTACGATAAGGCAGTTTGGTCGTCAGTACGTAAAGTTCACGGCCATCCTTGGTGTTAATCACCTCTTCGCGGTTAATCACCGGCATACCCGAGGCCATGACGTCCTCTTCGTCTTTACGGAAAACCGCCGCTAACTCCGGCGGATAAATATCCGTATCGCTCTTCCCCCTCAGAGAAGCCGGAGTTTCGCCCATCCATTGGGCGACCACTTGATTGGCCAAGAGGAAACGCCCTTCGCGGTCCTTGATGAAAACCGAGTCAGGCAAACCGGTGAGTAGCACTTCCAAAAGATGCCGTTCCGTGGCCAGCGCGATTTCCGTGTTCTTGAGATTGGTCTGGTCGCGTGAGAAACCATAAGTGCCGATCACTCGGCCGCTCTGGTCAAGAAGCGGTGCCTTCCAGGTCACGCACCAGGTAACGCGATCGCCGTCATGCGTTTCCTTCTCTAATAAAGCGGTGATCGGCTGGCCGGTGCGCATGACCTCCTGCTCGTCCGTAAACGCCTGTTGCGCGTGTTCGGAGGAAAAGAAATCGAAGTCGCTGCGACCAATCAAAACCGCCGGATCATCCACCCTTAAGTGCTTAGCAATAAAGGGATTTGCGGCCAGAAAACGGCCATAACGGTCTTTAAAGTAAACCGGGTCCGGCAGCAGGTGCACCAGTTGGGTGAAAAACCCGGATTCCACCCGCCGATCGCGCTCCTCAATCGCGGCACTGATCGCGGACTGAAGTGCAGCGGGATCCAGATTGGTTGCCACCACGCAAGCGGCGGCATGATCGAGAATCAACTCACGTGCGGCAGCCAGATCCTGCGGCGGCCAATCAGGGCCGATCACCACCACGCAGATCGGGCAGGCCTTCAGTGCCTCGGCCAAAGTGACGAGATCGTCAACTGCGGGTAAAACACGCGCGTCCTCCGCGACAGGGAGGTCTTTGATCACTTGCGAAACTAAACCGAGGGGAAGCAGGTGACGAGGGAGCGGTTCCATGAAAAAAAAGAGGGGTTAACAGCTAAACCAGACAGCGGGTTGCCGAAGAAGAAAACAACAACCGGGATCATGCAAATATAAACCCGGTGGTCGCACCGGAGCCGATTTTCTCACCGCCGCCAATGCTTGAAACAAAAGTAGCCCACCCCCGCCAACCCCGACAGCGTGGCCGGAATCAACAGCGTGGCGAAGCCGATGTGGGTATAACACAGGCTCCCGAGTATCCCTCCGGTGAAAAAACCTGCCAGCAACACCAACAGAAGGCGGATGCGGCGAGCATCGATCGCCACGCCCCGCAGCCTTAAACCGACGGCGATGCCCACATCCGTGATGATGCCCGTCATGTGGGTGGTGCGGATCACCGCACCGCTATAATGAGTCGCCATCGCGTTTTGCAGGCCGCAGGCCATCGCCGCCAAACAGTCGCCGGCATAGTTCCCGGTCATCAGCATTTGGCAGGCCGCGAAAAGTAGCGCCGATTCAATGGCCAACACCACCCCGTAACGCCTCCCGAGCTTGAGCGCACTTTCACGAATGATCGCACCGCTGAGAACGCTGCCGATAAAAAACGAAACCACCACGGCGACCGCGTACACCGCCAACGAAAACCGACCCGTCGCAAGCTCATTGCTCAACACCGTCACGGTGCCAGACATGTGCGAGATCGCCTGATGATGCATACCCAGAAATCCCACCGCATTGATCCCCCCCGCCATGCAAGCGAGGCCGAAGCCACCTAACACAATCCAAAGCGGAGTCGGTTTTGAAAACATTGTGGTACCTGCTTAAAGCCCGCCCACGCCGCTTCGGCAAGCTCGCGACCACCCACCCTTCGATCCGCCCGTTTCTCCACCGGCCAAGCAAGGCTTTGGCATACCTACACGCAACCCTGGCAGGCCGGGGGCCATAACGTCGCGCACTGCGCCGACCACCAGCGGCGGGGCACCCTGCCAAGCCCAGCCGAGCGCGAAGGGCCACCCTTCAGCGGCCCATGTAAAAAATTTGGTTTTGG